>JAJXYE010000324.1 GCA_021780735.1 Pseudomonadota bacterium | reverse complement strand
GGCCACGGGCGGCGGCTCCGCGCGAATTTCAGTCGACCGGATCGACGCGCACCCGCACGCGCAGACGCTCGCCCGGATCGTAGCTGAGTCGCGACATGTAGACCTCGCCGCGGTAGCGGTACTCCACATCGTAACCGATGATTCGACGCTGCTCCCTCACCGTGTCGACCTCGCGGCAGCGGGTCTGCGTGGTGGCGTAGTCACCGCCATGATCGGAGGCTCGATTGCCGACGGCCCCACCGGCCACGGCGCCGACGACGGTGGCTGCGGTGCGCCCGTCGCCCTTGCCGATCGTGTGCCCAAGCACCCCGCCGATCACTGCGCCAAGCACGGTGCCGGCAGCGCTGTTGCCCGGATCACGCCGAACCACCTGCTGGTCGTAGCATTGTTGCTGCGGCACATTGGCCTGGGTCACGGCCTGCACGGGATCCGCCCGCAGCACGTCCGCCCAGCCATAGTGCGCATCGCCATCGTTGTCGGGGCCACGGCCATCCTGGGCGCACACCGCACCGGAAACGGCCAAACCCAACACCAACGCGGGGAACCAGAATCTGGTCATAGCGACTCCAAAGCGATTCATCTGTATCTGCGCCGATGCGCGATCTGGTTTCATTGGAACAAAATCACGCTGAATGCATCCTTTAGCATCCTTGCAGCGACAGCCACTCGCCCGGTGTCCGTGGCCGCTTGTTAAGATGCGGCGCTGGCCGCGCCGCGCGCGGCACCAACGCTGTGGACTCTCTTCGATGCCGATTTCGCTCTACAACAGCCTGAGCCACCGTAGCGAGCCGTTCACCCCGCTCGATCCTGAACGGGTGACCCTGTACCTGTGCGGCCCGACTGTGTACAACTATGTGCACATCGGCAACGCACGTGGCCCGGTGGTGTTCGACGTGCTGATCCGGCTGCTGCGTCGGCACTATCCGAACGTGGTCTACGCCCGCAACATCACCGATGTCGACGACAAGATCAACGCCGCGGCACAGGCACAGGGTGTGGCGATCGGCACCATCACCGGCCGCTTCACGCAGGCGTACCGCGAGGACATGGCCGGCCTGGGCATTGCGCCGCCCGATCTTGAACCGCACGCCACCGATCACATCGCGCCGATCATCGCGATGATCGAACAGTTGATCGCCAGCGGGCATGCCTATGCTGCCGAAGGCCACGTGTTGTTCGACGTCAGTTCCTATCCCGACTACGGCAAGCTGTCCGGGCGTGACACCGAAGAGCTGATTGCCGGCGCCCGGGTCGAGGTGGCGCCGTACAAGAAGAACCCGACCGATTTCGTGCTGTGGAAGCCCTCCAGCACCGACCTGCCCGGCTGGCCCAGCCCGTGGGGCATCGGTCGCCCCGGCTGGCATATCGAGTGCTCGGTGATGAGCGCCGCCCACCTGGGCGAGACGATCGACATCCATGCCGGTGGCATCGACCTGCTGTTTCCACACCACGAGAACGAGGTTGCCCAGTCCACCTGCGCACATGGCGGCAAGCTGTTCGCGCGCTGGTGGATGCACAATGGCATGCTCACCTTCGACGGCCGCAAGATGTCCAAGTCGCTGGGTAATGTGCTGCTGGTGCATGAGCTTCTGAAAACCCATCCGCCCGAGGCCCTGCGCCTGCGCCTGCTCAGCGGACACTACCGCCAGCCGCTGGACTGGTCCGACGCCGCCATTGCCCAGGCGGTGAGCACGCTCGATGGCTGGTACCGGGTGCTGCGCGACCTGGCTGCCATCGACATTCCCGCCGGCCACTTGCCGGTACCCGACGCCGTGGAAGCCGCCTTGTGCGACGACCTCAACACGCCCCAGGCGCTGGCGGAACTGTCGCAGTTGGCCGATCAGGCACGACTTGAAGGCACGGCCACGGCGAAGGCCGCCCTGCTCGGCGGTGGCGCCCTGCTCGGGTTGCTGCAGCAGGAGCCGGAGGCCTGGTTCCGGCGTGGCGAAGGCGCGATCGACGAAGTCAGGATCGAAAACCTGCTGCAACAGCGGCGCGATGCGCGCGCTGCGCGCGATTTCGCCCGGGCCGATGCGATCCGCGACGAGCTGGGCGCACTCGGTATCGCGATCGAGGATGGGGCGCACGGTACGCGCTGGAGCGTGATCAGGAGCTGAGACGCGATGCGCCAGGGGCCAGCCTTGCACCCTGCACGCCTGCGTCCGCGCGATAATGTCGGCATGAATACGACCGACAAGAGCGATGCCGAGCAGGCACAGCAGGAAATCGCCGAGGAATTCGCTTTTTTCAGCGACTGGAGCGAGCGTTACCAGTATCTGATCGATCTCGGCAAACAGTTGCCGCCGTTCCCTGACGCCAGCAGAACCGAGGCCTGGCGCGTGCACGGCTGCCAGTCGATGGTCTGGCTGGTAGCCAGTGGCAATGCGACGAAGATGCATTTCGAGGCGATCAGCGACTCAGCCATCGTCTCGGGCCTGCTTGCCCTGCTTTTGCGGGTGTATTCGGAGCGATCCGCTCAGGAAATCCTCGCTACCGAACCGCAATTCATCGCCACCATCGGACTGGCCAGGCACCTTTCACCTACCCGCTCCAACGGACTGGCTGCGACCCTGGCGAAGCTGAAGGCCTACGCGGCGCAGGCGTTGGCGGAGGCGGGACACGACGCGTAGCGAGGGCACCAGCGCGAAGCCGTTTCGTACGCTGCAACTCGTGCCATCCCATGGCCGCGCCCATGCCACCTGCACTTCGCCCCGACCACTGACGAGCGAAACCCCGCTCGCCGGCGGGGTTCGTTGTGATCGCAAGGCCGGGGTTCAGTCGCCCATCTGCTTCTGCAGGTGCTCGCGACGTTCCTGTGCATCGAGCGAGAGGGTGGCGATCGGGCGCGCATCCAGACGATCCACGCCGATCTCCTCGTCGGTCTCCTCGCAGAAACCGTAACTGCCCTCCTCGATCCGACGCAATGCCTTGTCGATCTTGGAGATCAGCTTGCGATAACGGTCGCGGGTTCGCAGTTCGAGCGAATTCTCCGTTTCGCGGGTGGCACGCTCGGCCTCATCGCCGACATCACGCACCTCCTCGCGCAGGTTGTCCATGGTCTGCCGCGACTCTTCCACCAACTGGTCGCGCCAATCGCGCAGCTTGTTGCGGAAATAGGCCAGATGCTGCGGATTCATGTACTCCTCGTCGCTGGACGGGCGATAACCCGCGGGCAACGTGATCGTACTGGTGGATGGTAGTGCGTACCGCCCGTCTTCACGGGTGACACCGTTATCGAGTTTTTCTGTTGCCAATTTATTCATTGAGGACGACGAGGCTTTCGCTTTCTTGTGGGAGGAGGCATGGTCACCGTCGGCAGAAACGACCTTGGGCGTCACCATCGCGGTTGCGCTCGCCACCTTGCCCTTGAAGAGCTTGCTGGCGGACGCGGGGGATGTGCTCTTGATGATGGCGGGCGCCGGAGCGGGCGCCGCCGGCTTGCTCGCCGGTTTGGCGACCACCTTGGCCGGCTTCACCGGCTTGGTTGCGGCCCCGGCCAGCGGTTTGTGCGCCGCCTTGCCTGGCGGCGTGACTTTTCCGGCGGCCGCCTTCTTCGCTACCGGCTTGCTGGCGACCGGCTTTTTCACCGCAACCTTCTTGGCTACCGCCTTCGTCGGCGCGGCCTTCCTGGGAGCGGCTTTCTTGGCGACGACCGTCTTGGGAGCGGCCTTCTTGGCTACAACCTTTTTCGGCGCAACCTTTTTCGCGACCGGCCTGGAGGCCGTCGCAGCCTTCTTCGCCGGCGCCTTGACCGGTTTCTTGCCCGCCACCGGCCTGGCCGCAGACTTCTTCGCTGGCGCCTTGCTGACGGGCTTGGCAGCTTTCTTCACGGCCTGTCCCTTGCTGGCAGCTGCCTTCGACTTGCCAGCCTTGGCATTGGATGCCTTGGTTGTCGTCTTTCCCTTGTGCGCCTTGGCGCCGGTCGAACTCGCTTTGGTTTTCGCCATTTCCCTTCACCGTGGTTGGCCGTGGCGGCCGCGTGTTATAGCCGATGTGTTCTACACCAGCAAGCCTGCTTCTGGAATACTTGTACCACTACACCCCTCAAGCCGCTCCGGCAACGTGAATATTCTGTCCCGACTGATACTGTGGTTGCTCCGTTTGTACAAGCGCTGGATCAGCCCATGGCTGGGTGGCCGTTGTCGTTTCTACCCCACTTGCTCCGATTATGCACGGGTGGCGGTCACCCGCTTTGGTCCATGGCGCGGCAGTCTCCTCGCCGGCTGGCGGCTTTTGCGTTGCCAGCCACTGTGCACGGGCGGCGAGGATCCGGTGCCCGAGCACTTTCACTATCCCCGCTGCAGACACCCGGAAGAGCCCCCGACGCCCCGTAGCGACGGCTCCATGCCGGGCTGAAGGCAGGCATCAGCATCGTGCCAGGTTCGCTGGCGATCTCGCTGGCGCAGCGGCAGCCTGCTTCCCGGCAGCTGGCACGGCGGCAGCTCCCTCCTCGCCCTGAAGAATCAGGGAGTCGAACCGTAGCCGCCCTGAACGCCCTTGCTGGCGTACGCCACGGCATCGTGCGGATGCAGGCTTTCCTGGTGCTCGACCCGGATATGGAAATCACCGAACCGGTCGTCGGCGTCCAGCACTTTCTGGATGCGCCGCGCGGCATCCTCGCAGAACATCAGGTTGCCGCCGTTGGCCAGAGCAAAGGCCTGCTCGTCCTCGCGCTTGACCGCCGTCTGCACCGGAGTGCCTAGCGCGTCCTCGACCCGATCGATGAGGTCGACCAGCTGGAATCGCGCCGTGGCGGCGGGACGAATGCGCAGTCGCGCCACGCTGCGCTGGGCATGCGGCGTCGCCACGATGCCGCGCTCGCTGCCGAGCCACGACAGAACCGCGGCACGATCCAGCGGGACGGCCGCATCGAAGTCCCTGGCGAACTGATCCTGAATCAGCTGGCGCGACAGCGCCGCCGACGCGGGGCAAGTCGATGAATAAACCACCTCCGTGCCAAACTCCAGCAGGAAATCGTCGCCAGTGAGGCTGGCCTCGATGCAGACCGGGTAGGCGCGCCAGCCGCTGTGTTCGCTGCGCAACGCGGGGCGACGTACCAGGTGTTCGAAACGGATGCTCAGACAGGCTCGGTCGGACAGATCCTTGTGCGACTCGAGAAAGCCGCGCAGCAAAGCGTGCAGGGACTCCCTGCCGAGCGTCTGCGTGCCGAGCGCCTCCTCGACCTGCAGGTAAAGCCTGGACATGTGGATGCCACGCTTGTCCGGGCGGCGAAGGTTGACGAAGGCACCTACCCGCGCACTGGCGCGCTGCACCGCGCCGTCGCCGGCATCGAAAAGTACCGGCACCTGGATATCGGCCATGCCGACCCAGTCCAGCGCACCGGCAAGATGCGGCTGCGCGTGCACGGCAACGTCGGGCAGGAGGCGGGCGGTATTTTCCTGGTTCGGCATGATCTGGATCCTGACGTCGGCAACTGTATCGCCTCGAAGCGTTTCAAGTTTGGGGCAGGCAGGTCGTGGCGCAATAGTGGCGCGGGGGAAACGCTGCGTTTTCACGAAACTAGCGCACTTGCCGCTGCCAGGCGCGCGCAGCCCGCCACGCCCGCAGCGCAGTGGCCGGCCCGGTGCTCGGCTGACCAGCCTGCAGCGCCGCCAACGCATCGCCCGAACGCATCGCTCGCCGCGCCAGCCAGCGGCCGTGGCGGGATTCCAGCGAGCGGAACACGCTGAGCGGACCGGACAATGCATCGGCCTCGTTCCAGCCGGCCAGCAGATCGCCCAGCTGCGCCCTGATCGCCTGCTGCCGCGCCGCCCCGGGCATGCGCAATTGCGCGCGATCCAGGCCGTATCGGGCCAGTCGCGCCATCGGCACGGGCAACCGGTCGCGCTCGGCGTCCTGCGGCAGTCGAAGCAAGGCGTGCAGCAGGTGATTGAGGGTGGCGACCCGCGCCGCCTTTTCGGATGACGCTTCGGCGCCATACCACCAGGTCGTTTCCAGCACGGCCAGGGCCCCGTGGAACGTCAGCGCCGCCCGAAACTGTGCCGGAAAATCCGCCGCCGTGCCCTGCTCCAGTTGGGCCATCGCGGCCAGCACCGGAGCCAGCCAGCGCTCGGCGGGCATGGCGTGCGCACGCTCGTCGTCGAACAGCACCTGGGTCAGTGGATGACGGCCGCCACTGGCAGCAGCCCCGGCGAGCTCCTCCGCCCACCAGTTGAGCTTGGCCACCGCGACCTGCGGCTCACGAATGCCGTAGGCGGCGCCGAGCAGTTCCTGCTCGAGTGCGGCCAGCGCCACATGACCGGGGAAGTCCTGCCCGTCGACGAAAACCAGCGCGACGCGCTGTTGCGGCTGCACCGCCAGCCATTTGTCGATGAAGCCCTGCAGCCCCGCTTTCTGTTCGACCAGCTCGATCATGCGACCGTCGATTCCAGTCGCAGCAACCTTGCCAACTCGGCCGGATGATCCAGCACGATATCGGCACCCCAGGTATGCGGGTCGCCGCCATCGAGATAGCCCCAGGTCACCGCCACCGTGTACAGGCCCGCGGCGGCCCCGGCCTGGATGTCGCGACGATCGTCGCCGACGAAGAGCGTATTGCCAGGGGTCAGGGCGGAGCGCGCGCAAGCCAGCATGACCGGCGCAGGATCCGGCTTCTTCACCGGCAGCGTGTCGCCGCTGACCACGGCACTGGCACGCTCCGCCCAACCGATGCGGCGAACCAGTTCGTCGGTGAGAAAAGCCGCCTTGTTGGTCACGATGCCCCAGCGCAGACCGCCGGCCTCGATACGCCCAAGCAGGTCATCAACCCCTTCGAACGCCACCGTCTGCTGCGCCATCAGCTGCTGGTACAGCTGCAGATATCGCGGCACCAGGGCTTCCAGCGCGGTTTCGCCGCGCCCGCCAAAGGCGCAGCGCAGCACGGCGCGGGCACCACGCGACACGACTTGGCGCACCGGTGGATAGGGCGGCGCATCGACAGCCTCCTCCGCGCATTGCACCAGCAGTGCGGCATACAGGTCGGGGGCGCTGTCGAGCAAGGTGCCATCCAGATCGAAAAGCACCCCCTGGATATCGCGGGGAAGCGGGTTCATGCCGGCTTGCTTGCGCTGAGAATGTAGTTGACAGCGGTGATCCTGCCCAACCAGGCCTTGCGACTGATCGGGTTGTAGCCGAGCCCAGAGACATCCTCCAGCTCCAGACCGGCATGACGCAGCAGGCGTGCCAGCTCGGAGGGTTTCAGAAACTGCGCATAGTGATGGGTACCACGCGGCAGCATGCGCATCAGGTATTCCGCGCCGATGATCGCGGCACCGAAGGCCGCTGGCGTGCGATTGATGGTGGACATGAACAGGCGTCCGCCGGGCTTCAGCATGGCGGCCAGATCATGCACCAGCGCCTCTGGATCGGGCACGTGCTCGATCAGCTCCATGCAGCACACCACATCGAAGCTGGCCGCTTCGGTTGCGGCCAGCTCGGCCGAGGACTGCACCCGATAATCGATGTCCAGCTGCGACTCATGCAGGTGCAGTTTGGCGATGTCGACCACCTTCTCGCCCAGGTCGATACCGGTGACGCGGGCACCGGCGCGCCGCAACGACTCACTCAACAGTCCGCCGCCACAGCCGACATCGGCCACGCGGGAATCGCGCAAATCGGCACGTGCCGCCACGTAGGCCATGCGTATCGGGTTGAGATCATGCAGCGGGCGCGACTCACCGTCCGGATCCCACCAGTTCGCCGCCAGGCTGTTGAAACGGCTGAGTTCTTCCGGGCTGACGTTGGGAACGGTCTGCATGATGGGATCCTCGGCGTTAGCCATGAAGTTTAATGCGCCTGCCATTCGTACACCGTGACATGCCAGCCGCCACTGACGTGCGCGGGGTCGTCGTGGGCGATCGCGATCGCTTCGTGCAGATCGGCGGCGCGCAGCAGGTAAGCGCCGCCGGAGCGGTCGCCGAACGCACCGGACAGTTCGATCCTGCCCTGTTCGCGCAAGCCGGCCAGATAGGCCTGGTGCAGCGGCACCAGTGCCTGATCCAGCTGCGGGCGGCGCATCAACATGACCAGATAGCGAGGCATGATCGACTCAGCCCGAAGCAAGGCGTTCGCGCCAGGCATGGGTTCTGCCGAGGATCGCCGTGGTGTCCATGCCGATCAGTTCGCGTCCGGCCAGCTTGCGCCTGCCGGCGATCCATACGTCGCTGACCTGGTGGCGACCACAGGCGTAGACCAGCTGCGACAACACATGGAACAGCGGCTGGGTCTCCAGGTCGCTCAGCCGCAGCGCAGCCAGGTCAGCCTGCTTGCCGACCTCGATCGAACCGATGCGGCTCTCCAGTCCGATCGCCTTCGCACCATTGAGCGTGGCGGCACGCAGCGCAAACGCCGCATCGAACGCGGCAGCGTCCTGCGCCACCGCCTTGGCCATCTGCGCGGCCGTGCGCATCTCGCCGAACATGTCCAGATCATTGTTGGAGGCACAGCCATCCGTGCCGATGGCCAGGTTGACCCCGGCCAGGCGGAACCTCTCGGCCGGACAGAAGCCGGAGGCGAGCTTGAGGTTGGACTCCGGGCAATGCACCACCGAGACGCCGGCGCTGGCGCAGGCGGCGATCTCGCCGTCGGTGACCTGGGTCATGTGCACCGCGATCAGGCGGTCGTTGACCAGACCGAGTTTCTGCAGTCGCTGGAACGGTCGCAAGCCACTTTTCTTCTTCTCCTCCTCGATCTCGTGCGCGGTTTCATGCGTATGCAGGTGTACCGGAATATCGAGCTGATCGGACAATACGCGGATGCGCTCGAAGCTCTCGTCCGAGACCGTATAGGGTGCATGCGGAGCAAAGGCGGTGCTGACCAGCGCCTCGCCGAGGAAGCTGTCGTGCACTTCACTGGCGCGCTCGAAGTACTCGTCCTGGCTCTTCGCCCAGGCGGTCGGAAACTCGATCACCGGCAAACCGACCACGGCGCGAAAGCCGAGCTTGCGGTAAGTGGCACCGATGACGTCGGGGAAGAAATAGTTCTCGTTGGCACAGGTGGTGCCGCCACGCAGCATCTCGGCCACCGCCAGCTCCACCCCGTCGCGCACGAACTCCGGCCCGAGCACCTTCGCCTCGGCCGGCCAGATGTGCTGGTGCAGCCAGACCATCAGCGGCAGGTCGTCAGCCAGGCCACGCAGCAGGGTCATGGGGTTGTGCGTGTGACTGTTGACCAGACCGGGGATCAGCGCGTGTTCGCCAAGCTCCACCCGTTCGCGCGGGGCATAGGCCGCGCGAGCCTGGGCGATCGGCATCAGGGCGACGATGCGATCAGCGTCCACCACCACGGCATGGTGATCCAGCACCACCGCGTGTGGCTCCACCGGCACGACCCAGCGGGCCTCGATGATCAGGTCGACGGGTTGCGGGTTGCTCTGACTCATGCAGGGCTTGCTCCTTGCGGCGGGTGTTGGTGGATACGACATGGGGCGGTACACCTTGCGGCGCCCGCCCCATTCGCTTGCCGGTCATGCCGGCCTGATCTGCGACGGGAGCCAAGGTGCTCCCATCAGTCACTTCACGCGGCTGTCGTATTCGCCGGTGCGGGTATCGACCTTGATCACTTCGTCCTGGTTGACGAACAGCGGCACGCGCACCACGGCACCGGTTTCCAGCGTGGCCGGCTTGCCACCGCCGCCCGAGGTATCGCCACGCACGCCCGGATCGGTCTCGATGATCTTCAGCTCGACGAACTTTGGCGCCTGCACGGCGACGATGTTGCCGTTGAAGAGGGTGACCACGCATTCCTCCTCGCCCTTGAGCCACTTCCAGGCGTCGCCCATGGCGGCCAGGGTGGCCGTCGCCATCTCGAAGGTCTCCATGTTCATGAAGTTCCACACCCGATCCTTGCCGATGCCGTCGATGAACGAAAGCTGCATGTCGGTGTCGGTGACGTCGGCCTCTTCGAACGAGTCGCTGGACTTCAGCGTCTGCTCGGTGGTGCGGCCATCCTTCAGGTTGCGGATGCGGATGCGGGTAAATGCCTGACCCTTGCCGGGCTTGACGAAGTCCGCTTCGGTGATGATCCAGGGATCACCGTTGTGAAGGATCTTCTTGCCCGTTTTCACATCGTTGAGGCCAAGGGTTGCCATGCGCTATCTGCTCCGCAGTCAATTTCGCCCGGGGGCGGCTAAAATGGGTGTCTGTCACGGGCTTCGCCGCCCGCTCCAAGGCCCGACATGATAACCGCAAGCCCCCATCCCCGCCTATCATCGCCCGCGCCCGACTGGCGCGAGCTTTGGCGCGACGCCATTACCGACGCCGGCGAGTTGCTGCAGGCGGTGGGTCTGGGCGATCTGGCCGGCCGGCTGCCCCCGAACGACGCCGGCTTTGCCTTGCGGGTTCCCCGCGGCTTTGTCGCACGCATGCGCCGCAACGACCCGGCCGACCCGTTGCTGCTGCAGGTTCTGCCGCAACTGGCCGAACTCGACCAGGCTGCGGACTTCGTCGTTGATGCCGTAGGCGACATGGATGCCCGCGCTGCCCACGGTGTGCTGCACAAGTACCAGGGCCGCGCCCTGCTGATCGCCAGCGGCAGCTGTGCGGTCAATTGCCGCTACTGCTTTCGCCGGCACTTCCCCTACGGCGACGAAATGGCTGCCGCGGGGCAATGGCGACAGTCGCTGGAGCACCTGCGCCAGGATCCCTCGATCAGCGAGCTGATCCTTTCCGGCGGCGACCCGCTGTCGCTGGCCACCGGAAAGCTGCAGGAATTGAGCCGAGGCCTGACCGAGCTGCCGCACATCACCCGCCTGCGCATCCACAGCCGCCTGCCGGTGGTGCTGCCCGAGCGCGTCGACAAAGCCCTGCTCGACTGGCTGGCAGCGCTGCCGCTGCAGAAGGTTCTGGTGCTGCATGCCAACCATGCCAGCGAGATCGATGCCGGTGTCGACCAAGCCTGTGCACGACTGCGCCAGTCAGGCGTCACCTTGCTCAACCAGTCGGTGCTGCTGCGCGGAATCAACGACACCGCCGACAGTCTGGCGAACCTGTCCGAGCGGCTGTTTGCGGCTGGCGTGCTGCCGTACTATCTGCATCAACTGGATCGGGTGCAGGGCGTCGCCCATTTCGAGGTGGACGACGCCACCGCGCTGCAACTGGTCGATGCGCTGCGCGCCCGACTGCCAGGCTATCTGGTACCCCGGCTGGTGCGTGAAGTGGCTGGCGAGCCATCCAAACGGCCATTGTGACGAGCCCGCCGCCAGCGCTGACCCGGCATAACGCTGGCGGCCGCCAGCGGAATCCGCTACAAACATGGGTGACAATCATCCAGCCCGATGTCCCCACACTGCGCGCACCGACCCACGGACAACGCAACGCCTCATGAAAAAAGACTTCGTCATCAAGATCCTGTTCATCGAGAACTCGCTTGAAGAGGCCGAACAGATCATCAGCCTGTTGCGCAACAGCGGCATTGCGGTGCGTCCGGCCCGCGCCACCAATGTCGAACAGCTGCAGGCCGCGGTGAACGAGCTGGAGCCGGACGTGGTGATGTTCGACCCGGACGTCACCAGCATCAGCCTGGTTGAGGCGATGAGCGTACTGGAGGCCTACGGTCGCGACTTCTCGCTGCTCGCCCTGGTCAAGGAAATGGACAGCGAGCTGATTGCCGAGCTGTTCGTGCACGGTGCCCGCGGAGTCGCCTCGCGCAACCATCCGAAGCAGTTGATCGCCGTATTGAAACGTGAATTCGACTCGCTGCAGACCCGACGTCAGGTGCGCTGGCTGCATACCGCGCTGCGCGAGACGGAACGACGCTGCGATGCCCTGCTCGATTCATCCACCGACGCGATCGCCTATGTGCACGAAGGCATGCATGTGCGTGCCAACCAGTCCTACCTCGACACCTTCGGCTACGACAGCTTCGACGACCTGCTCGGTCTGCCGCTGCTGGACATGATCGATGCAGCAAACGCCGACGAAATGAAGGCCTTGCTGAAGGGCCAGGCGCACCAGGGCAAGTTTCCTGCCCAGCTCACCCTTCGCGCACGCCGTGCCGACGACACCCGCTTCGACGCCACCGTCGAGTTTGCCCCGGCCACGTTCGAAGGCGAACGTTGTCTGCAGATCGTGTTCCGCCGGCAGATGGTCGACCCTGCCGTACTTGAGCAACTGCAGCGTGACCCGGTAACCGGCCTGTACAACCGCTCGCACATGCTGGCGCAAGTGGACGACGCGGTGACCGCGGCAGCCAAGGGCAAGAAGGGGCAGTCGTTGCTGCTGATCGAACCGGATAGCTGGTCATCCCTGGTCAGCGGGATCGGTCTGGGCAAGGCCGACGAACTGCTGGCCGGCTTTGCCGACCGCATCCGCATGTTGCTCGGCGCCGATGATGTCGCCGGGATGCTGGCCGAACATACCCTGGGCGTGCTGCTTGATTCTCGCCCCGATGAGGCCATCCGCGAATGGATCGCCAAACTGCAGCACAGCGTCAGCAGCGAGATCTTCGATGCGGGCACGCGCTCGATCTCGGTGACTGCCAGCGTTGGTGGCAGCCTGCTGGGCGAGACAAATGCCAACGCCGATACCCTGCTCAACCAGGCCAGCCATGCCTTGCGTACGGCGCAGAGCCTGGGCGGTAGCCAGGTGGAGCTGCATGACCCCGCAGCGCGCGAGAAGGCCGACGAGGAACGTGATCGCTTCTGGCTCGGCCTGCTGCAAAAGGCGCTCGCCGGTGATGGCTTGGTGCTGTACCACCAGCAAACCATCAGTCTGCAGGACGCCGAGGGCGAATATTCAGAATTGCTGCTGCGCATGAACGGCCCGCAGGGCGAGGTATTGCCCGGCTTCTTCATGCCGATTGCCGAAAAGCACAACCTGACCGGCGCCATCGACCGCTGGGTACTGGAACGGGCCATCCAGGCGCTGAAGGCACGCGATGATCAAGGCCAGCAGACCACCTTCTTCGTCAAGTTCACCGCCGCCTCGCTGCAGGACGAAACCCTGCTGCCGTGGCTGGCCGAGAAGCTCGGCGCCGCCGCCCTGAAGCACGGCCACCTGGTGCTGGAAATGACCGAGAGCAAGGTGATGACGCTGCTGCGTCCAGCCCAGGAATTCGTCAAGGGCTGGAAAAAGCTCGGCGGCCGCTTCGCGCTGGAACAATTCGGCTCGGGCCTCAATTCATTCCAATTGCTCAACCACGTCGATGCGGACTACCTGAAGATCGACCGCAGCCACATGGCCGATCTGCCGAAGCACCCGGACAGCCAGAAGAAGATCGCCGAGATCTGCCAGCAGGCACGCGAGTTCAAGCGCCAGACGATCGCCGAATGGGTCGAGGATGCGACCAGCACCTCGCTGTTGTTTGCCTGCGGTGTCGACTTCGTGCAGGGCCACTTCCTGCAACCACCGCAACGGCTGGAGTAACACGCGCCATCGGGTAGGCACGGACAACGAAAAGCCCGCGGATCGCTCCGCGGGCTTTTTGCCGTAGCCGGTTCCCTGAGGGAATTACTCGGCGGCAGCGGCGGCCTTTGCGCTCGCCTTGGCGGCGGCGGCAGCGGCGATATCTTCCTTGATGCGCGCGGCCTTGCCTTCCAGGCCACGCAGGTAATACAGCTTCGCGCCACGCACCTTGCCCTTGCGCTTGACGGTCACCGACTCGATCTGCTGGCTGTGCGCCTGGAATACGCGCTCCACGCCCGTGCCATGCGAGATCTTGCGTACGGTGAAGGCCGAATGCAGGCCGCGGCTGCGCTTGGCAATGACCACACCCTCGAACGCCTGCACGCGTTCGCGGTTGCCTTCCTTCACCTTGACGTTGACCACCACGGTGTCGCCGGGGCTGAATTCCGGCAGCTGGCGGGTGATCTGCTCGGATTCAAACTGTTCAATGATCTTGTTCATGGCGCACCTGTCGGTTCACGTAAATCTATGTCAAAGGCTGCAACCGTCGCCGGCCGCATCGTCTTGCCGCGCCTGCTCCTGCAACAAAGCATGTTCGCGACGGAATTCGTCCAGCAATGCACGGGATGCAGCATCCAGCCCACGCTGTGACAACAAGTCCGGTCGGCGCAACCAGGTTCGTCCCAGCGATTGCTTCAGGCGCCAGCGGGCAATCGCCGCATGGTCACCGGACAGCAACACCTCCGGTACGGTACCCAGCGCATCCTGCACCGGTTTTGCATAGTGCGGACAATCGAGCAATCCATCCGAGAATGAATCCTGCTCGGCCGAGGCTGCGTCATTCAACGCGCCATCCTGCAAGCGTCCCACCGCGTCGATGATCACCGCGGCAGCCAGCTCACCACCGGACAGCACATAATCGCCGATGGAAAGCTCCTCGTCGACCTCGTGCGCCAGCAGACGCTCGTCCACACCTTCGTAACGCCCGCAAAGCAGACCGATGCGCGGCAACCTCGCCAGCGCCTCCACCCTGCCCTGCGTCAGCCGCGCTCCCTGCGGACTGAGATAAACCAGATGCACCGGTTCCGGTGCCGCGTTGCGCATGGCCGCCAGGGTTGCGCGCAACGGTTCAATCATCATCACCATGCCCGGACCGCCGCCATAGGAGCTGCTGTCCACGCTGCGATGCCTGTCAGTGGCGTAGTCGCGCGGGTTCCAGGTTTCCACCTGCAGCAACTCGCGT
>JAJXYE010000071.1 GCA_021780735.1 Pseudomonadota bacterium | reverse complement strand
ATCGGGCCTGGCCTCCACCATCGCCGAGAGCAGCTTGGTGCGTTCGTTCTGGTTCGGCAGCGCCACTGCGGCGAGGCAATCGCGCGCGTCCAGCCATTGCGTGGCCAGCCCGGTGTGGCTGAGGAAGGCCGCCCCCAGCGCGCTGGACATCAGCTCGCCGTGCGCCTGTACCAAGGCCGTCCACGCCAGTTCGCCCAGCCGCGCCGGACCTTCCGCCGCCAGCGCGGTCAGCTCGTCCAGGCGCGCGCCCAGCGTGGCCGGCAGCGGCAGCCGCATGTGGCCGAGCAGGTCGTGGTGGCGTTGCGCGATGGCGCCGGCCGCCGCCTTGCGTTTGCCCTGGTCGCCCTCGCCGCACAGCTGTTTCAGCGCATCGGTGATGCCGGTCAGCGCCGATACGACCACCAACACGCGCGCGCCTTCGGCGCGGCGGCTGGCGACCAGCTCGCGGATGTTGTGCCAGCGCGGCAGGGTGGCGACACTGGTGCCGCCGAACTTCATCACGATCCAGGGGGCGTCCGCGGAAAGCGGCGCAGGGGCGTTGGGATTCACGGCTCTCTTGGGTGGTGGTGGGGGAAGCAATCCGGGCAGTGTTGCGCTGCGACAAAGCAATTGCAAATGATTTTGCGGAGCTGATCCGTTTGGACGTCCAGACCACTTTTGGACACGGATGAAGCGCTCCTCGCCGGCCTTGGCTCAGGACGTCATCACAGGGTGCGGCGGCGCATCCATGGCATCAGAACCGCTATCAGGCCGATAGCTCTGCGGGCCACGACACCCGCGACGGCAACATTCGCACAACGAGTCTCGACCGCAAGACGCGCCTCCAGCTGGACCGGAACACCCATATTGCTTTCGGGACGGGGCCATGCACCACCGCGTTCAGTAGTCCCAATGCTCGTTGCGCACCGGCAACCGGTTCAGCATGTCGCGACAGTCGCGCCAGTGCGGCATCCAGCGGTCCATCAGACCTACGAAAAGCACGTTGTGGGTCGGGCTGGGCTGCATCTACAGTTCTTCAAGGTAAGCCTCGAACTCCTGATCCTTCTTACCACGCGCCTCCTGCCCGAACTTGTGCACCAGTGAACACAGCAGCCGCGGCGAGGCCTGACCCAGCTGGCGCATCAGGTCGCGACCGCTGTGGGTGCGGTAGATCCTTTCGCCGGCATCGCCGAAGACCCGCTCTATACTGCTTGCCCCGCTCGTCGCGGCCGGTGATCACCACCACCCGCGCATGCGGTTGTCCTGCAACAGCCAGCGGGCCAGCAGCACCATCACGATGCTCTTGCCACTGCCCCGGGTGCGCCAGATGGTGCCGCCCTTAGGCTCGTGGACGAGCTGTTGCGCGGCCTTGATGCCGAAATGCTGATCCACTTGCAGCACCTTCTTGATGCCGCCGTCGAACGGTACGAATAGCGCATCAGCTCGATCAGCCGATGTTTGCCGCACATCTTCAGCAGGTGCTTGTCCGGCGTGTAGCGGCTGTCGCGGCCGCGTCCTCCTTCCACTTCAGAAAGAACTTGGCCGGCGTCTTGATCGTGCCGTACTGCAGGCCTTCCGAATCGCTGCCGGCAAACACCAACTGCACGGTGCTGAAGAACCATGCGTTGAACATCGGCTCCTGGTTGGACAGCAACTGGCCGATGCCGTCGCCAATGCTGCGTCGCACGTTCCGGCTTGCTGATGTCATCTATGCCCTTCCCCTTCAAACGTCTTTCGCAGGCCCTGGTGGCGCACTGACGCTGGCCGGAATGAAGCCAGACACGGTCAGCGCCTGGATCACTCCACGCAACAGATAGTTGTTCATGAAACCCAGCACGTACTGCCGTGCCCCCGGCTGTACCGGCTGCAGCATGCCACCCTGAACCATCTTGCGAATCTGGTAGGTGCGCTGGGCTGCATTGAGCTTGGGCATGGCGTCGGAGAGATCGGCCGCCTTCACCACGCCTTTCCGGGCCGTCAGCGCAAGCACCGCTTCTTCCTGGGCCGTCACCCATTGCCGTTCCCGCGCGAGACTCAGCGCAGGCAACAGGATCTCGCGGGTCAGGTAGGTGTAATCGGCCAGACTGTCCACCTTGCGCAACTCATCCAGCACGCCGGACAACACGTAGGTGCACCAATCCTCCAGCCCTTGATCCGTGCCTTTGTCGGCGCGCGCCAGCATGGCGTAGTAGCGCTCGCGATCGGTGCAGAACACCGCGGCGGTATTGATCACGCGGCCACCGGTCTGCACCTGAAAGCCGTACTTGATCAGCAGCGCATAGGTGAGCAGTCGCACCACCCGGCCGTTGCCGTTGCTGAAGGGATGCACCCAGGTAAAGCGGTGATGGACTAGCGCCACCTTCATCAGGCCGTACTTCGGCGGATCGTCGCGGTTGATGAAGGCCACCAGCTCCTGCATGTAAGCCGGCACGTCGATCGCGTCGGGCGGCTGATGCTCGGCCTGGGCAATCTTCACGCCCCCGGTGCGCCACGCACCGGGATGGCGGTCGCCTTCGCGCTTGAGGCCATCCACGGTCATGGCGTGCCACTGGCGGATCAGATGCTCGCTGATCGCAGCGCCCGGTGTGATGACCTGCTCCACCTCGCGCATGGCCTGTTCGATATTGCCGATCTCGTGCGCCTCGTCGTCACCGTCACGGGCACCGGTCACCTTGCGCTCCACGTAGTCGGCCAGCGTGGTGTGGTTGCCCTCGATCCGCGCCGAGGCGAGGCTTTCCAGCAAGTGGAATACCGCCTTCAGCTGCATGAACACCGGCACCGGCGTGGTCCCACGCAGCTCCAGCCGGCGCAGGTGTTCCAGCTCGGTGAGCACATCCAGCAGCGGCGAGCTGAACGCAGGGTCCAGCAGCCGGAGATCGTGGTGAACAAAGCGAGCCATGCGCGCGATTATCCGTAAAGACGCCACCGGGGATCTTTAATCTATCGCCTTATGCCCCACAAAAACAGTAATTTACGTAAACATGAACACCAAGATATCTTTACGTCGGCCGGTTGCCAAGTGAAATGGCCCGCCGCATCAACTGAAAAGGCAGCTACCAAGCCAGCACCCGCGTGACGTGCACGCTCCACCGTCTGGCCCGCTTCGGCGACCTGCTCGGTGACGTAGCCCATGTAGCGAGGGGTCTGCCCCACCAACACATCGGTGGCACGACCACGCTTCAACTCCACCACCTGCAGGCACTTGCAGTCGTGGCTGACCGCCAGGATGTCGATGTCACCGGCGTCGGCCTAGTACTGCTGACCGACCGGATCGCCATCCTCCTCGTAGATCGCGAAGTCGCAGCTCAGCTCGGTCTGGCTCCCGTTGCGCACCAGAAAGTCTTCCAAGTGCTCTTCCAACGCGAAAGCCAGCGGATCCTCAATCACCGTGTCCGGCACCCGCCGGCAGCTGCTGCCGTACCTTGCAGGACGCGGCACCTGCGACTGCGCAGTCTGTACTGCGCCAGCGGGCTACAGCAAGCAAAAAGGCCCTGCCAGGCAGGGCCCTTGGGCCGATGTCGCGATGACCCCGTTACTCGACGACGACCGGAATCTTCCCGATCCGCGCCTGCCACTCGCGCGGCCCCGTCTTGTGCACCGACGTGCCGGCTGAGTCG
>JAJXYE010000188.1 GCA_021780735.1 Pseudomonadota bacterium | reverse complement strand
ACGGCGCGGATCCGCTTTGTCTATTTTGCGGTGGTCGGCGACAACGACCCGCACGCCCGTTATCACCAGTTTCTGGTCACCGCCGAAGTGCTGCTCGATCGACTGCTGGCTGCCCAGTATGCGGGCCCGCGCCCGATCGCTCCCACCCTCGACGACGCAGCTGAGGCGCGTGCCACGGTGAAGCCGCCGCGGGAGCTGTTCCACCCGACCACGCTGGAGTACCGCCGTTGGTACGATGCCGACGGCATGGCACGCGCGCAGCCGCTCACGCGCGAAGCGCTGGCTGCCGGCCTTGCCGCCGATGGCCTGTCGATCGAGCAGGCCAGGGATCGCGCTGCCCATCGCTCGCATGCCCTGCCGGCCGCCGATCAGGCATGGTTGTTGAACCGGCGCAACACGGCGCTGAGCCAGCGGCCGCTGAACCAGGCCGAGTTCCATGCACTGATCCGCGCCCTCGAGGGTGTCTGGCAGGTTCCCGCCGGCGACGCGCACGTGCTGCAGGCCAACCGCGAAATTGCGTTGCGTGTTGCCGCTGTGCTGGCAAGCCTGCTCGACGAATACGTCGCACCGCCATTCGGCGTTGCCGCCCTCAACGACGCGTTCAACCAGCACCTGGTTGCCCATCTGCGTCAGACCATCGAACTTTCCCGTGTGGCGGGTTCGGCGTTCGGCGTGCTGCTGGTCGGCCCCAAGGCATGGTTCGCGGCAAAGGCCGCGCGCATGCGTGCCGAGCACCAGATCGGTCTGGCCATGGCACCCGGTGCGAAAGCTTCAGAACCAGCGCTCGGCACAGTGAGTTTTGCCAGGAGCCAGCATGACACGCGCCCGCTCGTCTGGTCGGCCTTCGCCTGAGCAAGTCAGTCTTTCTCGCTGAAACGACACTCCACCGCATGATGTGACAGCTGCCCGTGGCAGGTCTGGCAAACAAACCGCGTGCCACTGTATTGCCGAGCCGCGGTCAAGCAGGCAAGGTTGCCGGCATGAGCATCGACACTGTCAGCCACGAGTTGCCCGCGCCGGACGCCGCCCTGCTGGAGATCGACCAGGCCAGCGTCATGCAGGGCGAGCAACTGGCGCTGGATCGGCTGACCCTGCGCATTGCCGCAGGCCAGCACACCGCCATCCTCGGCCCCAACGGCTCGGGCAAGTCGACCCTGGTCAAGCTGGTCGCGCGCCAGCTGTATCCGCTGGCGCACCGCGACGGCAGTGGCACGGTGCGCATCTTCGGACGCGAGCGCTGGCACGTCGAAGACCTGCGCCGCCTGCTCGGCATCGTCTCGCCGACGATTCAGCGTCACTGCACCGGCGATCCCCCATTGCAGGTCTTCGATGCGGTGGTGTCGGGGTTCTTTGCCACCCGCGGCGTCACCGATCGCCATCTGGTCAATGCCAGCATGCGCGAGCACGCGCGGCAGGCACTGGCGCACATCGGCGCCAGCCATCTGACTGAGCGGTGGATGGAAAGCCTCTCCAGCGGCGAGCTGCAGCGCGTGCTGATCGCCCGCGCCCTGGTGCACCGGCCGCGCGCCCTGCTGCTGGACGAACCCAGCGCGGGGCTGGACATGGCCAGTCGCCGCGAACTGCTGGAAAGCCTGCGCCAGGTCGCGCGCCACGGCACCACCTTGTTGCTGGTCACCCACCACGTCGAGGAAATCCTGCCGGAGATCGACTATCTGGTGCTGCTGCGCGGCGGGTGCGTGCTGCAGCAGGGCAGCAAGGCCGAGGTGCTTGGCGACCGTGCGCTGTCCAGCGCGTTCGGCGCGAACGTGCAAGTCACAAGGCATGGCGACTACTACGCCGCTGCGCTGTCCTGAACGCACCTGCCAAGGCGGCTCGGCTGTCCAGACGAGCGCGCAAACGGCGGCGTGTGCTGCAGACCCGCTCAAGTGCCGCCAGCGCGATGCTTCCTGGTATGAACCATCGCCGGAATCAGGCTCAGCAGCGCCAAGGTGGCGAAGAGTGCGCCGGCCAGGAAGGTGGCGCTGGAGCCGAACCTATCCCAGAGTTCGCCGGCCACGACGCTGGCGGCGAGCAGGGCCAGCCCGCTGACCAGGTTGAACACGCCGAAGGCGGTGCCGCGCAGTGACTGCGGTGCCGTGTCGGCGATCAGCGCGGCCAGCAGCCCCTGCGTCATGCCCATGTTCAGCCCCCACAGCACCACGCCCAGCACCAGGCCGGTCATCCCGCCCACCAGCGCCAGGGTGAGATCCGCCGCCACCAGTACGGCAAAGCCCAGCGCCAGCAGCGTGCCGCGATGGAACCGATCCGCCAGCACGCCGATCGGATACGAGGCGAGCGAATAGGTCACGTTCATCAACACCAGCACGACCGGGATCAGCAACAGCTCCAGACCCAGTTGCTGCGCACGCAGCACCAGAAACGCCTCGCTGAAGCGCGCCAGCGTGAACACGGCCGAAACCGTCACCGTCCACCAGTACAGAGGCGGCAGGCGTGCCAGTTCGGCACGCGAGAGCGGTGGGCGCACGGCCTTGCCTGCCTCGGTGGCCGGCGCGTCGCGAACCATGAAAACGATCAGCGCAAACGACCCGAAAGCCGGGAGCACCGCTGCCCAGAACACCAGCGGGATGCGGTCGGAGCTCAGCCACATCAGTCCGATCGCCAGCAGCGGGCCGATGAACGCGCCGGCGGTGTCGAGCGACTGGCGCAGGCCGAACGCGGCGCCGCGCAGGCCGGGCGGGGCGAGATCGGCAATCAGTGCATCACGTGGCGCACCGCGGATGCCCTTGCCGACGCGATCGATGAAGCGGGCAATCACGATCCAGCCGGCACTGCCCGCCAGCGGAAAGATCGGCTTGGTGATCGCCGCCAGCCCATAGCCGATCGCGGCAAGCAGCTTGCGCCGCCCCAGCCAGTCGGACAACGCGCCGGAGAACACCTTGGTGATCGCCGCCGTGGCCTCGGCCATGCCCTCGATGAAGCCGACCGTCAGGGTCGAGGTGCCCAGCACGGTGACCAGGTACACCGGCAGCAGTGCGTGGATCATCTCGGAGGAGACGTCCATCAGCAGCGACACGAAACCGAGCGCCCAGATACTGCGCGGTATCCGTTGCAGCACCGAGGTGCGCAACGGTGCCGGATCGGACGAGCCGTCCCTGTGCTTGCTCACTGCGACGTTCTCCCGTGACCGGCGACATGCGGCGGGCAGGGTGGTATCCGTCGCCGCGCTCGCCATGTCGATCATAGCCAGCCGACGCCAGCCCGTCGCGATGACTCTGGACGCAGGTTGTGCAGGCAGGCTGCCCGCTTGCACCAACGAACCCGGGCCCGACTCCGTTCAAGCGGGCTTTGACGCTTTCGGCTGCGGCCAGGCTCCTAGTGAACTTGGCGAGCCTTCACTGTTCGGCCCAGGTGACGACTGAGATGCCGCGACTCGCGCAATCGCTGCGCGTGAGCGGCGAGCAGATCCCCTCGGGTGAGGATTCCGATCATTTGATGTGGCGTTTCGCGGCCGAGAACCACGAGTCGACCGACATCGGCCTCAACCATGTGGTCGGCGGCTTCGCGCAGGGAATGGTCTTCCCGCACCGCAAGCACGCTGCGCTTGACGAGCGCGCCGATCAGCGTTTCTCCATCCAGCGCGGAGCCGAGCAGGTCGCGTCGCGTGAGCACACCGATCACCCGGCGCTTGCCATCGAGCACGGGGAACCCCTGGTGTCGCGCCGGCGGCTCATCCTGGTGCAGCCAGTCGCGCACGTCGGCCAGACGCCGGGAGGCATCCAGGCTCACCACATCCTTGCTGCATGCCTCGCCTGCGGTGATCTGCTCGAGGTAGTCGGCCGAATACTCCGACGGCACGCGCACGCCGCGGCGGACGATCTTCTCGGTCATGATGGTGTTGCGCATCAAAAGGCCGGAGATCAGGTACGCGGCAGCGCAACCACCCAGCAAGGGCAGCAGACCGTGCGGCTGTTGCGTGGTCTCGAAGGCGAACACCACCGACGTCAGGAAGGCGCGCGACGCACCGGCAAAGATCGCGGCCATGCAGACCAGGGCCGCCATGCGGGGATCCACCTGCAGCCAGGGCGCCCAGGTCACCAGCAGCACGCCGGCCACGCCGCCGAGGGCGCCGCCGATGGTGAACAGCGGCGCCAGGGTGCCGCCCGAGGTGCCACTGCCCAGTGCCACCGACCAGGACAGCAGCTTCAGCAGGCACAACGCCAGCATGCCGCCGAGCCCGATCTGCCCGGCGATGACCGCCGCGATATTGTCGTAGCCCACGCCAAGCGTCCTGGGCATCACATACCCCACGGCGCCCACCACGATGCCGCCGAGCGCCGGCCACCACATCCAGTGGATCGGCAGCTTCTCGAAACCGTCTTCAATGGCATACGTCATCCTGGTGATGCCGACGCTGACCATGCCGGTGAGCAGCCCGAGCACGATGTAGGTGGCGATCGCCAGCAGCCCCGGCGAGGCCACATCCGGCATCGGGAACATCGGCGCATTGCCTTCCAGCACGTAGCGCACGCCGGTGCCGATCACGGCCGCAAGCGCCACCGGAATCAGCGAGCGGGCGCGGCGCTCGAACAGCAGCAGCTCGATCGACAGCAGCACGGCCGAGATCGGCGCCGAGAACACCGCCGCCATGCCGGCCGCGGCGCCGGCCGCCAGCAGGGTCTTGCGCTCGTCCGCCGTCACATGCAGGAGCTGGCCGATCAGCGAGCCCATCGCGCCACCGGTGGCAATGATCGGCCCCTCGGCCCCGAACGGGCCGCCGGTGCCGATGGCCACCGCCGAGGAAACCGGCTTGAGCCAGGTCATGCGGGGCGGAATGCGGCTTTCGTTGAGCAGCACCTGCTCCATTGCCTCGGGAATGCCGTGGCCGCGAATCGCACGCGAGCCCCAGCGCGCCATCACGCCCACGATCAGCCCGCCGATCGCCGGCACCGCCACCACCCACAGGCCAAGATGGTTGCCGGCCGGGCTGGAAAACGCGAAGCTCCAGCGCCCGTAGAACGCCAGATTGGTCACCAGCCCGATCAGGCCGGTGAGCACCCGGGCGATCACCGCGACCGCCGCGCCCAGCCCCATGGCCAGTGCGCTGATCCAGAGCACGCGGCGATCCAGTGGACGGAACTGCCGCGGCATCTGCGCATCGGCCAGCGTCGAGTCCAGCGACGGCGCAAGCGGAAGCGCCGCACGCGTATGCGGGTCGGTCGGTTTCTCTTGCATCAGACGAAGCCAGGCGGTGGGAGCGCGCAAGGTTACGCGGATGCCGGGTCGGTAGCTGGCTGGAAACTGAATGGACGATTGGACTGCCCGCCGCGTACAGACGGGATTTCACTGGCCGGCACGTTTCAGCGCGGCGCAGCGCGATTCGGCATGCCTGCCAACGGGCACCACTGACTCGCCGACATGGGGAAACGTGCCGATCGAGCCGAAGCCCAACCGCTGGCATGACTGCTCGACCCTTGGTCTATCGCCCTTCGAGTATGCCCAGCCATGCCTTGCTGGCGACCTCATGGGCGGCGCTCTCGATGAGATCACCATGCGACAGCACGATGCGGCGGAAGTCCCACGCCAGAATGCGCCGAAGCGATTCTGCCGCTGCCTGCCGGTCGCTCCAGCCCATCCGGTATTCCGGCGCGGGACGGGGATGGTTCCACATGCGGAACACGTACTTGAACCAGAATTTCAATGCCCCTGAGGCATGCGGCGTGGCGTCGGTGAAATTCTCGATGAGGTCGACCAGGATCAAGGTGCGGCTGGCGCGGTGGAACATGGCGACCTCGCGCATGATGCGCGTGCCTTGTACCAGCACCTGGTCGATCTCCGCAGCCCAGTCCGCAGGAGCCACGTCGCCGAGGAGTCCGTCGAACGCCAGGCCGGGTTGCCTGTGTTCGACGCCCGGGCAGATCCATGTCTTCGCCCGCGGAAACGCGGCCTGCGCGCTGGCGACGTACAGGTGGTGGAAATTTCCGGGGGCGACGATATGGGCGACTGCACCGAGCGCCGATATCTCATCGGCCATCGCCGCCGTGATGCTGCAGGGCGAATGCAGCATCAGTCCGCCGGAGGCGAGGCGGATCACCGTCATGCGTGCCTCGAACCGCGTACCCGCGAATCGAATGGGGTAGGGGCAAAGCCATATCTGATCTGCGACATGGGGCGTGAGACGCATCGCGGTCCTTCGGCGGGTCTGTTGGCAGGCAGTTCGGCCGGATTGTAAAGGTGGATTGCAAAAGGGGGTGGAGGGAATCAAGGTGGCTTGATTGCCTCCGTTCCCTTTGCTCGCGCATCTCCAACACGCATCTCACCCCACGCGACACCCAGCTGCGATCATTCCCGCATTCGCCGGCCATCATCTGCCGCACGGCTGCACCGCGCCCAGGCGACCCTGGCCGCCCATCACCACCATGCCAAGGGGGCAGCACATGACCATCTTCACCGACCGCTTCGCGCGCGCCGTCGACTACGCACGCATCGCCCACGCCGAGCAGTTCCGCAAAGGCAGCCACATTCCCTACATCTACCATCTGCTCGGCGTGGCCAGCCTTGTGATCGAATTCGGCGGCAACGAAGACCAGGCCATCGCCGGCCTGTTGCACGACCTGCTGGAAGACTGCGGCACCGCCCATGAGCCGATCATCCGCGCCCAGTTCGGCGACGCCGTGGCCGATATCGTCAAGGACTGCACCGACGGCACCGCCGAAGGCAAGGCCAGCCACACCGACCCCGCAGCCAAACGCCGCGACTGGCTCACCCGCAAGCACGCCTACCTCGCACACCTGCGCAACGCCAGCGAACAAACCCAACTGGTCAGCGCCTGCGACAAACTGCACAACGCCCGCGCCATCGTGCAGGACCTCGAAGATCCCAACGTAGGCGGCTAAGTCTTCGACCGCTTCACCGGCGGCCGCGACGGCAGCCTCGGCTACTACCAGTCCCTCGCAGAAATCTTCAACGCCAGCGGACTTCCCGTCGCCAAGGTGCTGGACGGCACCGTGGGCTGGATGCATGAGTTGGCGGGGGCGGAAGAGCGCCGCAGGCTGAGTTCGATCTCCTCGCGTAACGTGTAGGCAAGTTCAATCAGTGGAAGGGCTATGCAAAATCAACTTCTTGCCACTATCGGTAGCAGCAGGGTAGGCGATATGTGGCTCTGGTCCGGATAGTTGCCCTTTGCTCCTTTGCTCGCGAAATTGCTGCCGCCGATCAGCCAATCCGGCGAAACGTCGATCCCCGCAAGCCGGCATCTTCGATCAGCAGCGCTAACGCTTCATGTGCTGCGGCATTGACATAGATGTCGATCTTCCTCCGCAACGGATCCTTGAAAATGGTGGGCTCGCTGGGTACGACATCGGCAAGAAACGCCGGTTGCAGAACTTTCTTGCCTTCGGTTTCGGAGCGTTCGAAGTCGATGCAGGGAATCATCCGCGTGACGTTGTAGAAGTGCAGGGTCTGGTTGCCGCCAGCAAGCCCGGTGTCGTCCACCAGATCAAGGGCGAGGAATTCCCCAAACGGTTCAAGGAAGTCGCCAAGAACAGCGTAGGCCCTGTCGTTCAGCACGACGCTGGCGCCCATGAGGAAGCTGATATCGCCCAGCGGAAGCTGTTTCTCTCTGTCTTTCTCCAGTGCCGGTTTGACCTGTGGGCGGACCTGCCAAGTCTTCGAACTGCCATCAGCAGTGAATACGCCACTGAGCAGGTCGGCATCATGCATTGGCAGCAGCGTTGTGTAGCTGTCGTTGGCGCCGTTCCATCTCCAGATTTGCATGGGGTGTCCTCAGAAGGCGAAATGACCACGCACAAGGCGAGAGCCGATGGATTTTAGAATGCCGCGGATTTCCGAAGCATCACCAGTGTCGTCCGCGCCGTAGAGCTCGGCGATCACATTGGCGTGGTACGTCGGTGTGTGAATGATTTGGTGAGGGGATGCGTCGGGGAGGCTGGCAACGCGTGTTGTCCTGCCGCGCGGAAGAAGCACGCCGTTATCTGCATCGTTGATGCCTATGCCCACGGCGAAGATCAGCACGCGAGACGGATGAGCCGCTGCCGCCTCACTCGCCACGATGTGATGGGCGTCAGTCTCGCGCGGGCGCGTGGTGGTCGAATGCGCCTTGCGCAAGTTTCGCCCGAGCTTGCTGGAATGCTTGATGTTGCTCTGCGCTTCGGCCAGCAATCTTGCGGCAGAGGCAGGCAATGTATAGCCATTCCTGTAGAGAATGCTGCGCTTCTTTTTGGCAATGATTGCGGTATTCCGCACCGAATAAGCGTTGATACCGCTCGTGGCAAGACTCTGGTTGATCGCCGCGGTCAACTCGACCACATTCCGCGTGGGCGCAGCAAAGATTTCTTCCGAACTCCTTCCAGCAGCCGACTTTTCCATGCTTGCCCCCGTCCTTGTGGGATCTCATTCAAGAGGAAACACTAGCATGCCAGAAGACATCGTGGAGGCAGTAAATGATGGGGAAGGGGCGCCATTTCTCAGCCTGCAGCAACTTCGCCACGGACGCATCCCTGCAGCGGGCGGTCGACTCCGTCGTCGACCTGCGGCAATCCAGATTCGGAAGGGTCGAAATGACCCAGAACATCATCGACATCACGTTTTCCGCCGACGCCGTCACCGCCATCGAGGCCGCCCTGACCGAGCTGGAAACCCAGCTCGCCAGCCTGATCGCACTGACCCCCGACCAGCGCCGGAAAAGGGGACGGAGGTAATTAAATCGGAATCGGGAATCCGGGACCCGGGGATGCGGGACGGAGGAAGTTAAGTCTCGTTGCTCCTCGACTCGCGCAACCGCAACGCGGTTGCGCACCGAGTGCGGGCCAGTATGGCCCGCTGCTCTGCCCGGGGCACCTGTGCGGCGGTGAGTCGGGGTCGACAGGCCGCGTCGCGGGGATCGACAGGGATGTCGGTTCCTTTTCGCATGGGCAGGAAGCCAGTTCTAAAAGACCGGCCCCGGCTCACGGACTTGCCGGGAAGGACGTGCCCGGCAAGCGGCAAGCAAAAGGGGACGGAGGGAATTAAATCAACTTAATTGCCTCCGTCCCCTTTGTTCCGCCGAGCGTGGCAGCGCCCCATTGAACTTGATCTACCCCACTGATTGGGCGGAGCGTTGATCTTGCGCAGCACCTCCGCCAGTCGCAGCGGCCGCTCTGGACCTCCGCTTCGCGCTCATGACAAGGCAAGCTGATGCCGCAATGCCGCTATCTCACTTTCCCGTGCCCTCAGCAAAAGATGCTCGTAAGCATTGGCTGCGCCGTGTGCCAGGCGCATGAGCAATCGCTCCTCTTCGGAATCAATCGGTTCGCCGCTGCGATGTTCTCCGTACAGCACAATTGCATACATGCGGCTGCCGCCGATGACGGGAAGTGCGTAAGCTGGCGCGTACTCACCCGCCGTCAGCGAAATGCGCGCGGCAGGTATGTCAGACAGTGAAACGAGTGAGGGGCTGGATCGGGGGTACAGGATCAGCGGATCATCGCGGTCGAGCTGCGACGCGATTCCGATGCAACCATTGCTGGCGCGAAGGTTGAACGTCTCGTCCTGGTTGTCATAGATCGCCGCGCACTGGAAGTCGAGCTGTTCGGGCACGTCCCGACAAAGCATCGTCACGATCGTATCGGGCCGCTCCACGAACGGGAGCGCGTCAATGATCTTTTCCACGGCGGCGTGAGCGTGGTGCCGCCGCGCGAAGAACCATCGTTCAACAAATCGATCGATCCTGCGGTGCAAAGATTGCAGCCAGAAACTGAATGCTACGGCTACGGCCACCTCGACGAACCCGGCAAGCCTGACGTTTCTCAGCTCTTTCTCGAACAGCAGTTCAAGCACCGCAAGAACCGCGATGGGTACCGAGGTGATCGCTGCATAAACGAGAGCCCGCCCACCGAATACACGCACGTCAACGATGCGACCACGAACCAGCGCGTAGGCGAACGCATACGGTGCGGGATTCAGCATGAACAGGTAAGCCGCGAGTTGCGAATAGCCGAGCATGTTCAGCGTAAGGAAAACGGCTTCAAGGGCGACGTGCGTTGCAATCGCCAGAGCAACCCAGCGAGTGCGCAGCAACTCGTCCCCCACGGCCGTCCTGCGGCGATCGAGATACGCCAGCAAGCCGACCACGTACGCGATCCAGATGAGCACACCGAAGGCGACATAGAAGTGGCCGACTGAACCCAAACCGTAGATCAGCCCCAACAGCAAGGCATATGTGGGTACAAATCGATCAGCGAAACGCCAGCGACCCATGGCGACACCGCTTGGGGTACGCATGCACAGTCTCAGAAAGCCATACGCCGAGGCACCCGCTACCAGTACCGCCATCAACGTACCAATCCAACTCCAGCCGCCCGGCAAAAACAATTGCCACAACCCGGCAGGTTGTGCTGCCCGTGACAGTGCAAAAACGTACAGGGCAAAGCAAAGCGAGCTGTAGCGGCCGCCGATCAGTGTCACACAGGCGACAGCAGCAAGCACCGTCGCGACCAGTAAGTGAAGGGCGTCGTAAGTGATATGCGCCGTATCAGCCAACGAGCGGACATCGATCAGCAACTTCAGCAACGGAAAGCTCAGTGCGATCAGGGCCACAATCACGGCCAAAATCGGAGATAGCGCGTTGCGTGGCTTGCTCATTCGGCTGCCATATATTGGGTGGACATGATCGAGACGAACGGGATCAGGTTAACTTTGAGACCCATGAGCAAGTAAACGGGAATCCGTTTCGGCAACAAAGAGCTCGTCGAACGTGGACGGAAACTTTGATTTTCTCTTAACTCCGAGCCGATTAGAAGCTGATTTTCCAGCGCGAAGGGGCTGTGCACCGAGAAGTCGAAGTTCAGCCGAAATCCGGGACGGAGGAAGTCAAGTCTCGTTGCTCCTTGGCTCTCGCAACCGCAACTCGGTTGCGCACCGTGTGTGGGCCAAGATGGTTCGCTGCTCTGCCCGGAGCCCCTGAGCGCCAAGCGGGGTGGCCGTCTCTTTGGTTACTGTCTCTTACTCCGGGCATCCTGCCCTTCGCCCTTCGGGCCAGCTTCGCTGTTCGCACATGTTCCCGACATGTGCGTGGCCATGCAAGAGAAAGTGACTCGCGCTCCGAAGGAGCACGAAACGCTCCTCGCCCTGGCTTCTCCCGGTATCGAAGAAGAGATACCAGGAACAATTTCTACGGTGTCGCACCCCGCAACCTCACTCGCCTCGATCCGCCAACCTCCCAATCACCAGATCCAGCAACGCCCTCAACCGGGCCAGTCGCCGCAGGTCGCGGTGATAGCCGATCCAGGTCTCCCGGGCGGGCGGATCTTCGCCCAGCTCGATGCGCTGCAGGCCGGCGATGGCATCGCCCAGCGGTCGCGGCAGCACCGCAATGCCCGCGCCGCGGACACACATCTGCGCCTGCACCGCGCGGGCGTTGCTGCGAAAGACCACGCGCGCGTTCGGCAGCATCCGTTGCAACCACGCGGCGTCGGGCATGCCGCCGAAAGCGGTATCCATGGTGATCAGCCCGGCGCCGGTGCCGTCACCCGATTGGGGCGGGGGATGGTCCGCGCCGGAGTAGACGCCGTAGGGCATGTGCAGCAGCTTGCGCGAGACGACGTCCGGTTCGTCGAACGGCTGGATGCGGAACGCCAGATCCGCCTCGCGGCGCGAGAGGCTGAACAAGCGCGAGTCGGTGAGCAGTTCGACGGTGACGCGCGGATAGTCCCGGGCGAACTCCGCCAGCACCGGTGTCAGCACATGTTCGGCGAACCAGTCCGAGGCGGTGATCCGCAGCATGCCGTCGAGCTGGTGCTCCTGTCCGGCGAGCTGGCGCTCGAACGCCAGCGCCTCCTCCTCGATGCGCTCGGCGTGGTTGAGCACGGCCGCACCCTCGTCGGTCAGCACGAATCCCTCCGAGGTGCGCTGGAACAGCTTGTGTCCCAGCGCATGTTCCAGCGCCTGCAGCCGGCGTCCCATGGTCGGCTGAGTCTGCCCCAGCTTGCGTGCGGCAGCGCCGAGCGTGCCTTCGCGCGCGATGGCCAGGAAGACACGCAGATCGCTCCACTCCATCGCGACACCTCCTGATTCGGTCGGGCCGGGCAGCCCGGAAGGGCAGGTTTCTCGTCATGCAATTATGCATGGATTGCGTGCATCAATTTGGATTTTCAAACGTAATTAACGAGCGTAGCTTGGCCACCACTTCCTCACTATGCCGAGTACGCCATGACCCACTCTCCGACCATGAAAGCCGCCGTGCTGGAAACCCACGGTGCCCCGTTTCGGCTGGCCTCCATCGCCCGCCCCGTGCCGCAGCCGGGCCAGGCGCTGGTGCGGATCATGGCCAGCGGCATCAATCCGCTGGACCTGAAGATTCGCGCCGGCGCCGCCGAGCACGCACGGCATCCGCTGCCGGCGATCCTGGGCATCGACCTGGCCGGCGTCGTCGCCGCGGTGGGCCCGGACGTCACGGCGTTCCGGGTCGGCGACGAGGTCTACGGCATGACCGGCGGCGTGGGCGGCGTGCAAGGCTCGCTGGCCGAATATGCCGCGGTGGACGCGAGCCTGCTGGCACTGAAGCCTGCGCACTTCAGCATGCGCGAGGCCGCCTCGCTGCCGCTGGTTTTCATCACCGCGTGGGAAGGGCTGGTGGATCGCGCCCGGGTGAGTGCCGGCCAGAGCGTGCTGGTGCAGGGCGGCGCCGGCGGCGTCGGCAGCATGGCGATCCAGATCGCGCGGGCTTTCGGCGCAACGGTGTTCGCGACCGATGCCGCCGGGCGTGCCGGCATCATCCAGCTACTCGGCGCGACGCCGATCGACCATGAGCAGATGCCGGTCGAGGACTATGTCGCCGCGCATACGGCGGGTCGTGGCTTCGACGTGGTGTACGACACCGCCGGCGGCGCCAGCCTGGATGCATCGTTCAAGGCGGTGGCGCGGTTCGGCCACGTGGTGAGCTCGCTGGGGTGGGGCAGCCATGCGCTGGCGCCGCTCTCGTTTCGGGCGGCGACCTATTCCGGCGTGTTCACCCTGCTGCCGCTGCTGACTGGCGAAGGCCGGGCGCATCACGGCGAGATCCTGCGCGAAGCCTCCCGCCTGGCCGAAGCGGGGATGATCCAGCCGCGGCTGGATGCCCGCCCGTTCGAGCTGGACACGGTCGGCAATGCCTACGCGCTGATCGAGCAACGGCAGGCGCGGGGCAAGGTGGTGGTCGGCATCGGCAGCTGACGCGATACCGGCCCGCCGCATGGTGGCGCCTTCAAGCCATCACGCAATCACCTTTGTTGATCCCCCCGGTGGTCAGCGCACCTGTCGCGACTGGCCGCCTCACTTCAAACGCTGCATGGAGAACTGTGATGTTGAACTGGCTGGAATACCGCAAGGCACTGATGGGCCGTATCGGCGAACTCGGCAAGCTGAGTCCCGACACCCTGGCCGGTTATCAAACCCTGTCGAAGGCCGGTCAGAAGACCGGCCAGCTGGATGCCAGAACCCGCGAGCTTATTGCGCTGGCGGTGGCTGTCACCAGCCGTTGCGACGGCTGTATCACCGTGCATACGGGCGAAGCGTTGAAGCACGGTGCGACGCGTGCGGAAATTGCCGAAGCGCTCGGCGTCGCCGTGGCTCTCAACGCCGGTGCCGCGATGGTCTATTCCGCCCGCGTCATGGACGCGGTGAGCGCGCATGCCGTTCCGCTTGCGGGGTAGACGTTCCGCTGGCTGAGCGGACTGTGCAGCCCGGTCGGGAAAAGAGCCGGGGCAGGCATCCGCGGCACCGACTCCCCGCCATCATCGCCGGCAAGTCTGGCCCGATCCGTCCGCTCACGGTCCCGGAGCGTGCTCGTCGACACGCGACCGCGTGCCTAAAGTGACGACTCCCCCAACGATGGAGTCGCCCCATGTCCGATACCCCCGCCGTGCTGGTCATCGATGTCCAGCAATCGTTCCTGCATGCGCCGTACTGGCGCGAGGACGACGTGCCGCTGTTCCGCGAGAAACTGCTCAAGCTGCTCGACGCCGCCAAGGCGCGAGGCTGGCCGATCGTGCGCATTCTGCACGAGGACGACGACGCGCATTTCACCGCGGCGTCAGGGCTGGTGCGGCCGCTGGACTGGGTGCCCGAGGCGCATGACGTGGTGTTTCGCAAACGTGTCCACAACGCCTTTACCGATACCGGGCTGCAGGCCTGGCTGCGCGAACGCGGCATCGGTCGGGTCATCGTCAGCGGCATCCGCAGCGAGCAGTGCTGCGAGACCACCACGCGGGTGGCCTCCGACCTCGGCTTCGCGGTCGACTACGTGACCGAGGCGACCCTGACCTTTCCGATGGTCCACGCCGGCAGCGGACGACGCTACGATGTGGAGGAGATCAAGCAGCGCACGGAACTGGTACTCGATGGCCGCTTTGCCCGCATCCGCAGCGTCGATGACGTCCTCGCCGATCACTGAGGTGTGCTTCCTGCTGCCGCCGGCGCTGATCCTGCTGGATCTGGCCGGCGCGGCCGATGCGTTCCGCATCGCCGCCGGAATGGGGTTGGCGGTGCGCCTGCGCCTGCTGGCCCCGGTGGCCGAGGGCGAAACCGCCTCGACTTCGCTGGGCGTGGGCCTGGCCGGGATCGAGCCGCTGCCGGCGCAGCTGGGCGATGACGCGCTGATCGTGGTC
>JAJXYE010000401.1 GCA_021780735.1 Pseudomonadota bacterium | reverse complement strand
TGCACGGCGTGGGCCTGCGTGGCTTGCGCGGATCGGCGCAGGCGCTGGACTGCGGCAATGCCGGTACCGGCATGCGCCTGCTTGCTGGGCTGCTTGCCGGGCAGGCATTCGACAGCACCCTGGTCGGGGATGCCTCGTTGTCGAAGCGTCCGATGCGCCGGGTCACCGACCCGCTGACGCGGATGGGCGCGCGCATCGACAGCCGTGACGGCTTGCCGCCGTTGCTGTTGCACGGCGGCGCCGCCTTGCATGGCATCCGTTATGAACTGCCGGTGGCCAGCGCGCAGGTGAAGTCGGCCCTGCTGCTGGCTGGTCTGTATGCCGATGGCGAGACCGAGGTCATCGAGCCGCACCCGACCCGTGACTACACCGAACGCATGCTCGCCGCCTTCGGCTGGCCGATCAGCTTTTCGCCAGGTCATGCCAGGCTTGGCGGTGGTCATTCGCTGCAGGCGACCGATGTCGATGTGCCGGCTGATTTTTCTTCGGCGGCGTTCTTCCTGGTTGCCGCCAGCATTGTGCCGGGTTCGGAACTGCGCCTGCCGGCCGTGGGTCTCAATCCGCGGCGCACCGGTCTCCTGCAGGCCTTGCGCCTGATGGGCGCAGACATCACGGTGGAACGGCCACGTGAAAGTGGTGGCGAGCCGGTCGGCGATCTGCTGGTGCGTCACGCCCGGCTGCACGGCATTGAGCTGCCGCAGGCACTGGTGCCGGACATGATTGACGAGTTTCCGGTGTTGTTCGTCGCCGCCGCGGTGGCCAGCGGGCGCAGCGTGATCCGTGGTGCCGCCGAGTTGCGGGTGAAGGAGTCCGACCGCATCGCCACCATGGCGGCAGGCTTGCGCGCGCTGGGAGTGTCGATCGAGGAAACGCCCGATGGTGCGGTCATCGACGGGGGAATGATCGGCGGCGGCACAGTGGAAAGCCTGACCGATCACCGCATCGCCATGAGTTTCGCGGTGGCCGGGCTGGTCGCCAACGGGCCGGTGCGGGTCAACGACTGCCGCCATGTTGCCACCTCGTTTCCGGGCTTTCTCGAGCTGGCCAACGGCTGCGGTTTCGCGCTGGCGGAAGCTGGCTGAAGCGAGCCGTGCAGTCGTTGTATGGTAGCGGCCCGACCAGGGAGCCCGACCGAAGGAATCTCGATGACCAACGCCGTCCCCCCCTTCATCGTCGCGATTCCTGCGCGCTATGGTTCGACCCGGCTGCCGGCCAAGCCCTTGCGCGAGATCGGCGGCATACCGATGGTGGTGCGGGTGGCCCAGCGCGCCCTGCAGGCTGGTGCCAGCCAGGTAGTGGTGGCGGTGGACGATCAACGAATCGCCGCGGTCCTGCGTGGGCATGGCGTGGACGTATGCATGACCCGCAGCGACCATGCCTCAGGCAGCGACCGGCTGGCCGAATGCGTCGAGCTGTGCGGCTGGGACGATGACGCGATCGTGGTGAACCTGCAAGGCGACGAGCCGTTCGCCCCGGCCGCGGGTATCCGCGCGGTTGCACATGCGTTGCAGGGCGACGGCGCACCGATGGCGACGCTGGCCACCCCGATCATCGACGCCGAAGAGTTGTTCGATCCCAACGTGGTGAAGCTGGTGCGGGCAGTCAACGGGCGGGCGCTTTACTTCAGTCGCGCGCCACTGCCGTGGGCGCGGGACGCGTTTGCCGCCGATCGGCACACCCTGCCGTCGGGTTCCCCGTTCCTGCGGCATATCGGCATCTATGCGTATCGGGCGCAATTCCTGACGCGCTACGCCCGCTTGCCACGCACCCTGCTCGAGCAGACCGAGTCGCTGGAGCAGTTGCGGGTGCTTGAGCATGGTCACGCCATCGCCGTGCGGCTTGCGCCCGAGCCGTTCCCGCCGGGGATCGACACCGAGGCCGATCTCGAACGCGCCGAAGCATGGTTGCGCGATCAGTCCTGAGCGGCTGCACGAAACCGGTCATTGGAGAACTCTGCCACACTGCACAGCCGCTAGAATGGCGCCATGCAGTCAGCGCAACCGCCCCCCTTTGACGGCAAGGTCTTCGTCAGCACGCTCACGACTTCGCCCGGCGTCTACCGTCATTTCGACGCGGCCGGCGAGCTGCTTTACGTCGGCAAGGCCGGCAATCTCAGGAAGCGGGTTGGCAGCTATTTCCTGAAACCGCGGATGGAGCCACGGATCGCGGCGATGGTGGCGCAGATCGCCCGCGTGGATATCACCGTGACGCGCACCGAGGGCGAGGCGCTGCTGCTCGAATCGCAGCTGATCAAGTCGCTCAAGCCGCGCTACAACATCCTGCTGCGCGACGACAAGAGCTATCCGTATATCTATCTTTCCAGCGGCGAGGACTATCCGCGGCTGGCCTTCCATCGTGGCGCAAAGAATCTCCCGGGGCGCTATTTCGGGCCGTATCCGAGTACCTACGCGGTGCGCGAAAGCCTCAGCCTGATGCAGAAACTGTTCAAGGTGAGGCAGTGCGAGGACAGCTATTTCCGCAACCGCTCGCGGCCGTGCCTGCAGTACCAGATCGGCCGCTGCACCGCGCCGTGCGTGGGCTTGATCGGGGTCGATGACTATCGTCAGGATGTGCGTCACGTCGAGATGTTTCTCGACGGCCGCAGCAATGCGGTGATCGACGAACTTGCCGAAGCGATGGAGCAGGCCAGCAAGGCCTTGCAGTTCGAGCGGGCGGCGAAGTTGCGTGACCAGGTTGCCGCGTTGCGCCAGTTGCAGGCACAGCATCATGTGCAGGGCGCCAGCGCCGACATGGATGTGATCGCCTGCCGTATCGAGGCGGGCATCGCCTGTGTCAGTGTGTTGTTCTTCCGCAACGGCATCAGCCTGGGCACGCGCGACTTCTTTCCGCGGCTGCCGCTGGACGCCGAAGCGGCCGACGTGCTTGCCCAGTTCATCGCGCAGTACTACCTGGAGCGACCGGTACCACGCGAACTGATCCTGGGCGAGAGCGTGCCCGATCGGGAGATTCTGGCCGAACTGCTCAGCGCGCATGCTGGTCATCCGGTGGAACTGAAATCCAGTGTGCGCGGCGAGCGCGCACAGTTCCTGCAGATGGCCGAGCGCAACGCGCAGGCCTCGCTGACCGCGCGACTGGCCAGTCGGCAGACCCTGGGCACCCGCTTCGAGGATCTGCGGAAACTGCTCGGGCTGGGCGCACCGCCAAGGCGCATCGAGTGCTTCGACATCAGCCACACGATGGGCGAGCTGACGGTTGCCTCATGCGTGGTGTTCGGGCCGGAAGGGCCGGAGAAATCCCATTACCGTCGCTTCAATATCAGCGGGATCACCCCCGGCGATGACTATGCCGCCATGCATCAGGCATTGACCCGGCGCTTTCGCAAGGTGGTCGATGGCGAGGGCGCCCGGCCGGACATCCTGCTGATCGACGGCGGTGACGGGCAGGTGGCGCAGGCGCTGGATGTGCTCGACGAGCTCGGGGTGAGCGGCATCGAGGTGGTTGGTGTGGCGAAAGGTCCGGGTCGACGCGCCGGCGAGGAGACCCTGGTGCTGGCCAGGCTGGAGTCCGGAAGTCGCGGACGCGAGTTGCATCCCGGCTCGTCGTCGCCGGCGCTGCATCTGGTGGCCGCCGTACGCGACGAGGCGCACCGCTTT
>JAJXYE010000128.1 GCA_021780735.1 Pseudomonadota bacterium | reverse complement strand
AGGCTGAGCTTGTGCAAGGCGACCGAGCCGCAGGGACTTGCCGCACGGATGCCGGCGAGCGGTGCGCAAACCGTGACCAGCTGGATCCGGGCCGGATTGCCTCGCCCTTCGAACTGGCGATCCCGTTAATGGCCTGCAGCCGGCTCAAGAGCAGGGGCCAATGATCGTTCGAGGCTCATTGGCTGATGTGACGGCAAGGGTCTTTCTCATGGAACATCTGGCAGCTCCAGTCGGTGCGCTGCGGCAGGGGTCACGCTGCACTGCGTCGGGCATGGCATGGCCTGTTTCGGTGAACGATTGAGGCCGCGGTGCTGGCATCCAGGTGGGGACTTGCGCGAACAGCCGGTGCAGAGTTCCTCTGCGTCGCGTTTCGGTTGCGCGTGCGTCTCGTCGGCCGTGAGGTTGTCGCTGATGGCGCGCCGCTGAGCGTCACCAGGCTGGGTTGCCATTGAGGCGGATCGTGAGTCACTCCGCTGCGCCGGAGCGACGAAGTGAAAGCCGTCGCTCCAATGTTCGGGTGGCACGGGTCACCCCGCGTTGCGTCCATTGGCAAGATCGAGCTGCCCCTGCACTTCGTTGATCGAGTCGCGGATGCGTTTGGAGAACACCGAGTCGTCGTGGTGGATCAGCAGCAGATGTTCGGTGGCGCGGGTCATCGCGACATAGAGCAGGCGCGCCTCGTCGGCTTCGCTCTGCCCCTCCTTCGGCAGCGAGCCCAGGCCGGGGATGATCACGAACGGAAATTCCAGGCCCTTGCTCGAGTGCATGGTCACCAGCTTCACGCTGTCCTCGACCACGAACAGGGTCTGCTTGCCGGCGTTGTCGGCGAGCCGGCTGGGAATGCCGATCTGCTGCAGTATCTCGTGCAGCTTCTCGCCCTCCCACTGGTTGCGGTAAAGCACGGCCATGTCGGAGTAGGGACGGCCCTGCGCATGTTCGTCGCGCAGGCGGGTGATCAGCACGTCGAGCTGGGCGCGGGCGGTATCGGTGCGTACCAGTTCGGGTACGGCACCGCGGCGGCCGGCGCTTTCGGGCGCGATCAGCGGCACGCCGTCGTCATCGTCGTCGCTGCGGGAAGTGAGCAGGTCCTGCGCGAACACGCGCGCCACCGAGAGAATCTCCAGGGTGTTGCGGTAGTTGAGCTTGAGGATGGTGGTGCGGCCCTGCGCCTGCACGCCCAGGCTCTTCCAGCTGATCCTGCGCCGGTCGCTGTTGCCGTAGATGTTCTGCGCGTCGTCGTACAGCACCAGCAGCGAGTTGGTCGCCGGGTCGATCATCTGCACGATCAGTTTGTACCAATCCGGTTCGAAATCGTGGCCTTCGTCGACCAGCACGGCGCCGTACTGGAAGCGCGGAATCTGCCCGCGATCCACACCGTCGATCACGTTCTGCACCATCTGCTCGAAGAAGTGCTTGCTGCCCCTGGCCGGCAGATCCACGTGGTAGGCCACCAGCATCTTGCGGCACCAGCGATGGAAGTTGTAGACCTGCACCTTTTCGCTCAGGCCCCGCTCGCCGATCAACTGCTCCAGCCGTGCGGCGAGGGTCTTGTTGTAGCAGAGCACCAGGACGGGTTTGCCCATCTCGCGCGCCAGCTGCATGGCGCGAAAGCCCAGGATCATGGTCTTGCCTGAGCCGGCCACGCCATGGATGACCCGGTGCTCGCCGCCCAGCGAGCGCGCCAGTTGTTCCTGCTGCGCGTCCATCACCTTGACCAGCTCGGGGATTTCCAGCGGACGCAGCGCCGCGTCGGTGGGCCCGAACAGGCCGAACTGGCCGCTGCCGGCCTCCACCCGCAGCTCGGGGAACAGGTGCCAGCGTACGCGGTCGATCTGCGGCAGCGTCAGCGCCACCGGGTAGACCTGCGGAAACATCGCCCACAGGCGTTCCTGGAACGCCTCGGCCTCCACCGTTTCATACAGCTCGTCGCGGCAGATCACCAGGTGCTCGGGCAGCACCTCGGCCAGCGCACCCTCGTCGAACTGCTTGCGGGTGATGTTGGCCAGCACCACGCCCCAGGCCCACGGCATGATCAGCTTGCCGGCATGGCGCTCGCCTGCGGGGTGGCGCAACGCCGGGTCGCGTTCCAGCACCACACCGATTTCCAGGGCGTAGGCGCGCGCCTGCAGCAGCGGGTTGTTCTCCTTGACCAGGCCGCGCTCGGTGACGAGGGTGAACTGGGTACGGTCGGCATGGCGGATGGTGTCGGCTTTCCAGTCCTTCACTTCCAGCACCAGCAGACCGCGACGGGGATGAAATACCACGAAGTCCGGGTGGCGCTGCTTCAGGCCGATCGGTACGTCGTACCAGAGCAGGTAATCGTCCTCGAGCTTCTGTTCCAGCCGTTCCGAGACGCGCTTCTCACCCCCGGTCATCCGTGGCAGGCAGCTGTTGCGGGTGGGAATGAGCGTGGCCATCCTGCGTCCATCGTGGTTTGTATCGAGGAAAGTAGCGAAAAGCCCGGGCCTGTCAACGCCGAGGGTCTGGATGGCCCGATTGGCAACGGTACAAATATCTCTACTGAAAGCAGGAAGTAGTGTTACAAAGGGCGTTTGAACCCGGTTCGCCCGGTTTTGCCGATGGGTGCGTCATGCCTGTTCAGGTCGAAACACTGTCGTCGATCAGCGCCATCCAGGGGGCGGTTCTGGCGGCCTTGCTGTGGGCCGGAACGCACCGCGGCGACGGTACCGCCGGAATCAGCCTGCGACTGCGCGCCGTGGCGCTTGCGCTGGAAGCGGCTGGCTGGGCTTGCCTGTCGATCCACGCGCGGCTCACTCCTGGCCAACTGCTGCTCGGTGGCAACGCGCTGAACCTGATCGCGCTGGGCATGAGTGTGCTGGCGTTGCGTCTGCTGCTGGGCGAGCCGTTGCGCTGGCGGTCGGTACTGGCGATCGGCCTGATCGGCTGGATCGGGGTGGCCTGGTTCGGCATGATCCAGCCCGATTATCGCTACCGCGTATTGTGGGGGTCGCTGGCGATCACCCTGTTCATGCTTTCGAATGTGGAGGCCTTGACCAGCGGCTTCCGCTGGCGCTTTTCGCGTGCCCGCGTGGTGTTGCTGGCATTGTGCACGATGTCGGTGCTGCTTCTGGTGTGGCGCAACGGCGAGCTGTGGCTGCTGCCGCATCCGCCGGGCGCGATCAGCGTACCCGACTCCACCAACGTCCTTTACGTGATGTTGTCGGGCATGCAGCCGCTGTTTGCCAGCATCGGTTTTCTGCTGCTCTACAACGAGATTCTGCAGAGCGATCTGCACCAGCTGGCGCGGGTCGATCCGCTGACCGGCGTCGGCAACCGGCTGGCGATCGATGAAGCGCTGCACCAGATGCTGGCGTGCTGTTCACGCGAGCAGCAGCCGCTTGCGGTACTGATGCTCGATGCCGATCATTTCAAGTCGGTCAATGACCGGTTCGGCCACGCCGGTGGCGACAAGGTGCTGCAGGCGCTGGTGGCGAGCATCCGCGCCACCTTGCGCCAGCAAGACGTGATCGGCCGGGTCGGTGGCGAGGAATTCGTGGTGCTGGCGCCGGCGACAGATCTGGTCGAGGCGCAGCAGTTGGGCGAGCGCATCCGGCAGATGGTCGAGGGTGAGCCGCTGCTGGTCGACGGCCAATTGCTGCCACTGACCGTATCGCTGGGCGTGGCCCTGGCCCGGGATGCCGGGCGCGATGGCATGACGGTGCTGCAGCGCGCCGATGGCGCGCTGTATGCGGCCAAGCAGGAAGGGCGCAATCGCGTCGCCTGGGACAGGGCGGACGGCCAGCCCGGCTCGCTGCGGGCCTGAATGGCCGGCCCAGGCGTCGCCGCGACGACCATTCACGACGCGGGTGGGCGGAGACCCGTATGCTCAGGCTTTGTCGCCGTCCGGAATCCGCATGTCTTTCGCCATCCAGCACGATCCTGCCGGGCATCGTTTCGAGACCCGCGTGGACGGGGCTCGCTGCCTGCTCGAGTACACCCTGTCGGGCGGGATAATGACCATCGTGCATACCGGGGTTCCCGTCCGGGTCGGTGGTCGCGGAATCGCCGCTGCCCTGGTGCAGGCGGCGCTGGATGTGGCACGGCGGGAAGGATGGGGTGTGGTGCCGGCGTGCTCGTACGCGGCGGCGTGGATGGATCGGCACCCGGAATACGCAGATCTGTGCCGCTCGTGAAGCGACGCCTGGTTCAGCGCATACCCGCGCTGCCGCTATGATCGTGACATCGCCGGCACCGGGCCGGTTTGTTCAGGGGGTTGCATGGACGACGATAAGGTGGGCAAGGTGCGCGCTGCAGGCCGGCGCCGTTGGCGACCGATGCGCTCGATCGCGTCACGTCCGCGCATGCTGGTTTTCCTGCTCGTCCTGATCGTCAGCAGTGCAGTGCTGGTGGCAATGAAGCTGCAGCCGGCCACGGCCATCCTGCTGGCCTTCGACCTGGCCGCCGTGGTGTTTCTCGGCAGTCTGGCGCACATGTTCAGCCACTCTTCGCCGGCGCACATGCGCAGCCAGGCAAAGGCGCAGGACACCGGGCGCTGGGGCGTGCTGTGGAGCGGCGTGGTGCTGTCGACGGTGGTGCTGGTGGCGCTGGGCAGCGAGCTGCACGCGTCGAAGGCCGGCGGCCTGCCCTCACTGGGCGTGGGCGCGATCAGCGTGGTGCTGAGCTGGCTGTTCCTCAACACCATGTTCGCGCTCCACTACGCGCACGGTTACTACGGCGATTTCGGCGAGAAGCATGCCGGCCTGGAATTTCCCGATACGCCCAAGCCGGACTACTGGGACTTTGCCTATTTCGCCATCGTCATCGGCATGACCTTCCAGGTCTCGGACGTGCAGATCAGCAGCCGCTATCTGCGCCGGGTGGCGTTGCTGCACAGCGTGATCGCATTTTTCTTCAACGTGTTCATCATCGCGATCACGGTGAACATCGTGGCCGGCCAGGGCGCCTAGGCCGCATCCTTTTTCTGCAGGCGATGGCGGCGGATACTTGGTCATTCAGCCGCCACCGGCCATCGGACATGACTTCGCCATTCACCCTCCGACTCGGTATCGAGCATCCGCTGGTCCAGGCACCGATGGCAGGTTCCACGCCACCCGCCCTGGTCGCTGCCGTGTCGAACGCGGGAGGGCTCGGTTCGCTCGGCGCGGGTTATCTGGAGCCGCAGGCGATCCTGCAACAGGCTGCGCAGATCCGCGCACTCGGTGATGCCCCCTATGCGATCGGCCTGTTCGTGCTGCCCGACGAATTCGACGCTGACATGCCGGCCGTGGCGAAGGCGTGCGAGCAGCTCGACGCGCTGATGCTGCGCGAGGGTCTCGATGTCCGCACCACGGTGCCTGCGCGCTGGGCGCCGCGCTTTTCCGATCAGTTCGCGGCCCTGTGCGAGGCGCGGCCAGCGGCGGCCAGCTTCGCATTTGGCGTGATCAGCCCGGCGCAGGTGCGCGAACTTCATCGCCGCGACATCTGCCTCATCGGTACGGCGACCACCGTGGCCGAAGCGCGCGCATGGGCCGAAGGCGGGGCCGATGCCGTCTGCGTGCAGGGTGCCGAGGCTGGTGGTCATCGAGGCACCTTCCTGCACCGGGCCGAGGACGCGATGATCGGGCTGTTCGCGCTGCTGCCATTGGCCGTGCGTGCGCTGCGGATTCCGGTGATCGCTGCCGGCGGCATCATGGATGGCCGCGGCATGCTGGCGGCGGAAGTACTCGGCGCGGCAGCCAGTCAGCTCGGCACGGCTTTTCTCACCTGCCCGGAGAGCTCGGCGTCCGCCGCATGGAAGCAGGACTTGATTCAGGCCGAGCCGCATCAGGTCACCACCATCAGGGGCTTCTCCGGGCGTGCGGCCCGTGGCCTGCGCAACCGCTTTGTCGAGGCCATGCCGGAAGCAGCGCAAGGGCTGCCCTATCCGGTGCTCAACGCGCTCACCGCGCCACTGCGTCGCGCTGCGGCGGCTGCCGGGCGCGGTGACCTGCTGTCCGAATGGTGCGGGCAGGCGGCAGGCATGGTGCGACCCCAGCCAGCCGCCGAGCTGGTGGCACGGCTGACGTACGAGTACCGGCTGGCGAAGCGGGCGCTGTCATCCTGACCAGATCCTGCAGCAACCCTTCACGGCAGGGCGGTTATACTGCGATCGCGCCATTTTGCGCTGCGATCCCGCATCGAGGCCCCTCCTCTTGAGCACTGCCCGCACCAACAAGGCCGTCACCACGGCCACCCTGCGCAAGTCCGTCATCGACGCGCTGGAAGCACTGAAGGCCAAGGACATCCGCGAAATCGACGTCCGTGGCAAGACATCCATAGCCGACTTGCTGGTGATCGCCTCCGGCACCTCCGCCCGCCACGTCAAATCCCTCGCCGACGAAGTCGGCAAGCACGCCAAGAAAGCCGGCGTGATGCCGCTGGGCGTCGAGGGCGAAACGGAGGGCGAGTGGGTGCTGGTGGATCTTGGCGACGTGATCGTCCACGTGATGCTGCCGCGCATTCGCGAGTTCTATGGCCTGGAGCGGCTGTGGACGGTAGGCGACCACGGCCATGAAGTCGACGCGGTGCAGGCAGGCTAGCCATTCCCCCTTCTTCCCCTCGGGGGAGAGGCTGCCCGAAGGGCGGATGAGGGGCGGGTACCCGCGGGATGATTGATCGAAGGACAAATTCGATGTGGGTTTTGCGCAAGATGGGCCCCTCACCTTCCCGAAAAGGGGATTTCCTGCGGTCACAATCCTCTCCCCCAGGGGGAGAGGAGGCGAACGCGGCGCTGCGCACATTTTGTTTTATTGAAGCGGGCTCATGCGTGCGCGCCTGATCGCCGTTGGCGAGCGCATGCCCGGCTGGGTGGCCGAAGGTTTCGCCGAATACCGCAAGCGCCTGTCGCACGATCTGCCGCTGGAGCTGGTCGAGCTGAAGCCCGGCACCCGCGGCAAGGGCCGCGATGATGTCCGCGCGATGCTGGACGAGGGTGCCGCGATACTCGCCGCCCTGCCGCACGACAGTCACGTGATCGCCCTGGATGGCCGTGGCAGGACCTGGTCCAGCGAGGAGCTGGCCGAACAACTGGCAAAGTGGCGCATGCGCGGTCGTGATCTGGCATTCCTGATCGGCGGCCCGGACGGTCACGCACCGGAGGTTCTGGCGCGCGCCGACCAGCGCTGGTCCCTGGGCCCGTTGACCTTGCCGCACATGCTGGTGCGGCTGGTGCTGGCCGAGCAGCTGTATCGCGCTACCACCATCATGGCTGGCCACCCTTACCATCGGGGCCAGGGCTGAAACAGCAACGGCTGCTCTGCCGAAGGCGATATGCTGTTCCCGCTCCCCTTTGCCCCGGTGACACATGCGCTTCCAGATCCGCCCGGCCAGCCTCGACGATCTCGATGCCCTGGTGCCGTTGTTCGATGGCTACCGCCAGTTCTACCGGCAGGCATCGAACCCGGCGCTCGCACGCAGCTTCCTGAGCGAGCGCCTTGCCCGGCACGAATCGCAGATCCTGCTGGCACTGGACGAGGCGGGCAACGGCCTCGGGTTCACCCAGCTCTACCCGCTGTTCTCCTCGGTGCGTGCCGTACGCACCTGGCTGCTCAACGACCTGTTCGTCCTGGCTGAGGTGCGGCGTCAGGGTGTGGCCAGGGCGCTGCTGCTTGCCGCCGCCGAGCATGCCCGTGAACGGGGTGCCGCCAGCCTGTCGCTCTCCACCGCGCTCGACAACCTGCCAGCGCAAGCGCTGTATGAATCTCTCGGCTGGCAGCGTGACCAGGGATTCTGCGAGTACGCTCTGGTGCTTTAGCGGCCATCGAACCCTGGCTCTGGCGGCAGCGCTCGAAGCCACGACCCAGGGCACGAATCGGCATCCGCATGGCACGGGCAACCGACGGCATTGCGCGCTTACGAATGGACAGGCGTCGTGCTAGCTTGATGCCTTTGCAGGAGGGTTGCAGGCATGAAAAAGCGTTACGCAGGGTTAGCGGCAGTGAGTGCACTGCTGGCAGCGTCAATGGCGATGCCGGCCATGGCTGCGCTCAAGACGGGCACCACGGCGCCTGATTTCACGGCGGTGGCCAGTCGCGCCGGCAAGGATTTCACCTTTTCGCTCAAGCAGGCCCTGAAGAAAGGGCCTGTCGTGCTGTATTTCTACCCGTCCGCCTTCACCGGCGGCTGCGATCTCGAAGCGCATACCTTTGCCACCAACAAGGCCAGGTTCGACGCTGCCGGCGCCACCATCATCGGCGTGTCGGCCGACAGCATCCAGCGGCTCAACGCGTTTTCATCCGATCCCAAATACTGTGCCGGCAAGTTTCCGGTGGCCTCCGACAGCGATGGCAAGATCGCCGCCTCCTACGACCTCAAGACGATTGCCGCGCAACCGGGCATGAACGACGTGCGCGGCGTCGCGATCGATCATGCCTTCATCCCGCGCACGACCTTCGTCATCGCCCGCGACGGCAGGATCATCGCCACGCTTTCCTCGGAGACCGATCACCTCAGACCCGATCAGCACGTGACGAAGTCGCTGGCCATCGTGCAGCAGATCAAGGCGGGCAAAAAGGCACCCTGACCGAACCCGATCGGGCGCATCCGGACATGCTCGACCAGCATTCGCCTTGCGGATGGGTTGGCTGGTGCTGGTCAGGAGGCGTCTGTCGGAACGGCGGCAAGTTGGCGCGGTCTGCCGCCGCGGCGCTGCAATGGCCTGGTGTGCATTGACGGGTTGAGGTCGGCCCGAGGCGGTCATCTGGCGAGCTCAATTTGCTTCGTCCCCTCATCACTGATCCGCAAACCGGGAGCAAACAGATGGAGCGGCGATGGATTCTCTTGCTGTGTCTGACCTCGCTTTCAATGGCCAGCCTGGCGTCGGCCGCGTCCGCGCCTCCCGCCGGGCACATCACCGGTGTCGGCGGCATCTTTTTCAAGGCGAAAGATCCCCAGGCACTGTCCATGTGGTACCGCGATGTCCTTGGCATGCCGGTACAAGCCTGGGGTGGCGCGGCCCTGCGCTACGACGCACCAGAACACCCTCCGGCGCTGGCATGGCATGTGTTTCCTGCATCGACGAAGTACTTCGCACCATCGGCGAGTGGAGTGATGATCGACTACGCGGTGGACGATATGGATGCGTTGCTCAAGCGGTTGCGATCCGCGGGTGTCACGGTTCTCAAGCACGACGACAGCGATCCGAATGGCCGCTTTGCGTGGATTCTGGATCCCGAAGGAAACGAGGTCGAGCTGTGGCAGCCGAAGCGCTAGTTTGTGGATGCGAAGTGCGCCAGGCGGGGGCCACTGGCCTTCTTGCGATCGTCACGACGAATCCGCCGAAATCCGGGTCAAGCTGCACTCCGGGTGACCGCTCCTGACCGAAGCCATCCCCGTGCACGCAACACCATGCATGGCCCTTCGCCCAGCCGCTATCCTTGCCGCTGGATTGATTCCGGAAGCAGCGCATGCTCCATCTCGCCTCACAGTCGCCGCGTCGTCGCGAACTGCTGGAACAGATCGGCGCCGAATTCTCGGTGCTCGAGATAAACGTGCCGGAGCGGCGCGAGGTCGACGAAGCCCCGCAGGCTTATGTCGAGCGCGTGGCGCGCGACAAGGCGCGTGCGGGACTGGCGTCGCTGGCGGCGCCCGAGCGTGCTGGGGCGGTGGTGCTGGGTGCGGATACCGAGGTGGTGCTGGATGGCGAAGTGTTCGGCAAGCCGCGCGACGCGAGCGATGCGGTGGCGATGCTGCGGCGACTGTCCGGGCGCACGCATCAGGTGATCTCGGCAGTCTGGCTGGTGGCGGCGGATCGCGAGCAGGGCGATGTCTGCCTGTCGCAGGTGCGCTTTGCCGTGCTGGACGAGGCGACGATGGCGGCTTATGTCGCCACCGGCGAATCGTTTGGCAAGGCAGGTGGCTATGCGATTCAGGGCCGCGGCGCGGCACTGATCGCGCACCTGGACGGCAGCTATTCCGGGGTGATGGGCTTGCCGCTGTTCGAGACGGCGCGGCTGCTGCATGGTTTCGGCACGGCGGCCGGTTGAGCTTCAGTGTGGCGGATGGACCGCCACGAACCAGGCCGCCATCGCCAGCAGGTTGTTGGCGCCGTGGGCCACCACGCCCGGCCAGATCGATGCCGAGCGCAGGCGCAACCAGGCCAGCGCCAGCGCCAGCAGCAGCAAGTCGGGCAGGGCAAACCATTGCCATTGCAGGCCAGGCAGGTGCACCAGCGCGAAGATCAGCGAACTGAGCGCCACCGCCACGCCGGTGCGCCAGCGTTGCAGCAGCGCCGACAGCAGCAGGCCGCGGAACAGCAGTTCTTCCACCAGCGGTCCCAGGCTGACCACCATCATGGCGAGCGGGATGCGCCAGGCCAGCGGCGTGTTTGCGCCCAGTTGCTGGATGTCCTGGGTCACGGTCTGCCCCTGCGCCAGCAGATGGGTCAGCCAGCCGCCGAGCATGGGTGCGGACAAGCCGACTGCCACCGCCAGCAGCAGAAACCAGGTTTGTGCCGGCCGGTTGAAGCCCAGGCCCGGGGGGCGTGCCAGCGACCACAAGGTGGCCCAGCGGCGCCTGACCAACAGCAGGATCAGCACGGCGGCCAGGCCCAGCGTGAGCATCACCAGCAAGGCCTGCATGCCCGGTTGCCTCATCAATGCCTGAATGATCCGGCCGCTGTGCAACAGGCCTTGCCAGGAGTGCAGCTCGCCGGTGACCACGCCAAGCGCCAGCGCGATCACACCGCTGCCGACGGCCTGCATGACGAAATACAACGCGATCCAGCCCAGTGCCGCCCACGGGCCGGGTGCAGGCAGCGGCGCCCGCTGCAAAGGCGGCAGGCGCGGCATGGTCGGAGGCAGTGGCAGGATATCGGCAGTCATCGGTTCGGCTACGAAGTGGGTATGGTGCGAGGGCAGATCAATGACCTCGCATCGGCAGCCAGGTTCGATGCCTGCAACCTGGCCGCCCGGCGGCGGCGGACGCCATCGGCCGATTGGCACGGTCTGGCGGGTGACCGGCGGCGCACGGCGCGGTTGCGGCAGCGGCTGATCCGGTAACATCGCGACACCGCCAGGCTTTGGGGAAAGCGATGTCGATCGACTTCGGCAGGACTGCCAGCGACTATGCGCGCCATCGTGCCGGATTCCCCGATGTCTTCTTCGAGCGGCTGCTTGCCGACGGCAGCGTGGAGCGCGGCAATCGGGTGCTGGATCTCGGCACCGGTACCGGAACGGTGGCGCGCGGGCTCGCCGTGCGCGGTTGCGCGGTGACCGCGCTGGATCATTCCGCGCCATTGCTGGCGCAGGCCGCCGAACTGGATCGTGCGGCCGGCGTGGAGGTAAAGCAGGTGCGCGCGCGGGTCGAGAATGCGGACTTTGCCGCCGGCTCGTTTGACGTGATCACCGCTGGCCAGTGCTGGCACTGGTTCGATCGCTGGCGCACGCCGGGTCTGGTGCGTCGCTGGCTGCGGCCGGGTGGGCGCCTGCTGATCGCACATTTCGACTGGCTGCCGTTGAGTGGCAACATGGTGCAGGACACCGAGCGCCTGATTCTTGCCTGCAATCCGGCCTGGACACTGCACAGCGGCAGCGGCTTGTACCCGGCCTGGCTGAAGGACGTGGCCGAGGCCGGCTTCAGCGACTTGCGCACCTGGTCGGTCGATGTGGATGTGCCCTACAGCCACGAGGACTGGCGCGGTCGCATTCGCGCCAGCGCCGCGATCGGCGCGGTGCTGGACGAGGCCAAGGTCAAGCGCTTCGACGCCGACCTGGCCGGCATGCTGGCCAGCCGGCATCCGCAGGAGCCGATGGCGGTGCCGCATCGGGTGTGGGTGCTCAGCGCGGTGGCGCCGGGTCTGCTGGGCTGAATCGGGCCGGGCCTCGAACCGATTCAGGCGATGACGACGGCACGCACGACGCCGATGCAGGCCATCACCAGGGTGACGGCCCAGCCAAGCAGAGCCAGCGTGAATCCGGGCCCGCGCTTGCCGGCATCGCGCAGATAGGCCGCCGCATACCACACCCGGCCCACCAGCCAGACCAGCCCCGCGATGCCGGCCCAGCCGCTGAATCCGTAGTTCGCCGCGAGCCACAACGTGGGCAGGAACATCACGGTCTGCTCCAGTGTGTTCATCTGCACCCGGTAGGCGCGTTCGAAAGCTGGATGTCCACTGACCGCCGGTGCCTTGATGCCATATTTGCCGCGGGCATGGGCGACGGCAAAGCCGGTGCCGAACAGCAGCAGCACGGTGAGCAGGGTAACCAGGGCGGGCAACTGGGTCATGGTTCGATTCTCGAAAGGATGGGTTCGGCTGCAAGGGTAGAGCATGCATGGCACGAACGGGATCGAGGCGTTATCTTGGCGCGGCGGTAATGGGGAAGGGTGGATTGGTCGAGGGGGAGTTATGGACTGGCAGAAGGGCGGCAGCAGCGACAACGTCGAGGTCGACAGCGGCAGCGGCGGTGGTGGTCAGCGCTTCGGCGGCGGGGGCCGGATGGGCCTCGGCGGCTTGATCGTGCTGGCCATCCTTGGCTGGATCTTCTTCAAGAACCCGTTGGCCTTGCTCGACCAGGGTGGCGGGCAGTCGCCCGCACCGACGCAAACCGGCGTGCCGGCGCAGGTCGATCCGCAGCAGAAGGCTTTCGTCAGTGCGATCCTGCATTCGACCGAGCAGACCTGGGGTGAGATCTTCCAGGCGCGCGGCATGACCTATGTCGATCCCAGGCTGCACCTGTTCACTGGCGGCGTCAGTACCGGCTGTGGCGGTGCCACGGCGGCTGTGGGGCCGTTCTACTGTCCGGTCGACCAGAAGGTCTATCTGGACGTGGCGTTCTTTCAGCAGCTGCAGGATGAGCTGCATTCCTCCGGCGACTTTGCCCGCGCCTACGTGATCGCGCACGAGGTGGGCCACCACGTGCAGAAACTCACCGGCGTGTTCGACCGGGTCAGGCAGTTGCAGCGTCAGGGCCAGCCGATGGATGGGGCGGATGGCCTGTCCGTGCGGCAGGAACTGCAGGCCGACTGCTACGCGGGTGTGTGGGCCAACCACAGCCAGCAGGAACTGAACTGGTTGCAGCCGGGGGACATCGAGTCGGCGCTCAATGCCGCCAGCCATATCGGCGACGATACCCTGCAGCAGCAGGCGCAGGGCCGGGTGCGACCGGACACCTTCACCCACGGTACCTCGGCGCAGCGGGTGAAGTGGTTCAAGACCGGCTTCAGCAGCGGCGACATGGATCAGTGCAATACGTTCGCCGGCGCACTTTGAGCGGCAGTTGAACCCCTTCAACGCGGCCTGCTGTGCGGCAGGTCGCGCGCGCTCTAGAATGCGCTGGCTGCGCGCCTCGGGGTGCGCCTGGTCAGTCCGATGCTGCATCCCTGTCTGCGCTGCGGTGCCTGTTGCGCGTACTTTCGCGTTGCCTTCCACTGGTCCGAGGCCGATGCCTCGCTCGGCGGCGGCGTGCCGCCGCAGCTGACCGAAAAACTTGACCCGCACCGTCTGGTGATGCGCGGTACCCACGCCGCACCCATGCGTTGCGTCGCGCTGCAGGGCACGCTGGGCGAGGCGGCGCACTGCGGCATCTATGCGCAGCGGCCATCGGTATGTCGCGAGGTTCAGCCCTCGTGGGAGTCCGGCACGGTCAGTCCGCAATGCGACAAGGCGCGCATTGCCCACGATCTGCCGGTCCTGCAGCCACAGGACTGGCTCGTTCCGTTCGATGCCGGCGAGCCATTGCCGCGAGGTGCCTGAACGTCAGGCGCCTCGGCCAGCTCAGTCGAAGCGGTAGATGTCCATCGCCAGCAGACCCAGGTCGATGCCCGCATCAATGCGGCGTGCGCGAGACGCTGCACCGGCGGCGCCTAGCGCGACGAACAGCGGCAGCAGGTGTTCGTCGGTGGGATGGGCGCGCTCGGCATACGGGGCCAGTCGGCGATAATCGAGCAGGCTGTCGATCTCGCCGGCAACGAGTTTCTGTTCGATCCAGTCGATGAATGGCTTGACGTACGGCGCCTGCCGCTCGGCGCTGTAGCCGGCGGCGAGGTCGTGCAGGTTGTGGGTGATACTGCCGGAACCGATCACCAGCACGCCCTCGTCGCGAAGCGATGCCAATGCCTGGCCCAGCTTGTATTGGTGCAAGGGCCCGAGACCGGGCTGGATCGAGATCGGCACCACCGGAATGTCCGCTTCCGGGTAAAGCAGCCGCAGCGGCACCCAGGCACCGTGATCGAGCCCGCGCTGCGGATCGAGTCGGGCCGGCAGCCCGGCCTGATCCAGCAACTGTTTGACCTGCGAGGCGAGCGCGGGATCGCCGGGCGCCGGATAGTGCAACTGGTACAAGGCCGGGGGGAAGCCACCGAAGTCGTGGATGGTTTCGGGCTGGCCGGCACTGCCGACCGCGGGCTCGCGCGACAACCAGTGCGCGCTGGCCATCACGATCGCCCGCGGACGCGCCATGGCGGCGGCGAGTTCGGTCAGCCGTTCGCCGCTCAGGCCCGGCCGCAAGGCGGTCATCGGTGAACCGTGCGAGATGTACAGGCTGGGCAGGGTGGTCATGGCGGGTGCGACTCCGTGATGGAATGACAGCATGATGAGGGCACAGCCGCTCATCGCGCAGTGTCGCTGCGGAAACAGTCTGTCGCGCTGGCGCGAGTTCGCCGGTTCAGTCCAGCGTGGGCAGGCCGAGTCCGAAGCGAAGGGGATTGAGCAGGGCACCGTAACGTGCGGCCCGGGCCGTGTCGTGTTGCAGCGGCTGGCGCACCTGGGCG
>JAJXYE010000328.1 GCA_021780735.1 Pseudomonadota bacterium | reverse complement strand
GTCGCTCTTGGCGGTCCATGCCGCACAGGCCCAGACGGCGGCCTCAGTCACAGCGCTGCCACCGGTGGTGGTGTCAGCCAGCGGCTATCCGCAGTCCTTGTCGAACGCGTTGCCCAGTGTGAGCGTGATCACGCGCGAACAGATCGAGGAGTCGGGTGCACAAAACCTCACGACATTGCTACAGCAGGCGGCGGGTGTGCAGGTCACGTCCAACGGCGGGCCGGGGCAGAGCGGCAATCTCTATGTGCGCGGTTTTGGCGGTACCGACGTGCTGGTCTTGCTCGACGGTGTGCCGATCAATGCGCAGGACACGACCGGCACCGCCTATCTGAACAACTTCACGAGCGGGCAGATCCAACGCATCGAAATCATCCGTGGCAACGTCTCGGCGATCTACGGCTCGGGGGCGATTGGCGGCGTGGTGCTCATCACCACGCGCAAGGGCGAAAAAGAGCCGCAGGCCTCGGTTTCGATCACGGCTGGCAGCCGCAACACCGCAACCGTCTCGGCCAATGCCAGCGGGGAAGTGGGGAAGACGCAGTTGCAAGCGGGCATCAGCCGCTTCACCACACAAGGCATTTCGTCGATCAATCCGCAGCAGCAGAGCAATGTCAACCCCAATGCGAACGGCTATCGCAACACCACGATCAACGGCTCGATCGTGCAGGAGCTGACCCCAGGGCAATCGCTCGGGCTGCGCGCCTTTCGCAGCGAAGGCCGGGCCAGTTACGACAGCTACGGCTCCTTCGCCAGCCCGACGGATACCAATCTGAGCAGCACCACGCAGTCCTTGTATCAACTGTTCAGCGATAACCAGTTGACGACGACCTGGACCTCGCACCTGAGCCTGTCGCAACAAGCCACTGCGAACACGGTGGACAACTTCAGCGCTTCTCCGTACAGCATCAACTACCGCACCCGGACCCAGCAACTGCTGTGGCGCAATGTGATTCAACTCGACAGTGCCTGGACAGCCACGGCCGGACTGGATCTGCAGCGCCAGTCCATCACGTCGCTGACCGGCTCCGTCAGCGCCACCAGCCGCAATGCCAACGCGGTGTTCGTCGGCTTGAATGGCGCGTTCAGCGGCAATCAAATCCAGTTGAACCTGCGCCACGACAGCATCGACGGTTACCCGGGCCAGAACACGGTTTATTGGGGGTACGGGCGTGCGCTGGGCGGCGGCTTCAAGGCCATTGCCAGCTATTCCACCGCGTTCAACGCCGCTCCGCTGGGCTACCTGTACGCACCGTACTACGGCAACCCCGCGTTGCGGCCGGAGAAAGCCCATTCCGCTGAGGCCGGGCTGCAATGGTCGCAGGGGCCGAACGTGCTGCGTGCCACGCTGTTCCAGACCCAGGCGACCAACCAGTGGATCTATGACTACAACACCGGCATGTTCCAGAACATCGCCAGCAGCCGGACCCGCGGCCTGGAACTGACGGGTCGCGGTGCCTGGGATGGCTGGGCCTATGACGCCAACCTGACCCTGCAGCAGCCTGTGAATACCAGTTTGCCGGGTGACCCGACGTTGCAGCGAAGGGCGCGCAGCCTGGCCAATGTCAGCGTGAACCACGCCATCGGCAATGTGCTGTATGGCGCAACCGTGCATTACAGTGGGCCGCGCTGGGACAGCGATGCCAACGGCAATCCGGTGACGCTCGGAGCCTATACCCTTGTCGACCTCACCGCCAGCGGTCCGATCACGCCGCAGTGGAGTTGGAATGCGCGGGTGCAAAATCTGTTCGACAAGAAGTATCAGACGGCCTACAGCTACAACCGCGAACCCTTCGGCGTCTTTCTGGGTCTGACCTGGCGACCGTTGGGTTCCTGACCCAAGCGGTCGCTGCCCCGCTCATGCCGCACCCCATGCCCCCTCCCGCCATCGACCAAGCCCTGGAACTGACCGGCCTCCGCATCGAGCCGCCCAGCGGCCGTCTGTTGGCCGTGACCGTCGGTGTTCTGATGCTGGCGGTGCTGCTGGGCGTGAGCGTGGGCGCGGGCGGCTGGAACTGGCCGATCATCGCGCAGCTGCGTATTCCACGCGTGCTGGCCGGCGCTGGTGCCGGAGCCCTGCTGGCGCTGGCCGGACTGGCGATGCAACTCGTGCTGCGCAACCCCCTGGCCGACCCCTATGTGCTCGGCGCATCGGCAGGCGCCGGTATGGGGGCCATTGGGATGCTGGTGGTCTTCGGCAGGCTGCTCTGGCTGGGCAGTGTGGGCGGGGCGCTGGCGGCGCTGGGTTTGCTGCTGTTGCTGGGCCGCCGCGCCATGGCCAGCCCGGATGACGAGGCACCGGCCCAGCTCATTCTGATCGGCGCCATGCTCTCGGCGGTGTTCGCCGCCGGCTCCACCTTGCTGCTGGCGCTGGTGCCGGAGCAGAGTTTGCGCGGTGCGGTGTTCTGGCTGGTGGGGGATTTGTCGGGCGCGCGCTTCGGTCGCTGGCTCTGTCTGGTGGCCATCGTGCTGGCGGCGGTTCTGGCGGGATGGAGCCGCGCCTTCGACCGGCTGGCGCTGGGCAGCGAGCATGCCTGGCTGCTCGGCGAGCCGGTGCATCGGCTGCGCCTCGGGCTGGTGCTGCTGGCCGCCGTGGCCACGGGAGCGGCAGTGGCCGAAGCGGGCGCAGTGGGCTTCGTCGGCCTGGTCGTGCCACACCTGTTGCGCCTGTTCGGCGTGGTGCGCATGCGCCAGCAAAGCTGGGCCGTGCCCTTGGTGGGCGCGGCGCTGGTGGTGGTGGCGGACTCCCTTGCGCGCGGTGTGGCCATGCCTTACGAACTGCCGGTCGGCGCCATCACCGCCTTGATCGGTGCTCCGGTGTTCATGCTGTTGTTGATCCGTCAGCCGCGATGAATTCGCTCGCCACGCTGCTTGCCGCCGACCGGCTGGATGTGCGCGTCGGCTCGCGTTTGCTGTTGCGCCAGTTGTCCATGCAGGTGCAGCGTGGTGAACGCTGGGCGGTGCTCGGTCGCAACGGCGCGGGCAAGTCCACCCTGCTGCGGCAATTGGCCGGTCTGGGCGTGGCGCCGGCACCGGTGCTGCTGGGCGGTGCGGCCCTGTCGACGTTGTCGCCACGGGCGCTGGCGCAACAGCGCGCGTTTTTGCCAAGCCAGCCGCGCGACCGCTTCGGCATTGCCGTGCTGCATGCCGTGACCCTGGCGCAGCATCGTGTCGACGACGCCATGGCGATGGACTGCCTGCGTCGGGTGGATGCGGCGCATCTCGCCCACCGGCATGTGCTGCAACTCTCGGCCGGCGAACGCCAGCGCGTCGCTCTGGCCCAGGTCCTGGCGCAGCGCACGCCGCTGCTGTTGCTGGACGAACCCGTTTCGTTTCAGGACCCGGCGCATCAGGGCCTTGTGGCGCGCTTGCTGCGTGGGTTGCCGCAACAGGGCATCGTGTTTGCCGCACATGATGTGAACTGGGTGGCGCATGTGGCCACCCATGTGCTGGGTCTGGTCCCTGGTGGGCAGTGGATCGCCGGCCCCGTCGATCAAACCCTGCAGGCGCATCACCTGCAGCGGCTTTACGGCTGTGACTGGCAGCGTGTAGCGCGCCAGGATGGCCCGGATGTGTGGCTGCCAGTTTGAAGCGTCGTCTTCATCGCCTGCCGTCGATCCCGCGGGTGCGGGCG
>JAJXYE010000423.1 GCA_021780735.1 Pseudomonadota bacterium | reverse complement strand
ATCACGCCACTTGCGCGTTTGCCTACCGCGACTCGCTGTTCAAGCGCGAACCCGGTCGCTACATCGTCACCGCCGTGCGCTTCGTGTTGCCGCGCAGCCGCCCGCTGCGCACGGATTACGCAGGCATCGCCGAGGAGCTGCAGCGGATGGGCGTGGACAAGCCCGCGCCGTTCCATGTCGCCGAAGCGGTGGTGCATCTGCGTACGCGCAAGTTGCCTGACCCGGCGGTGATCGGCAACGCCGGCAGCTTCTTCAAGAATCCCATCGTCGACGCCACGCTGGCGGCTGCGCTGCAGCGGGAACATCCCGGGTTGCCGGCCTGGCCGCAGTCCGACGGCCGCTGCAAGGTCTCTGCCGCCTGGATGATCGAGGCTGCCGGCTTCAAGGGCATGCGCGAAGGGGATGCCGGCATCTCCAACCGGCATGCCCTGGTGCTGGTCAATCACGGCCAGGCCAGCGGACCACAGCTGTGGGCCGTGGCGCAGCAGGTGATGGCCGGTGTGCACGGGAAATTCGGTGTGCAACTGGAGCCGGAGCCGGTGGTGATCGCGGCGGGCTGATCGTCTGGGCGCAAGTTCATGCGCAGGCAGGAAAACTTTCGGCACGGTTCCCGGCAGCGGGGCTGTGGCAGGATCAGATGGCCTTGCGCGCGGCGCGGCCGCTTTCCCATCAACCGAAAGGAATCCTTACGATGACAAAGAACAAGCTCAAACCGCTGGCTTTGGGGCTGATGCTGGGCATGGGGTTGCTGGCCGGCAGTGCGCCGCTGCAGGCGGCCGGCGTGCCAGCCGGGGCCGCAATCAGCAGCAAGGTGCTGCGGGCCACGCTGGACAACGGGCTGCGCGTGGTCATCGTGCACGACTCGCTGGCGCCGATGGTGACCACCCAGATCAGTTACCTCGCCGGCGGCTATCAGACGCCGAAGGGCTTTCCCGGCACGGCGCATGCACTGGAACACATGATGTTTCGCGACAGCCGGGGCATGAGCGGCGCCCAGCTCAACGAGATGACCGGCAAGATGGGCGGCGACAACAATGCCTTCACCACCAACGATGTGACCCAGTACTACTTCGTGGCGCCGTCGGCCTATCTCGATGTACTGCTGCACATCGAGGCGGCGCGCATGCGTGGTGCCAGGCTCGGTGACAAGGACTGGGGTCTGGAGAAGGGCGCCATCGAGCAGGAAGTGTCGCGCGACATTTCCGATCCAGGCTTTCTCGCCTTCGAGAAGGCCGAGGAAATTCTCTACCGCGGCACCGGCTACGCGGCCGATCCGCTGGGTACCCGACCCTCGTTCGACAAGACCACATCCAAGGTGCTGCATACCTTCTACAACGACTGGTATCAGCCCGACAATGCCATCTTCGTGATTGTGGGCGATGTCGATCCGCAGGCCACGCTGGCGCAGGTGAAGCAGTTGTTCGGCAGCATTCCGCGGGGCAAGGTACCGGCACCGGCGGCGCTCAAGCTGCAGCCGATCAAGTCGCAGACGATCAGCAGCACCACGCCGGACGCGACCGGCTCGGTGCAGTTCATCTACCGCTTGCCCGGCATGAAAAGCACCGACTATGCCGCTGCCACCGTGCTGATGGACGTACTCAACAATGCGCGCAGTCCGCTGTCCGAGCTCGCCGCGCAGGGCAAGGTACTCAGTGCCGACGTGCAGGCACAGCCTTTCAGTTACGGCGGACTGGGCGTGGTCGAGGCCGGTTTCGCCAAGGGCGGCAACGCGCAGCAGACGCGGGTCGATCTGGACGCCGTGGTCAACGGGCTGCTCAAGGACGGCGTGTCGGCCGACCTGGTCGATGCCGCCAAGCGCTCGGAGCAGGCCCAGTTCGAATTCAGCAAGAACAGCGCGGTAAGCCTGGCCAGCTCGTGGTCGCAGGCGCTGGCCTGGCAGGGTCTGCAGTCGCCCGAGCAGGCCGAGCAGCAGATCCAGGCAGTGACCGTGGCCGACGTCAACCGGGTGGCACGCGAATACTTCAGGCCCGACCAGCGGGTCACCGTGGTGCTCACGCCCGATCCGAACGGCAAGCGCCCACCAGACAGCAACGGCTTCGGCGGCACCGAGTCGTTCGGCGGCAACGACAAGCTGGATGTGCCGTTGCCGGACTGGGCCAGCAAGGCCCTGGCCCGGCTGGAGATGCCGCACTGGACGCTCGATCCCACCGAGATGAAGCTATCCAACGGTCTCACCCTGATCGTGCAGCCGACGGCCACCAGCAAGACAGTGACCGTGATGGGTCATGTCGATCACGATGACAAGCTGCAGGAGGCCAGTGGCCAGGACGGCGTCGGCAAGCTGCTCGCCTCGCTGTTCGACTACGGCACTACCGACCTTGATCGCAATGCGTTCCACAAGTCGCTGGACGCCATCGCGGCCAGCGAAACCGGTGGTACCGATTTCTCGCTGGCCGTGCCAAGTGCCCATTTCGACCAAGGCATGCGTCTGCTGTCCGACAACGAGCTGCACCCGGCGTTGCCGCAGAAGGCCTTCGACGTGCAGCAGCAGACGCTGGCACGTACCCTGGCCGGTGAGCTGCAGTCGCCGCGCTACAAGATGTTCCGCGCGCTGTTCAAGGGGCTTTACCCGGCAGGCGATCCCGCGCTGCGCGAGGCGACGCCGGCCACGGTCGGCAAGCTCACCCTGGCCGATGCGAAACGCTTCTTCGCGCAGGCCTACCGGCCCGATCTCACGACCATCGTGGTGGTCGGCGACGTGACACCTGCACAGGCAAAGACCACGGTTGAAAAGTATTTCGGCGGCTGGAAGGCCAGCGGGCCCAAACCCGATGTGATCCCCAAACCGGTCGGCCTCAATCCGCCCGGCTACGTGGTGGTTCCCAATGCCTATGCCTCGCAGGACCAGGTGCTGATGGGCCAGACCATGGATCTCAATCTGCACAACCCGGACCGTTATGCACTGGAACTGGGCAACGACGTCCTTGGCGGCAACGGTTTCGCCTCGCGCCTGATGGTGGACATCCGCGTGCGCCACGGCTTTGCCTATGGTGCCGGCTCGGGCATGAACATCGAGCGCTCACGCTCGATCTTCTACGTGCAGTACGGCAGCGATCCGTCCAAGGTGGCGCCGGTCGATGCGCTGGTGATGAAAAATATCGAGGCCATGCGCAACACGCCGGTCACGGCGCCGGAGCTCACCAATGCCCGTCAGTACCAGATCCGCTCGATCCCGGTGCAGGTGTCCAGCGTCAACGGCATCGCCCGCTCGCTACTGTCGTGGAGCTGGCATGGCGAGCCGCTGAACCAGCCGATGGTCGCGGCGAAGTACTACCTCAACCTGAGCGCCGACGAAGTGCAGGCGGCCTTCAGGAAATACCTGAAGCCGAATCATCTCACCCAGGTTGTGCAGGGGCCGGCGCCGGCCCGGCACTGAGGTTGAACGCAGCACTTCGCCTGGCGGCGGGGTGCTGCGTTCGCGCAGCGATGATGCCCGGGATCGCTGTTGTGACTGGATCCGGGGCACGCCTTCAGATTGTTTTTGCGGGCCGTTCCAGGTTCGGCAGGAACACGGTGATCAGCCCCATCAGCGGCAGCCAGGCGCACAGCCGGTAGACGTATTCGATGCCGTGCGCGTCGGCGAGGCTGCCCAGCACGGCGGCGCCGATGCCGCCCATGCCGAAGGCGAGA
>JAJXYE010000193.1 GCA_021780735.1 Pseudomonadota bacterium | reverse complement strand
GTCGGTCACCGTGTTCCACGGCAACGCCAGCCAGTACGGCCTGCTGACCTCGGCGATGGCGGCGGGCACCATGAGCGGGGCGCTGCTCTCGGCCCGCCGCCCGTTCCCCGGCATGGTGTTGATGGGCGTCGCCGCGGCGGCCTTCGGCGTGACCCTGGCAGTGGCGGCGGTGATGCCCGGCCCGGTTCTGTTTGCGGTGGTGTTGTATTTCGTCGGTCTGGCCGCGCTCACCTTCATGACCGCCAGCAACTCCATGATGCAACTCACCACCGAGCGCGCCATGCGTGGCCGGGTGCTGGCGCTGCGGATTGCGGTGGTCATGGGCGGTACCCCGATCGGTGCACCGCTGGTCGGCTGGGTGGTCGATCATTTCGGTGCACGCTGGGCGCTGGGCGTGGGCGCACTGGCAGGCCTTGCCGCCGCCGCGGTCGCTGTCGCCTACCTGGTCAGGCATCGCCAACTGCGCCTGGTTCGGGATGCCTGGCGGCTGCGACTGCTGATTCACCCTTCACCCGCGGACGTGACGGCCGCTCGCGTGGCGGCCGGGGAACGGGTGACCTGAGCCGCACGCAAAGCGGCGCCGGTTCATCCTGGCCCGCCTTGACCTCCGGTCCGGGCTCTGCTCAATACTCGCCGTAACGCCCCTGCACCGATTTCAACAGGGCTTGCGTGTCGTAGCCCACGCCATCCTTGAACACGGTTTCGACGTTCTCGATGTCGTCGATGTGCTGCGAAGGGTCGCCTTTGACCACGACCAGATCCGCGTCCTTGCCTTTGGCGATCGAACCGATGCGATCCTGCAATCCAAGATAGCGCGCACCGTTGTAGCTGGCGATGCGTATCGCCTGCTCTGGCGTGAAACCTTCCTCGACCAGCAGTTCCACTTCGCGCAGATCGCCGAAGCCCGGGATCACGCCACCGTTGCCGGTCGGATCGGGTCCGGCCAGCAGCAGGCCGCCCGCCGCGACGAACTCGCGTTCCATCGCCATGCCGTGCTGCAAGGTCAGCGCACGCTGCTGCGCCTGATCGGGCGGCAGCGCATCGGTGTGTGCGCGCATCAGCAGGTAATCGTGTTTCGCCTGCGGGCTGAGCGTGGCCATGGCTTGCGGCCACCATGGCGAATGGTGCGGCACCATCTGTTCGAATACCGGCAGGGTCGAGGTGATCGCGACATGGTGTGCGACCAGATCGTGTATCAGGCCGCGGGCGTCGCTGCCTTGCGGATCCATGGCGTGCAGGGTGGCCAGGCCGTCGGAGGCGGTGCAGGTATCCGCTGCCTTGCCGGGGTCGTGCTCGGTGTTGACGAAGAAGCCGTGCTCCAGGTCGTCGATGCCGATGGCGGCAGCTTCGCGATAGGTGACCGCGCACAGATGGCCGGTGATCTTCAGGCCGAGCTTGTGGGCCTCGTCCACCGCAGCCTTCAGTTCCGCACGCGTGATGTACATGTAGGCCTTGAACGAGGTCACGCCCTGCTTTGCCCAGAATGCAACGGTCTGCCTGGCGTCCGCAGCGTCACGCAGGTGGTGCATCTGGATGAAGAACGACTTGCCGCCTTCCAGGTAAGGGCCGGTAACGTCCATGTGCGGACCGGGCAGCTCGCCGGCGTCGATCGCGTGTTTGAGGTTGAGGTCGGTGTACGGCTCGACGCTGCCGGTGGTGCGCAGGGTGGTGACGCCGTTGGCGAGATACAGGCGCGGCGCGGAAAACGCCATTTCCGGCACGATCAGCGGCGGCTCGCTGTGCAGCTGCGGGCCAAGGTTGGGCCGCCTGATGTAGAACAGGTGATCGTGCATGCCGACCAGGCCGGGGAGAACCGTGTGTCCGGACAGATCCAGGCGGGTGGCGTCCTTGGGAACGGGCATGCCGTCGGCGCCGATGGCGGCAATCTTGCCGTTTTCGATGACGATGGTCTGGTTCGCTCGCACCGCTCCGCCGGTGCCGTCGATCACCCGCACGTGCATCAGCGCGACCACGGGTGCGTTCACCTTCACGAACGGCTGCACCGCTTTGCCGGGCGCCGCAGGCTTCGGCAGGAGGATCGGGGTCAGATCCCTGGGGGCGGCGCGCGAGGTGTTCGCGCCAAGCGAGAGGGCGATGGCGGTCGCAATCACCATGATGTGACGCATGGCTTACTCCAGGTCGATGGCGGGACGGGGAAAAAGGCGGCGAATCGTCAAGGGTTTTCCTGCGAGCGAGCAAATCACAAAAGAGCTGCCAACAAAAGGGGGCAGGCGCGGGCGGCCGAAGCATCGCCAGCTGCACGGCGAAACTTCATACCGCTCAATCGACCGCCGGGGCGATGTCGACGTACGCGGGTTGGACTGCGCCAGGACGGGGGCGTGAATGGGGACTTGCCGTAATCCCCGGGGATCGCGTTGAAGAGCATCGACAGTGATCCCGACGACGTCAATCGAGCACGCTGATGATGACTGACGAACACCAGTGGAATCAGCACGTCGAGCACGCCCCACGACGGAATGTTGTGCTGGTGCCGGAACGTGGCGCAATGGGCGATCAGCAGCATGAATGCCGTGACGATCCGGCAAGCGTGACGCCATGACTGGCGAACGCGGTCAGCGCGCCGCTACAGCGCAACACAATCATTCAGCAACTGGGTCAGGGCCGGCGAGGTGACCGCCGATATCAGGCCGAAAACGAATGAGAAGCTCGTCATGCCCTGCATCCCCTCTGCGCGAAGTGCGCAACATTGCGAAACGTTGCGCGAAATGCCGGATGTGTTCCATGGCGAACAGGGTCAGGCCGGCAGCCACCGCGCCCAGCAGCAGGCCGAAGCGGCCGCTAAGGTCGTTCTGCATGACCCGCCCGACGATCGGGTACACCGCCACGAATACCGCGGCAAAGCATCAGTATCAATTGGGCGATCACGGCGCCGAGCAGCGCCAGCGCCATGTCGCGCTGAGCATCCCACACATCGCCCTGGGTACCTACATAGGCCTGGCCCAGGTCGCCGCCGAACACGCTGGCTGCCAGCCACTCGATCAACTCGTACGTCGCAGACAAGCCCTGCAGAAAAAGCACGGGCATCAGCCACTGCCAGACTCCACGTGGAGGTGCCTGGGCCTGGAACAGCTCGACCGCCAGCGGCAACAGCAGCAGACCGAAAAGGAAATGCACCAGCCGATCGAAGTGATTGCGGCGAAGCCCCAGCAGCGCATCGAGCGATTGCCCGGTCAACGCCTGCACCGCCTTGTCGTAGGGCACCAGCGAATAGGTGTAGTGCGCGCCTATCTCATGCACGCACAGGAACACAAATAGCAGCGTGTACGCCAAGTTGGAAAATCGCAGGCGCTTCGAGGTGAACGCGAACAAGGGCACCACCACGAACACCACCAGATTCTCCAGCAGCCAGTCCTGGCGAAACCACGGGCGGATCGCCAGCGCCAGCCAGAACAACGCGAAGACAATCAGCAATGTCCGTGGCCACGCGTGGCGATGACGACCGGGGCGAGGAGTGGGGGTGCCCGTATTCAGCGCGCCCCGCTGCCCCGATGTAAACGCATGGGACACGGAGGATGCCGGCCTCCTAGTACGAAACGCGCGCCGACATGCCGGCGCCGTAATCAGGGCTGCCATCGGCGAAGCCGCCAAGGAGGTAGCCACGCAGTGTCCATGCGTCACTGACTTTGCGGCT
>JAJXYE010000087.1 GCA_021780735.1 Pseudomonadota bacterium | reverse complement strand
CTCGCCTTCGCCACTTGCGCCGAGCTTCCCTCGATCCAGGCAGATGACGCTCACCTCGCCACCGCGCTGGAACAGCTTGGCATCGAACCGGTGTCGTGCATCTGGAACGACCCGACGGTGGACTGGTCGACATTCGACGCGGTGCTGATCCGCACGATCTGGGACTACTTCAAGCAGCCTGCCGCCTTCATCGCCTGGCTGGATCGTCTCGACCGGCTCGGCATCCGCACCATCAACGACAGCCGCCTGCTGCGCTGGAACAGCGACAAGCGCTACCTGATCGAACTCGCCGCGCACGGCGTCGCGACCATCCCGTCCCGGCTGGCCCGGGCCAGCGAGCTGACCGATGTGCTGGCGTCGATGCCCGATCGGCAGGTGGTGATCAAGCCGACCATCAGCGGCGGCGCCTGGCACACCTTGTGCGGCCGGATCGGCGATGCGGCATTCGCCGAGGCGGTGACGCGATTGCCGCGCGACATCGACTACCTGGTGCAACCGTTCGTGCCGGAGATCGTCAGCGCCGGCGAATGGTCGCTGCTGTATTTCGACGGCAAGTTCAGCCACGCGGTGATCAAGCGCCCGGCCACGGGCGACTACCGCGTGCAGAGCGAGTACGGCGGCAGCGTCGATCCGGTCCAGCCGGATGCCGCCATTCTGGCCGATGCCGGAAACGCGCTGAGCGTGGCTGCCGCGATGGGCTACGGCGATCTCGCTTACGCACGCGTCGACGGGGTGATCAGCGCAGGCCATTTCCTGATCATGGAGCTGGAGCTGATCGAGCCGTTCCTGTTCCTCGCCGAACAACCGCTGACCGCCGAGCGCTTCGCGCGGCAGCTGGTCAGCCGGCTGGACGCGCTTGCCGCGCGAGATCGTGGGCACTGACACAATGAGCGCCGCCGACATCGACCGAACCGAACGGAGCATTCCGGCATGAGTCACACCGACACGTCATCCGGCAGCGGGCACGATGCCGACCGGCTGCCGCCGCACACCACCCCGACATGGGAGGTCGAACTGCTGATCTCCGGTGTGGCTGTATTCGCCATGCTGCAACTGCCTGGCTGGCTGGACAGCCAGCTGTTTGCGCTGGTGCCGCGGCTGGGCACCGACCTGGCCGGGGTGGCGCTGCCGCTGTACATCTATCTGAAGAGCGCCGCGGTCATCCTGGCGGTGACGTTTTCGCTGCACCTGCTGTTGCGCGCCCACTGGATCGCGCTGGTCGGCATGCATTCGGTCTATCCCGATGGCGTGCGCTGGGAGAAGCTGCGCCTGGGCCCGGTGCAGCGCGAGATCGAACAGCGCATGCAGGGTTCCGCCGCAGACTCGATCGAACGCGCCGACAATCGCGCCACCGTGGTGTTTGCGATCGGCGTGATGCTGGCCACGCGGCTGCTGGTGATCAGCCTGCAGGTGGTGGTGATATTCGCGCTGATCATGACTGGCGCGACCCTGGCTGGCCTGCATGTCGACGTGTTCCTGCTGTTCAGTGTCTGCTTCGCGATACTCATGCTGCTCATGTGGGTGGCACGCAGGCTCGATCGCCGACTGGGTGCGAGCCTGCGCAAAGGAAGCACGGCACACCGCTTGCTGGGGGCGGTGATTCGTTCGTACGCACGCAGCGGCATCGGCCGGCGCTCGGAAGTGATGGCGCTGCTGGTCAGCCATGGCAACGAGCTTCTGTTCAACGTGTCGACCGTCATCGCTTTCACTGTGCTCGTGGTCGCCATGATGTTCGGCCTGAGCTCGATGAAGTCGCCGGTGCAGGTCGGCAGCTATACCCTGTTTCCGCAGTCGGTCGATGGTTCGCGCATGCTGCGCAGCGCCTACTACGACGATCAGCGCGACCCCCTGCATGACCCGGCCACGCCATTCGTGCAGAGCGCGGTGATCGACGGTCCGTGGCTGCGCCTGACCGTGCCTTACCAGCCACAGCACGACGCCACGGCCATTCGCACCCACTGTGCCGCCGCACTGAAACTGCCGCAAGGCGATGCACGCGGCGACGCACTGCTGGACTGCCTGGCAGGCATGCACGCGGTGTCGCTGGACGGCCAGCCATTGACCTCGCTGCACTACGACGTCGGCAGCGACCCGCGCACCGATCGCCCCGCACTGCTGGCGATGATCGATATACGCTCGCTGGCAAACGGCCGCCATCTGTTGCAGGTGGAACGAACGCCGACTGCTTCGACGAAGCGTTCATCCGGCGGCGATGACGCCTACGTCATTCCGATCTGGCGATAGCCGCGATGAAGGCCGCTCTCATCGTGCCTGATTGAGAGGGCGCCATCTGTGCTGACACGCCATGACCCTGGCTGGCTCTAGAATCGCCCCAACAGCTGTCCCCGGTTCCCCACGTGTCCGCACCACCGCGCAAAATCCTGCATATCGACATGGACGCGTTCTACGCGTCGGTGGAGCAGCGCGACGATCCGGCGCTGCGCGGCAAGCCGGTGGCGGTGGCCTGGCGCGGCGCGCGTTCGGTGGTGTGTGCGGCCAGCTACGAGGCGCGCGTGTTCGGCGTGCGCTCGGCGATGCCGGCGATCAGCGCCGAGCGGCTGTGCCCGCAGCTGCTGTTCGTGCCTCCGGACTTCGTCCGCTACAAGGCGGTGTCGCGGCAGATCCGCGAGATCTTCGCCCGCCACACCGAGCTGATCGAACCGCTGTCGCTGGACGAGGCCTATCTCGACGTGACCGTGACGCATACCGGCCTGCCCTCGGCCACCGCCACCGCCGAGGCGATCCGTGCGGCGATCCGCGAGGAAACCTCACTCACCGCATCGGCCGGCGTGGCGCCGAACAAGTTCCTGGCCAAGATCGCCTCGGACTGGAACAAGCCCGATGGCTTGTGCGTGATTCGCCCGCAGCAGGTCGACGCGTTCCTGCTGCCGCTGCCGGTCGGCCGTCTGCCCGGCGTGGGCAAGGTGATGGAAGCGAAACTGGCCGAACTGGGCATCAGCAAGGTCGGCGAGCTGCGCTCACACCCGCTGGCCGCGCTGGAGATGCGCTTCGGCCGCTGGGGCCGGCGCCTGCACGAACTGGCGCAGGGCATCGACGAGCACCCGGTGCAGCCGGAGCGCCCCACCGTGCAGATCTCCGCCGAGGACACCTTCGAGCACGATCTGCGGCTGGACGAGCTCGAGGCGCATATCCGTCGACTCGCCGACAAGGCCTGGGCCGGCTACCTCAAAGAGCAGGCACGGGTGGCACGCACCGTGGTGCTGAAGCTGAAAACCGCCGACTTCCGCACCCTGACGCGCAGCCTCACGCCACCGCAGCGGCCACGCTCGGCACAGGAGCTGGCCGAGATCGCCTGCGCCCTGCGCGAGCGCGTCGAGCGACCGGCGGACAGTCGCTACCGACTGGTCGGCGTCGGCCTGGGCGGCTTCGTCGACCGTGACAGCTACCAGGCGCAAACCGACCTGTTCGACAAACCGCCAGCCTGATCATTTTGTAGGAGCGCACCCTGTGCGCGAATGCTTTTTCGTTGCATCACGGAGGACGTTCGCGCACAGGGTGCGCTCCTACGGGTTACGGGTTACGGGTTACGCCCTGATCCAGCGCCACAACTCGCGCCACGACGGCTTCTTGCCGTACATCAGGATGCCGGTACGGTAGATCCGCGCGGCCAGCCACACGCAGGCCAGCAAGGTGAGCACCATCAA
>JAJXYE010000133.1 GCA_021780735.1 Pseudomonadota bacterium | reverse complement strand
TTCCGATCTCGACCAGGGTGCTGTCGAATGCCTGCCCGGCAAGCAGCCCAGCAAGCAGGCGCATGCCGGTACCGGCATTGCCGCAGTCCAGCGCCTGCGCCGATCCGCGCAAGCCACGCAGGCCCACGCCGTGCACCACGCGCTCGCCCGTCGAGGGTGCCTCGATACGTACGCCGAGCTGTGCCAGCACCGCGGCCGTGGCACGCGTATCCTCACCTTCCAGGAATCCGCGGATATGCGATGTTCCCTCGGCGATCGCCGCCAGCATCAGGCCGCGATGCGATACCGACTTGTCGCCCGGAACGGGCACACCGCCATGCAATGGCTGAGCCCGCCGGCTGATCCAGTCCAGACGCTCCGACCCACTCGCCGCGGCCGCTGTCGAAGCGCTCAAGGCAGCGCCACCGGATAGGAGCCAAGCACGCGGATCGTGGCGGCGGACTCACCAATGTCCTGCACCGCGGCCTGCAGCGCCGGATCATCGATATGGCCCGACACGTCGATGAAGAACGCGTACTGCCACTTGCCGGTATGCGCCGGGCGCGACTCGATCCGGTTCAGGCTGATGCCATGCCTGGCGAACGGACTGAGCACGTCATACAGCGCACCCGGCTTGTCGTTCACCGTGATCAGCAGCGAGGTACGGTCGTTGCCCGAGGGCGGAAACAGCGAACGGCCGATCACCAGGAAGCGCGTGGTATTGTCCGCGCGATCCTCGATGCCGGTGGCTACCGTCTTCAGTCCGTAGACCTTGCCAGCGGTCTCGCCAGCGATCGCCGCCGCATCGTCGGCATGGCGGGCCAGCCGGGCCGCTTCGGCATTGCTGCCGACCGAGATGCATTCGACGTGAGGCAGGTTGATGCGCAACCAGGTCTTGCACTGCTGCAGCGATTGCGCATGCGCGTAGACCCGTTTCACGTCCTCCAGGCGGCCCGCTTGCGAGTGCAGGCACTGATGCACGCGCAGCTCGACTTCACCGCAAATCGTGGCCTCGGAGGTAAGGAACATGTCCAGGGTGACCTGGATCATGCCCTGCCCGGAGTTCTCCACCGGCACCACACCGAAATCGGCATGGCCGGCGGCAACTTCCTGGAAAACCTCCTCGATGCTGCCCAGCGGCAGGCCGTAGGCGGCATGGCCGAAATGCTTGCGCACGGCCTGCTCGCTGAATGTTCCCTCCGGCCCGAGAAAACCGATCTTGAGCGGATCTTCCTGCGCCAGGCACGACGACATGATCTCGCGGAACAGACGAACCATCTCGGCGTCCGACAGTGGCCCGTCGTTGCGATCCACCACCATGCGCAGCACATGGGCCTCGCGCTCCGGCCGATAGTAGTCGATCGCCGAAAGCCCCGCTCCTTTCACCTTGGCCACCGTCTGCGCGTGATTCGCGCGCTCGGAAATGAGCTGCTGGATCTGCCGGTCGATGCTGTCGATACGCTCGCGCATTTCGCTCAGCGGGGTCTTGGTGTCAGTCATGCTTTTAGCCGCCTAAATGGAAAGAAGTCCGTTACCGCCTCGACATCTTGCCTGAAAAGCCCCGCGTACGGTCAATCAGCCATGCCGCTGGGCGAAGTCACGCATGAAAGCGGTCAGTACCTGCACAGCCTCAAGCGGCACCGCGTTGTACAGAGATGCACGCATGCCGCCGACCGCCTTGTGCCCCTTCAGGGCAAGCAGGCCGGCCGCTTCGGATTCCTGCAGAAAGGCAGCGTCCAGCGCACTGTCGTGCAGGGTGAATGGCACGTTCATGCGCGAGCGGGCCGAGACCTCGACAGGGTTGCGGTAGAAGCCGCCCGAACCGTCAATGCCCTGGTACAGCAGCTGCGCCTTCGCCTGATTGTGCGCGGCCATGGCAGCGAGACCGCCCTGGGCCAGCAGCCACTGAAAGGTCAGCCCGGCGAGGTACCAACCCCAGGTATTGGGCGTATTGAGCATCGAGTCGCTGGCCGCATGCTCGGCGTAGCGGAATATCTTCGCCATCGGCCTGCCCGGCCGCAGCAGCAGATCGCGGCGAACGATCATCACCACCAGACCGGAAGGCCCGATGTTCTTCTGCGCACCGGCGTAAATCAGCCCGAAACGGCTGATATCCAGTGGCCCGGACAGGATGTCGGAAGACATGTCCGCCACCAGCGGCACCGCACCAACATCGGGGACGTCGTGGAACTCGACGCCATGGATGGTCTCGTTCGACGTGTAGTGGACGTAGGCAGCCCGTGGATCGAGCTGCCAGCTGTCACGCGGCGGCAATCGGCGATAGTCGTCCGCACGGCCGCTGGCCGCCACATTGACCCGGACATACGGTGCCGCCTCGCTGATCGCCTTGGCGCTCCAGTGACCGCTGTCAATGTAGTCGGCGCTGTCGCCTTCGGCGGCCAGGTTCATCGGGATCTGCGCGAATTGCTGGGTCGCGCCGCCCTGCAGGAACAACACGGCGTAGTCGTCGGGTATCGCCAGCAACGAGCGCAGATCGGCTTCCGCCTGCGCCGCCATCGCAATGAACCGCTTGCCGCGATGGGACTGTTCCATCACCGAGGCGCCGCTGCCATTCCAGTCCAGCAATTCGCGCTGGGCGCGCTCGAGAACCGACTGCGGCAAGGCTGCCGGACCGGCGCTGAAGTTCCAGACTCTGCTCACGTGCGCTTGCATCCCGTCGAGGTATTCACTGCATTATGGCGCGGCGCAGCATGAGTGCGTCAACTGGCTGGCATGAACAAACTCAGAAGCGGATGAACAGCACCAGGGCAATGCCCAGCGCCAGCACCGCGGCCGTGACAATCAGCCACCAGACTTCGCTGGACGGGCCCGCCGCGGTTTCCGGCAGCACCGCCGACGCCGGCTCGGCCACGACGATTTCCGGCTCGGCCTCCATTCCCGGCGCCTCGATCACGAAGCGATGCATGGCTACGCCGATCTGGTCGCCGCATTGCAAGGCTGTCTGCTCCACGGCGACACCGTTGACCCGCAACGGGTAGCGTTCGGACGACTGCAACGCTTGCAGGCGCAGTTCGCCCTCGTTCCAGCCAATGCGCAGGGACACCACTTCACCCTGTGGCAATTCCAGCGCGTAGCGGCCGTTCGGGCCGATCTCCAGCGTGTCCCGCAACGGCAGTACCCGGCCCGACAGCGGACCCGCCACAGCGCGCACGGCCACGGTGCAGCGACCCTGTTGCGGGATCGCCTCGATAGCGCGTTTCCGCGGATCCTCGTCGGCGCACAGCAACATGCGGCAATCGCCCACGCTCACCACATCGCCGGCGCGCAGCAGAGCGCGTTCGCGCACCGGGCGGGCATTGACATAGATCCGCTCCGCCGATGGCAACACCTGCAGCGACCAGCCCCGACGGTCCTGCACAATGCGCAGATGCCGCAGAGCCGCCTGACCGGTGGCGAGTACCAGATCGTTGTCAGCTGCGCTGCCGATGCGCAGTTGGGCCTGCGCCCAATGGAAATCCTCGCGGGCCGCGTGGGGGAATTCGATGCGCATGGGTCAACCGGTCGATGAATCGAGAAAACTCTAGGGGCGCGGGTGCCAGAAAACAAGCGAGCCAGACGCCGACCATTGGCCACCACACCCCTGCTCTATCGCGCTGCAGGCTCCTGCAGCATGGCGCCTGCTCGCAAGTGTCCGCCAGGCATTAAGATGGCGCATTTGCCGGTAGCCCGCCATGCCCAGGATCGATATTCGCCGTCCCCACCAACTTTCCGTTGCCGAGGCACGCGCGGCAGTCGATCAGGTAGTCACGCGCATGCGGGAGAAATTCGGCGTGTCCGCACAGTGGCAAGGCGACACCCTGGGCTTTTCCCGACCCGGCGTCAGCGGCTCCATCACGGTCGAGCGCGATGCCATCCAGGTCAAGGCCGACCTGGGCCTGATGCTGGCACCGCTCAAAGGCATGCTCGAACAGGAAATACGGCGCAAGCTGGATGAACATTTCGCCTGATGATGTCTTGATGATTCTTTAACCAAACCGACAACCGTGGCATACTCGGCGGCTTACGCGGCCATGACGGCTGCGCGTGAACCCCGGAACACATGGCCAAAGACGACGTCATCGAAATGGAAGGCACGGTCCAGGAGACCCTGCCCAACACCATGTTTCGTGTGCAACTTGAAAACGGGCACGTGGTTATTGCCCATATTTCAGGTCGCATGCGCAAGCACTACATCCGTATTCTCACGGGCGACAAGGTCAAGATCGAAATGACCCCGTACGACCTGAGCAAGGGGCGCATCACCTACCGCATGAAGTAGTCGCGAAACGGTCAGGCGCAGCCGGGCCTGAGTGCGGCGATCCGATGGTGGGTGATTTGTGGTGTCGGACATGCAAAGGCGGCGCAGTGCGCCGCCTTTGCTTTGCTTCGAGTTCGCCCGCAGCCAGCGCTTACTCGACCACCGCCGGCAGCTTTTCCGCGGCCTTGCAATCCACCGCCAGCTCGCCATTGCGCACGCTCAGGCTCACCACGCCGCCATCGGCCAGCTTGCCGAACAGCAGCTCATCGGCCAACGCCCGCTTGACCTTCTCCTGGATCACCCGCGCCATCGGCCGTGCGCCCATCTGCGGATCGAAGCCGTGCTCCGCCAACCAGCGGCGAGCATCGGCGTCCACGTCCAGACCCACGCGCTTCTCGGTCAGCTGACTTTCCAGCTCGATCAGGAACTTGTCGACCACGCGCAGAATATGCTCGAAGTCGAGCGCGCCGAACTGGATGATCGCATCAAGCCGGTTGCGGAACTCCGGCGTGAAGATGCGGCGAATCACCTCCATCGCATCGGACTCGTGCTTTTGCTCGACGAAGCCCATCGTCCGCCGCGATGCGATTGCCGCGCCCGCATTGGTGGTCATCACCACCACCACGTTCTTGAAGTTCGCCTCGCGACCGTTGGTGTCGGTGAGGACGCCACGATCCATCACCTGCAGCAGGATGTTGAAGACGTCCGGATGGGCCTTCTCGATCTCGTCCAGCAACAGCACCGCGTGCGGGTGCTTGGTGACCGCCTCGGTCAGCAGGCCGCCCTGGTCGAAACCGACGTAGCCCGGAGGCGCACCGACGAGTCGCGATACCGAGTGCCCCTCCATGTATTCGGACATGTCGAAGCGGATCATCTCGATTCCCAGCTGCATCGCCAGCTGCTTGGTCACCTCGGTCTTGCCCACGCCGGTGGGTCCGGCCAGCAGGAAGCAGCCAATGGGCTTGGACGGGTCGGCCAGGCCGGAACGGGCCATCTTGATCGAAGCGGCCAGCGCCTCGATCGCAGGATCCTGGCCGAACACGACCATCTTCAGATTGCGCTCCAGGTTGCGCAGCACGTCGCGATCGGAGGCCGAAACCTGCTTCGCTGGAATCCGCGCCATCTTGGCCACGATGTACTCGACCTCGCTCACGTCGACGGTGCCGGTGCGCTGATCCTCCGGCAACAGACGCTGACGCGCACCCGCCTCGTCGATCACGTCGATCGCCTTGTCCGGCAGCAGGCGGTCGGGAATGTGCTTGACCGACAGATCCACCGCTGCCTTCAACGCCTCGTTGGTATAGGCAACATGGTGATGCTCCTCGAAACGCGAGCGCAGGCCCTTCAGAATCTCGATGCTTTCGGCCACGGTAGGTTCGACCACGTCGATTTTCTGGAAGCGCCGCGCCAGCGCGCGATCCTTCTCGAACACGCCCCGATATTCCTGGAAGGTGGTCGAACCGATGCAGCGCAATTCGCCGGAAGCAAGCATCGGCTTGATCAGGTTCGACGCGTCCATGGTGCCGCCCGAGGCCGAGCCAGCGCCGATGATGGTGTGGATCTCGTCGATGAACAGGATCGCGCCTGGCTGCTTCTTGAGTTGCCCGATCACGCTCTTCAGGCGCTTCTCGAAATCGCCGCGGTACTTGGTACCCGCCACCAGCGCACCGAGATCCAGCGCCCAGATGGTGGCGTCCTCCAGCACCTCGGGCACTTCGCCGTCGACAATGCGCTTGGCCAGACCCTCGGCCAGCGCCGTCTTGCCCACGCCGGCCTCACCGACGTAGAGGGGGTTGTTCTTGCGCCGGCGGCACAGCACCTGGATGGTTCGCTCGATCTCGTCGGCGCGACCAATCAGCGGGTCGATCTTGCCTTCCAGCGCCAGCTCATTGAGGTTGCTGGCGAACTCGTGCAACGGATTGCCCTTGCCCTCCGCGCCTTCCTCGCCATCACGCTCGCTGCCGCTTGATGCACCAGCCACCGGCTCATCGCCAATCTTGGCGATACCATGCGAGATGTAATTGACCACGTCGAGCCGGCTGATTTCCTGCTGGTGCATGAAATACACCGCGTGCGAATCCTTCTCGCCGAAAATGGCCACCAGCACGTTGGCGCCGGTCACTTCCTTTCGACCGGAAGACTGCACGTGGTAAACCGCTCGTTGCAGCACCCGCTGGAAGCCGAGCGTGGGCTGGGTATCGCGCTCGTCGCCGCTGGGCAGCACGGGCACTGTTTCGTTGATGATACGGGTCAGGTCGGCCGACAACCGTGGCAGGTCGATCCCGCAGGCGCGCAGCGCACCCAGCGCTGACTGATTGTCGGTCAATGCCAGCAACAGATGCTCGACCGTCATGAATTCATGACGCTGCTCGCGCGCCTGCTTGTAGCAGTGGCCGATGGTGACTTCCAGATCCTTGCTGAACATTCGGATCGTCTCCGCTTGCTTGTTGGGCGGCCTTCAGCGCCGCGATGAGCACGAAATGGGGTCGATCAGAGCTTTTCCATAGTGCACAACAACGGATGCTGATGCGAGCGTGAATATTCGTTTACGTGAGTTACCTTGGTTTCCGCCACTTCACGAGTGAATACCCCGCAGACGCCTCTGCCGCGGGTATGCACGTGCAGCATCACCTGAACCGCCTGCTCCTGATCGAGGTTGAAAAAACCGCGCAGCACCTCGACCACGAAATCCATCGGCGTGAAGTCGTCGTTCAGCAGCAGTACCTGGAACAGCGGTGGCCGCGCCACCTCCGGCCGGGCCGTTTCCAGCGCCAGGCCTCGTCCGCTGTCGTGCTCATGTTCGTTTTCGTTGGCCATGATTTTGACGGATGTGATCTCTGATACGAAGTATACGCCGCAGCGGATTCAGCCAGGCACGCGGATTCGCCCATGGAGGTAGTGGCACAATGAGCACTTTTCCAGACCTCCCGCCATGCCTGTCTCCCCTCCCAGCTCCGAAATCTGGCGTCCGCATGTCACCGTCGCGTGCGTAATCGCCGATGGTGACCGCTACCTGATGGTCGAGGAGGAAGTCGCTGGCCGACTGGCCTGGAACCAGCCAGCCGGCCACCTCGAAGACGGCGAGAGTCTCGCCGCGGCAGCGTTGCGCGAGGCGCTGGAGGAAACCGGCTGGATCGTCGAGCTGCAGCACCTGATCGGGGTACATCAGTGGCGCAGCACCGAGCACGGTGATGCGGTGCTGCGTTTCAGTTTTGCCGCCCGCGCGGTCAGTCATGATCCCGATCGACCGCTGGACACCGGCATCCGTCGCGCCGCGTGGCTCAGTCGCGAGGAGATCGCCGAGCGCAGCGACCTGCTGCGCAGCCCGATGGTGCTGCTCAGCATCGACGCCTGGCTCGCCGGGCAGCGGCTGCCGCTGGCCAGCCTGGGTTACCTTGCCGCAGGCAGTCCCGCATGAGGGTCATGCTGGGCATGTCCGGTGGCGTGGACTCCTCGGTAGCCGCGCTGCTGCTGCAGCGGGACGGCCATCAGGTCGAGGGCCTGTTCATGCAGAACTGGGAGGACGACGGACGCCACGGCCCCTGCACTACCGATGCCGACCGCAAGGATGCGGTCGCCGTGTGCGGACGCCTCGGCATTCCGTTCCATGTGCGCAACTTCGCCGCCGAATACTGGGACGGCGTGTTCGAGCATTTCCTTGCCGAATACCGCGCCGGACGCACCCCCAATCCAGACGTGCTGTGCAATCGCGAAATCAAGTTCAAGACCTTTCTCGACGAGGCACGAGCGCTGGGTGCCGAGAAGATCGCCACCGGTCACTATGCACGGGTGGATTGCCACGATGGTCGATATCGATTGCTGCGTGCGGTCGATGCCGCCAAGGATCAGAGCTACTTTCTGCATGCCCTTGGCCAGAACCAGCTCGCCGCCACCTTGTTCCCGCTGGGCGAGATCGAAAAACCGCGCGTGCGCGAGCTTGCCCGTCAGGCGCATCTGCCTACCCATGCGAAAAAGGACTCCACCGGCATCTGTTTCATCGGCGAACGTGATTTCCGCAGCTTTCTGGCCGAGTACATCCCTGCCCGACCCGGCGAGATGCGCACACCTCGAGGCGAGCTGATCGGCGAACATCAAGGGGTCATGTATTACACCCTGGGCCAGCGCAACGGGCTCGGCATCGGCGGCCGCCGGCATGCCGGCGGCGAGCCCTGGTTCGTGGTTGGCAAGGACGTCGCCGCCAATGTGCTGTACGTCGCCCAGGGTAGCGAGAACCACTGGCTGCAGTCGCAGCGCCTGCACACCGAGGCTGCGAACTGGATTGCCGGGGCAGCCCCGGCCAAACACTTTCGCTGCAGCGCCCGCAGCCGCTATCGGCAGACCGACCAGGACTGCTCGGTGAGCGTTCGCCAGGACGGTCTTGAGGTACGCTTCGATCAGCCGCAGCGCGCCGTCACGCCAGGACAGTCCGTGGTTTTCTATGCGGGCGAAGTCTGTCTCGGGGGCGCCGTGATCAGCGCGACCGACGCTGCATTCGGCGGTCTGATGCCATCGTTCGCACCCTCACCCCGCCACACTGCGCGAGAACCCAATACCCGTGTTTGAAACCTTTGCCATGAACGAAGAACGCGTGCTTGCTCTGGCCGGCGTGTTCCAGGCCTGCTCGCTCGCCCAGCAACTGGCCAACGACGGACGCTGTGACGAAGCGGCGATGGAGGCCAGCGTGGCCAGCGTGTTCCGCATCGACGCGCCATCGGTGGTTGCCGTCTATGGCAATGTCTCCAGTCTGCGACTGGGCCTGCGCAGCCTGATCGCCCAGCTCGACGAGAGTGATCGCGACATGTCGGTGACTCGCATGGTGGTGACCGTGTTGCGGCTGGAACGCAGCCTTTCCGGTCAACCCGAGCTGCTCGAAAAGCTGCAGCAGGGCATTCTGGCGGCCCAACGCCAGGTGGAGCATTTCGGTCGGGATTCAAGCCAGGTCGCCGCCCGGCTGGCCGAGCTCTATACCTCCTCGCTTTCCACCCTGCGACCCAGGGTAATGGTCAGCGGCAATCCGCTGCAGCTGCAGCAAGCCGCCGTGGTGCAAAAAGTACGCGCCAACCTGCTCGCCGCCGTGCGTTCGGCCGTGCTCTGGCGGCAGATCGGCGGCAGGCAGTGGCAGCTGCTGCTGTATCGACGCCAGTGCAGCATGCTCGCACGTGGCCTCCTGACCGGTGCCACCCTGGACAATCGCTGACCCTGAGGTCGGCAGCAGCGAACCTGCATGCTCGCTGCCTTGAAAAAGCAAGCGGCGGGCCTTGGCCCGCCGCTGTCCATCCCTGGGTCGAACTCCCTTGCGATAACCGTTTACCACCAGCGACGGTAGTGTGCCGCACCAACGTGACCATCGCGTGATGGCTGCGTGTCAGCCAGCCATCACGCCGGCGCGTCGACGGCTCAGAACTTGTACGCAATCATGATCCGGTTGTAGGTGAACGACTGGTTGCCCGGATTCAGGCCGGTGCCGCCGACCGAACGCTCCCAGCGATTGCGCAGCGACAGACCCTTCAGATAGCCGTCCAGGTTGTAGATGACGTCGAAGTAGACGTCATGACTGTTGCCACGCAGGTCGGTGGTGTACTTGGCGTAGGCAGCCACCAGTTGCAGCTTGTTGTTGAAGAAATTGTAGGCCGCCTTGGCCTTCCAGGCGTGTCCGGGGCCCTGCTCCACCAGACCGCGGATCATCGAGGTGGTGTACAGCGGGTCGGTCGCATACGATGCGGTATAGGGCGAAATGATCGCACCGGCGCCCACCGCGCCCGCCTGCTGCGAGATCTTGTTGTACGCCACGTCGAAGCGACCGTTCGGAATCGCGATGCCGACGTCGGCGCCCCAGGCGCGGCTCTTGACGTTGTTGCCGGCTACGCCGTCCACCTTGGTGCCGGTCGCGACCAGCGTGTTGTTGGAACCACCCGTCTCGGTGACATACTGCGCCGCAACAAAGGGATCAATGCCGGTGCCGGTCTTGAAGGTATAGCTGCCGTCGACATAGCCCAGGCGGGCGAAATTGAGGAAGTTGTAATACCAGCCCTGTGCCTTCAGGCCGCCGACCGCGTAGGTGCTGCCCAAGGCCCACGTGCCATTGGCGGAAGGTGCGGTTGTCGGCAGGCCGCCGGAACCGCCGTACATCGAATCACTGGCATAGGTGGATGGGTAGTACAGGTTGTCCGAGGTGTAGCCGCTGGAGGTGCGGCTCTTCCAGCCGAAGCTGCGCAGACCGATGATGTCCCAGCCTTTGCTCGGGGTGAAATCGGCCATCAGGGCGTTGTAGGAGGCAGGAATCACGCGTGAGTCGCTGCCACCCATCCACGGCGTGTTGAGATACTGGTAGCCACCACGCACCAGCACCCACTTGTTCTGGTACTGCGCGTAGGCCTGGCTCAGGGCGGTCACCGAGTCGGATGGCCCCATCAGGGTCGTGTCGATCTTGGACATGGTGTCGGACTGGGTGCCAAAAGAATTGGCCGTCACCAGCGAGGCGCCCAGACTGAAGCCATTGCCGAAAGTGCCGCTCTTGGCGTTCAGCAAAAACGCGCCGGAAAGTGCATGCGCATCAGGCACCGTATTGGTCTGGTAGAGACGATCGAAGTTGTAGGCACGCAGTTCGCCGTCCACGTGGCCTTGCGTGAAGATGTCACTGAGGGCAGCGGCATGGGCAGCGATGCTGGTGGTGCCGAGCACGGCAGCGATGGCTGCAGCGACAAGAGTGTTGCGCATGGGGATCTCCGATTCGGGTAATTGGCAGCGTATTGCCGTGTCTTGAGTGAGCAGTTGCAAACTATGTTTAATTTTCGGTAACAAGTATCTCCGGCCAGAATGACGCTTTCGTTACAATCTTCACTTTGTCGCAAATTCTTGTGGTTGATGGGTGTGATCCGATCGCAAATCACCCCATGCTTTGGCGTGGCGCAAGCCACGAGGCGTGAGGCTTTAGAGACCTTCCACCCAAGAGGCTGCTCGTGATCCGGATGCTATGCTTGCTGCCATGTCCCCTATCCCTGTCATATCCCAGTGACCCTGCCCATGCGCATGGCCGAGCGGTTCCGCGGTTTTCTGCCGGTCGTGGTCGACGTCGAAACCGGTGGCTTTGATGCCGAACATGACGCCTTGCTTGAAATCGCCGCGATTCCACTGTTCATGGACGCCGAAGGCATGCTGCAACAGCAGCCGGTGGTATCGACCCACGTGGAGCCGTTCGCGGGGGCCAATCTCGACCCACGCTCGCTGGAAATCACCGGTATCGACCCGACCAACCCGCTGCGCGGCGCACTGGCCGAACGTCAGGCACTGGATCATGTATTCCATGTGGTTCGCGTGGCGGTGCGTGAAGCAGGCTGCCAGCGGGCGATTCTGGTCGGTCACAACGCGGCGTTCGACCTGGGCTTCCTGAACCAGGCCGTCCGCCGCTGCGCGCACAAACGCAACCCCTTCCACCCATTCAGCTGTTTCGACACCGTGAGTCTTGCCGGCCTGGCCTACGGCCAGACCGTGCTGAGCAAGGCGGTGCTGGCAGCGGGCCTGACATTCGACAGCCGCGAAGCGCACTCGGCGGTGTACGACGCCGAACGGACAGCTGAGCTGTTCTGCCGTGTCGTCAATCGTTGGCATCAACTGCAGCTTGTCGAGCAGGCCCATTGCGGGCTCAACGCGGCGTGATCACCGCCATTTCAGGGAATTGCTTCCACCCCGCAAATGCCGCTGCGGGCCGCCCCGGATGGAGTGTCATATTTCTGCAACAATCATTTCATCCAATAGCAACACTGAAGGCCTGTAATGGTGCGGTCTCATCCGACTTCCACCCGAGGAGCTACCGTGTTGACCTTGAACAGTAAACCGCTTCGTTTCGCCGTCGTCGCCGCCATCGCCGTGGCTTCGACCTTCGGCGCTGCCGCCCAGGCCACCGACATCACTGGCGCCGGCTCCAGCTTCGTCTACCCCGTCGTTTCCAAGTGGTCGGCGGCTTACGCCGAGAAGACCGGCAACCACGTCAACTACCAGTCGATCGGTTCGGGTGGCGGCATCGCCCAGATCAAGGCCGGCACGGTTGACTTTGGCGCATCGGACATGCCACTGGACGAGGCGACTCTCGACAAGTTCGGTCTGGGCCAGTTCCCTGACGTGATCGGCGGCATCGTGCCGGCGTTCAACGTCGAGGGCATCGCGCCGGGCAAGATGGTGCTCGACGGCGCCACCCTCGCCAACATCTATCTGGGCAAGATCACCAAGTGGAACGATCCGGCCATCGTCAAGCTCAACCCCGAGCTGAAGCTGCCGGCCGCGAACATCACCGTGGTGCATCGTTCGGACGGCTCCGGCACCACTTTCAACTTCAGCGACTACCTGTCCAAGGTCAGCCCGGAGTGGAAGAGCAAGGTCGGTGAAGGCACCGCCGTACAGTGGCCGGCCGGCATTGGTGGCAAGGGCAACGAGGGCGTGTCCGCCTACGTCAAGCAGATCAAGAACTCGATCGGCTATGTCGAATACGCCTATGCCCTGCAGAACCACATCGGCTACGCCGTGATGAAGAATGCGGCCGGCAATGTCGTGGCGCCGACCATCGCCAACTTCCAGGCTGCGGCCGATACGGCTGACTGGAAGCATTCGAAGAACTTCAACCTGGTCATGACCAATGCGCCTGGCGCCAACGCATGGCCGATCACCGCCACGTCCTGGGTGATCATGTACAAGAAGCCGAAAAACGTCGCCAACGCCAAGGTGGCATTCGATTTCTTCAAGTGGGCCTACGAGAACGGTCAGAGTCAGGCGCGTTCGCTGGACTATGTCCCGCTGCCGACGAGCCTGGTGCAGCAGATCGAGACGTACTGGAAGAACGAATACAAGATGTAAGCGATCGGTTGCCTTTACCGCACCCGACCGTGTAAAAACGCTGCGCGCAGCCCTTGGTTGCGCGCAGCGTCTTCATGATCAAATCCACCTGCGGAAAATGCCCCAGCATGCAAGTGACCAGCACCGAACCACCTGCCCGCGATGTCGACCAGCGCTCGCGTGCCGATGCCCGTCATGACCTGCTTTTCCGTCGCATCCTGAAATCATGTGCCCTGCTGGTGCTGGCAGCCCTGGTCGGCGCGGCATTGTCGACCCTGTGGGGCGGGCGCGAGGTACTGTTCGGCCATGGCCTCCATTTTCTGCTGAGCGACAGCTGGAATCCGGTCGAAGACGACTACGGTGCGCTTGCGCCCATCTTCGGCACCCTGGTGACGTCGCTGATCGCGCTGCTGCTGGCAGTGCCGGTGAGTTTCGGCATCGCCCTGTTCCTGACCGAGATCGCGCCGGCATGGATGCGTGGCCCCGTCGGCGCGGCGATCGAGTTGCTGGCCGGTATCCCGTCCATCATCTACGGCATGTGGGGGCTGTTCGTGTTCGTGCCGTTCATGGCCGGAATCGAACCTGCGCTCAACAACACGCTGGGCAACATTCCCATCATCGGCAAGCTGTTCCAGGGACCGCCTCTCGGCCTCGGCCTGCTCACCGCCGGCATCGTGCTGGCCGTGATGATCCTGCCGTTCATTTCCTCGGTGATGCGCGAGGTCTTCCGCACCGTGCCCTCACGGCTGAAGGAGTCTTCCTATGCGCTCGGCTCGACCACCTGGGAAGTTCTGTGGGACATCGTGCTCCCCTACACCCGTTCGGCCGTGATCGGCGGCATCTTTCTGGGCCTGGGTCGCGCCCTCGGCGAGACCATGGCAGTCACCTTCGTGCTGGGCAACTCCTTCAACATCACCTCCTCGCTGCTGATGCCCGGCACCACGATTTCCTCCAGCATCGCCAACGAGTTCAATGAGGCGGTGGGCATGCACCGATCGGCGCTGATCGCGCTCGGCTTCCTGCTGTTCGTGGTCACCTTCATTGTGCTGCTGATCGCGCGCCTGATGCTGCGCCAACTGGCCAAGCGGGAGGGCACCTGATGTCGACCCAGAGCATCTACCTGCGCCGGCGCCTGATCAATGTGCTGGCCATGCTGTTCAGCGGATGCGCTACCGCGCTGGGCCTGCTGTTTCTGGTCTGGATCCTGTGGGTGACCATCAGCAATGGTCTGGGCGCCATCCACGCAAGTCTCTTTACCAGGATCACGGCCTACGCGGATGAGGGTGGCCTTTCCAATGCCATCGTCGGCAGCTTGATCATGGATGCGATTGCATTGCTGATCTGTGCACCGATCGGCGTGCTGGCCGGCACCTACCTGGCCGAATACGCCAACCGCTCGAAACTTGGTGCCTCCATCCGCTTCCTCAACGATATCCTGCTGTCGGCACCCTCGATCGTGCTTGGCCTGTTCGTGTACGTGATCATCGTGCTGCCGATGTCGAACCTGACCCACGGCAGCATCTCGTTTTCCGGCTTTGCCGGTGGCGTGGCGCTGGCACTGATCGGACTGCCGGTGATCGTTCGCACCACTGACGAGATGCTGCAGCTGGTACCAGGCACATTGCGCGAAGCGGCGCTGTCGCTGGGGGTACCGCAATGGAAGCTGACCGTGCAAGTGCTGATGCGTGCCGCCAGCTCGGGTATCCTTACCGGCGTGCTGCTGGCACTGGCCCGGCTGGCCGGCGAGACCGCTCCGCTTTTGTTCACGGCATTCGGCAACAACTTCATGACCCTGCATCC
>JAJXYE010000353.1 GCA_021780735.1 Pseudomonadota bacterium | reverse complement strand
GCGCCCAGCACGAACGAGAACGGCTCGCCATGATCACGCGAGCTGTCGAACTGGGTGCCGTGCTTGTTCTTCGCGCTGGCGTCGTACAACCAGCCGGTGTATTGCACGGTGACCTTCATGCCGGCTTTCGCCTCGGCACCGGTGCCGACGGTGGTGTCGATCATGCTCAGCTTGTCGACCTGGCCGCTGGCGTGCGCCGGCGGCGTGGCTGTGCAGGCGGCGAGGGCAAGCAGAACCAGCAGGGATAGCAACCAACGCATGGGATGACTCCGGGAAAGTGGATGGACAGGGAATGGCAGGGCGATGCGAACGGCCGGGCACACCGGCGGTCAGCTCACCGTTTCTGCCGGCGCCATGCGGATCAGCGGGTCCACTGCGACCGCGTCGGCGTCATTCATCAGTTGCAGCTGACCGTCCTGGATCAGGCATTGCAGGCGCATGCCACGCTGCAGCAGGGTGACCAGCCCTTCGACCGTGGCGGGGGCGATGTCGAGCACGGTGAGGTTCTTGTTGCGGCCAAGCGAGGCGCCCAGCTTGTTCCACCAGATCTGGGCGACGTTGCCACCGTAGTTGATCACCACCACCTGGCGCGAGCGGCCACAGGCCTTGCGGATGCGCGTCTCGTCGGGCTGTCCCAATTCGATCCACAGCTCGATCTCGTCGGTATACGCCTTGCACCACAGCGCCGGTTCGTCCTCGTCGCTGATGCCCTTGCCGAACTCCAGCCGATCCTGCGCATACAGGGCGAATGCCAGCAGCCGCACCATCAGCCGCTCCTCGGTTTCCGAGGGGTGACGGGCCAGGGTCAGCGCGTGGGTGGCGTAGTAATGCCGATCCATGTCGCTGATCTGCAGTTCGACTTTGTAGATGGTGGAATTGAGCGCCATGGGCATGCCTCGGGACAACAACCGCTCATTGTACGCCCTGGCGAAGATTGGTCGCGGGAAGCGTGCAAAGGCGGCTTGAACCGGGGCTGCTTCCGCTCTGATCCATCACAATCGGAGCTCCGCGGCTGAATCCGCTCCAGCACAAGACCATGTCCAGCCCGAACTTTCAGCGCGACACCCACGCCAGCACGGTGCATCTGCCCGCGGGCCACTGGACGAGCGTGCTCGACGCGTTGTGCGCCCGGTTCCCGGCGATCAGTCGCAGCCAGTGGCTGGATCGCATCGTCCGGGGCATGGTGCTGGACGGGCAGGGCGTGGCGATCACGCCCGACATGCCGTACCGGGCCGGTCTGCGCATCCACTATTACCGCGAGGTAGTGCAGGAGGCGCCGATCCCGTTCGTCGAAACGGTGCTGCATGTGGATCAGCACCTGGTGGTGGTGGACAAGCCGCATTTCCTGCCGGTGACGCCGGCTGGTGGCTTTGTCGAGCAGTCCCTGCTGCGGCGGTTGATGCAGCGACTGGACAACCCGCAGCTGGTGCCGTTGCACCGGATCGATCGAGCCACCGCAGGGCTGGTGCTGTTTTCGGCCGATCCGGTCAGCCGTGCGGCGTATCAGGCCCTGTTTCGTGAACGCCGCATCGACAAGCGCTACGAGGCGCTGGCGGCGCCGTTGCCGAAGCTGGGGTTTCCGCTGTGGCGGCGCTCGCGCATCGTCCGCGGCGAACCGTTCTTCCGCATGCGCGAAGTCGCCGGCGAGCCGAACAGCGAAACGAGGATCGAGGTGCTCGAACGCGGCGAGGCGTGCTGGCGTTATGCGCTGTATCCGCTGACCGGGCGCAAGCATCAGCTGCGCGTGCACATGGCGGCGCTGGGTGCGGCGATCCGGCATGACACCAGTTACCCGGTGCTGGCTGAGGCCGCGCCTGACGACCATCAGCGACCGTTGAAACTGCTGGCGCAAGGGCTGGCCTTCGTCGATCCGCTGTCGGGTGAACCCCGCCGATTCCACAGCAGGCTGACGCTTTGACGGGCAAGTTTCGGCGCGGCTTCAGGCGGCCGGCGTCTTGTCCCTGTAGCGGCAAAGGTCGCGAATGACGCAGTGCGGACAATCCGGTTTGCGCGCCTTGCACACGTAGCGGCCATGCAGGATCAGCCAGTGATGTGCGTCCTGCCTGAATTCGGCCGGGATCACCTTGACCAGCTTGTCCTCGACCGTGCGCACGTCCTTGCCCGGTGCCAGCCCGGTGCGGTTGGCGACGCGGAATATATGCGTGTCGACCGCGATGGTCGGCTCGCCGAAGGCGGTGTTGAGCACCACGTTGGCGGTCTTGCGACCCACCCCCGGCAGCGCCTCCAGTGCCTCGCGGCTGCGTGGCACCTCGCCGGCGTGTTGTTCCAGCAGCAGGCCGCACAGCGCGATCACGTTCTTCGCCTTGGCGTTGAACAGGCCGATCGTGCTGATGTAGCGCTTCAGTTCCGGCTCGCCCAGCGCGAGGATCGCCTGCGGCGTGTTCGCCACCGGGTACAGCTTTTTCGTCGCCTTGTTGACGCCCACGTCGGTGGCCTGCGCGGACAGCACCACCGCCACCAGCAGCTCGAACGGCGTGCTGTAGTTCAGTTCGGTAGTCGGATGCGGATCCAGTTCGCGCAGGCGCGAAAACAATTCGATCACGTCGGCGCGTTTCACGGTTTCGGCTCCTGCTGCTTCGCGCGAGCGCGGGCCAGGGCGGCGAGCACAGGGTTGTCCTGCGTGCCCATGTCGACGGCGACCTTGCGTGCGGCCAGTTCGGCGTCGCGTGCGCGGCGTTCGCGCTGCAGACGCGCCTCGCGGCGCTGGAAGTGCCGGCGTGCGGCGTCGGCATGCGCCTGGTCGATCTGTTCGGCCGGCATCGGCTCGAGCACGATGCAGTCGACCGGGCACGCAGGCACGCACAGCTCGCAACCGGTGCAGTCGTCGGCGATCACGGTGTGCATCAGCCGGGACGCACCCACGATCGCATCCACCGGACAGGCCTGGATGCACTTGGTGCAGCCGATGCAGTCGGCCTCGACGATGCGCGCCAGTGTGCGCGGCTTCTCCTCGCCGTGTTCGGGGTTGAGCGGCAGCGCCGGCCGTTGCAGCAGGGCCGCGAGTTTTTCGATGCCGGCCATGCCACCGGGCGGGCACTGGTTGATGGCGGCCTCTCCGCGCGCGATCGCCAGTGCATATGGCCGGCAGCCGTGATAGCCGCACTGCTCGCACTGCGTCTGCGGCAGCACGGCGTCGATGCGGTCGGCCAGCGACTCGATGGGATCAATCATGCTTGGATGACAGGTGGACAAGAATCGGCCTGCATTGTCCCGCAATCGGGTCTCGGTTGCCGATAACCGAAGGAATGCAGGCCCGGAGTACCCGGGGTCGTCTCGTTCCGGTCATGGGCTGCCGTTTCGCTTCGGCGCCGCGGCGCCTTAAGCTGTGCCGGTCAGCGGAACCGGCAAGCCGCCCGCTCGCGGCATCGGGTGGTCGGGCTTCGCTTCTGCTCTTGAGGAAGAATGAACATGAAAAGATCCATCGGAACGACCGGCACGGTGCTGCTGATCGTCGTCATTGCGGTAGTCGGCATGCTGGGGTTCGTCTACTCCGGCCTGTACAACGTCGCTGCCGACGACCACCACACCCGCCCGGTGGCGGAGCTCATGCAGATCCTGCGGAATCGGTCGATCCAGGCACATGCGCAGAGCATCAAGGTGCCCGACCTCGAAGATCCGCAACTGATCCTCAAGGGGGCGGGGCAGTACGCCGCGATGTGTACCCAGTGCCACCTCGAACCCGGCATGGAGAGT
>JAJXYE010000192.1 GCA_021780735.1 Pseudomonadota bacterium | reverse complement strand
ACTGAGGGCGGGGGGCTATCAGCTGGGCAATGGTGCGAGGGGAATTTTCAACAAGGACGCGCATGGCATGGTGGAGAGCTACATCCCTGGTGTACGCGATCAATCCTGGGCCGCGTTGCGCAATCGAGACCTCAGCCGCGATGGGCGGATGAATGTCGAGTTGTGGCTGGAGCAGGTCAATGCCGGCCGCGGCATGATCGTGAAGGGCAGCACGTGGTGCATGATGATGATCACGAGAGCGTTGACATGGTTGCTCAACAAGGCGTCTCTTTTGATCTTCGGCAGTATCAGCGGAGTAGCAAGCGCGGGCATGACGGCGCTGGATTATCTGGCGTGGATGCTCGGCAGAGGAGCGGCGCTTTCGCTGGAAATCTCCGGATATCTGACCTCGATCATCAACGCGATCTTTCGTTTCACGGGAAGAACGATGTTGACCGGGGTGTCGCTCACAACGGCATTTATCCGCTGGGTTCTCGGGTTGCTCTACGGCAGCCTGTCACTTGTCGCGCGGCAGGCGTTGTCTTTGCTGCGCTGAGCACGAATGGCGTATTCGGTGTGCGCCCGAGCGCTGCCATTGATGACTTCTGAAGAGGAGCGTCCCATGGGCAGGATGTGTCTGTTTTCCGCAGTGCGCGGCGTGGTGCTCGATCACGGCCAGCCTGTGCCGGGTGCGAGGGTCGAACGGAGCTGGAAGTGGCGTTGGAAGGGGACGGCCGGTGGCGACAGTGCAATCTCGGACGTAACCGGTTCGTTCAACTTTCCCGCGGTATGGGGTACATCGCTGCCGGGGTTGCTGCTCCCGCATGAGCCATTCGTGGAGCAGACGATCCTCGTCAGGGCAGGCGGGCACACCTGCACGGGCTGGATGCTCGACAAGCGCAACTACGATGAGAACGGTGAGATCGAAGGGCGGCCGATCGTCCTGACCTGTCACCTCGAGACAGAAGCGGCACGAAAGATCCTGCGAGGCCATACCGATGGCCTATGGCGAGACGGGGATGCCAGCGCCTAAGCTGCAGCTTCCATGCATCTTCGAGGGGGCGTCATGCGCAAGGCGACGATGGGCTGGCTTGGTTGCGCGGTGTTGGCCGCGATCCTGTTCGGTGGTGTGGTGCAGGCATCGCCCACGCCCCTGTTGCTGCAGTCGCCGACTCTCTCGGCGGATCGCATTGCGTTTGCCTACGGCGGCGAGATCTGGACGGTGCCGCGCACGGGTGGCGATGCCAGCCTGCTGGTGGGTGGCCAGGGCACGGCCAGCGGGCCGGTGTTTTCACCGGACGGGCGCAGCGTGGCCTACACCGCCAACGTCAACGGCAATGACGACGTATTCGTGGTGCCGGCCGGCGGCGGTCAGCCGACCCGGTTGACCTGGCACCCGGATCGCGATGCCGTGGTGGGCTGGACGCCGGACGGCAAGGGTGTGCTGATCCGCTCGCATCGCGACGCCACCAACGACTCCGACCAGTTGTACGTGATGCCGCTGAGCGGTGGCCTGCCGACTGCGTTGCCGTTGCCGATGGCCGAGCAGGGCGCATTCTCGCCGGATGGCTCGCACATCGCCTACAACCCGATCTTCCAGTGGGAGCCTGACTGGCGCGACTACCACGGCGGGCAGACCACAAGGATCTGGATCGCGCGGCTGTCCGACTCCAGCATCGTCAAGCTGCCGCACGCGAACGCCAACGATCGCGATCCGATGTGGATGGGCGATACCGTCTATTTCCTGTCCGACCGCGACGGCCCGGCAACGCTGTACGCCTACTCGGTGGGCAGCGGCAAGCTGCGACGGTTGATCGACAACCACGGTTTCCCGATCGACGCCGCCTCGGCAGCCGATGGCACGATCGTCTACAGCCAGATGGGCGTGCTGCACCTGTACGACGTGGCCAGCGGGCATGACCAGCGCGTGCCGGTGCGCGTCGACGGACCGCTGCCGCAGACGGTTCCGCACTTCGAGAAGGTGGCCAAGCAGATCCAGCATGCCGGAATTTCCCCGACGGGCGCCCGCGCCGTGTTCGAGGCGCACGGCGAGATCCTCACCGTACCGGCCGACAAGGGCGACATCCGCGACATCACCAACACCTCCAATGCGGCCGAGCGCGACCCGGCGTGGTCGCCGGACGGCAAGTCGATCGCCTACTTCTCCGACGCCGGTGGCGAATATGCGCTGACCATCCGCAGCCAGGACGGCCTGGGCCAGCCGCGCCGGATCACGCTGGGCCAGCCGCCGTCGTTCTTCTACAGCCCGGTGTGGTCGCCCGATGGCAAGTACATCGCCTACAGCGACAAGCGGCTCAACCTGTGGCTGGTCGAACTCGACCACCCGACGCCGGTGAAAGTCGACACCGATCGCTTCGATACGCCGCTGCACGAGTTCGACGCCAGCTGGTCACCGGACGGTCGCTGGCTGACCTATACCAAGCAGCTGCCGAACCATCTGCGCGCGGTGTTTGTGTATTCGCTCGCCACGCACCACGCCACCCAGGTCACCGACGGCATGAGCGACTGCCTGTATCCGGTGTTCGACCGCAATGGCAAGTACCTGTACTTCACCGCCAGCACCGATGAGGGCCTCAGCCCGGGCTGGCTGGACATGACCAGCGAGGCGCATCCGGTTACCCGCAGCGTCTACGTGGCGGTGCTGCGCAAGGATCTGCCGTCGCCGCTGCAGCCGCAGAGCGACGAGGACAAGGGCCCGGCAGCGGAGCACCAGGACAAGGTCAAGAGTGGCGACAAGCCCGCGGCCAGGCCGGTCGTTGGCATCGATTTCGACGGTCTCGCCCAGCGCACCCTGGCGCTGCCGATCGAGGCGGCCAACTATGTCGGCATGGTCGCCGGCAAGAGTGGCGTGCTGTATCTGCTGCAGGCGCCGCAGGTGTCGGGCCAGGATGACGCCAGTACCTTGCAGCGTTTTGCGCTGGACAAGCGCAAGACCGACAAGCTTGCCGACGACGTCAAGCAGTTCGCACTCTCCGACGACGGCAACAAGCTGCTCTACCAGAGTGGACAGGATTGGTTCATCACCGACGCCGACAAGCCGTTGAAGAAGGGCGAGGGCAAGCTCGATACCGGCGCGATGGAAGTGCATGTGGTGCCGCGCCAGGAGTGGGCGCAGATGTACGACGAGGTCTGGCGGATCGAGCGCGACTTCTTCTACGACCCGCACTATCACGGCCTGGATCTGGCTACCGCCGAACGGCGCTTCCGCCCCTATCTGGCCGGGGTCGGCAGTCGCGAGGATCTCAACGTGCTGTTTCGGCGCATGCTGTCCTATCTGTCGGTGGGCCACATGTTCGTGCGCGGCGGCGCCATGCCGGATATCGACAAGATCGACGTCGGCCTGCTCGGCGCCGATTACAGCGTGGATCACGACCGCTATCGCTTCAGCCATGTCTACAGCGGCGAGAACTGGAATCCCGAGCTGCACGCACCGCTGACCCAGCCCGGCGTGAACGTGCAGGCGGGCGAATACCTGCTGGCGGTCAACGGCCAGCCCCTGCATGCCGGCGACAACCTGTACGGCCTGTTCCAGCAGACCGTCGGCAAGCAGGTGGTGCTCCGGGTCGGCCCGCATGCCGATGGCAGCGCGGCGCGCAATGTCACCGTGGTGCCGATCAAGAGTGAATTCGGCCTGCGCCATCTGGACTGGATCGAGCACAACCGGCAACTGGTGAACCGCCTCAGCGGTGGCCAGCTGGCCTATGTGTACCTGCCG
>JAJXYE010000299.1 GCA_021780735.1 Pseudomonadota bacterium | reverse complement strand
AAGGCGACATGCCTTGGCCGGTGACGGCCGCTCAGCGCGCAGTACGGCACCCGGGCGGCTTTCCGCATCGCGACCGAATGCGCGTTGCGGCGATGGCCGCTGGTTATGCTCGGCGTTCGCAACGGGGGTGCGTTCTTCCGTGGACAGGATTTCCGCAGCCAGCGTGCCGCGGGATCGCGGCCAGCCTGTGGCTCCGGCTCAATGGGTCGGTCGCGTAGTGCAGCAAGCAGCCGGATATCAGTCACGACACAACAGGAGATCGTCATGCATACCCGTTTCGAACGCAGTGGCCCCTTGAACGAACTCGCCAGTTATCCGCAATGGGCCCAGGACATGGTGACCGATTGCGAAGCCACCCGCCGCAGGGTGCTCGGTCATGAAATCTGGGCGCGGATGACCATGCTCGAACTGGACAGCGAATCCACATACAACTTCATGGCCGGGCTGTGGCCGTTCATCGAGCGCTTTCCCAGCTACATGGCGCTGAACCTGCTGAAGACCCGCTACGGCCGCAGCGAGGGCGACGACATGGCCCGACGCTGGCTGGTGCGCAATATCCGCGTGGAGCAGAACCATGCCGAGTACTGGCTGGACTGGGCCGACGGTGCCGGCGTACCGCGCGCGGACCTGCTGCACAAGCCGGCGCCCTCCGGTACCGACGGCCTGTACCGCTGGTGCGAGGAGATCAGCGCGCACGGCTCCCTGGCGGCAGGGATGATCGCCACCAACTACGCCATCGAGGGTGCCACCGGCGATTGGGCGCACCTGGTGTATTCCAGCAGCCTGTACCGCGACAGCTTCGCCCCGGAAGTGCGCGCCGCCAGCCTGCGCTGGCTCAAGTTACACGCGGCCTATGACGATACCCATCCCTGGGAGGCGCTGGAGATCGTCTGCACGCTACTGGGCAACACGCCTTCGGCGGCAGACGTCGCCCACCTCCGCGAATGCATCGAGCGCAGCTATCTGTGCATGATCCTGCTGGGCGACCGCTGCATCCAAAGCCACCACGCGGTGGGTCTGCAGGGGGGCGTGGCGGCGTAGCTTCGCAGCTTGTCCACACCGCCGCATTCGACCATGCGGTGGGGCGGCGGGCGGCGCCGTTGGGGTGCCGCCCGTGGTTTTGGCATCATGGCGTTGGCTGGATGGCGGAGGATTCCGCGGCAAGGACCACAGCAATCGATGGGCAACATGCGAAAGCCATTGTGGCGGCGCCTGGTGCCGCTGGCCTGGGGGCTGGCGGCAGCGGTTGCGCTGTTGTTCGGGCTGGCCTGGGGCGTGCTGCAGGTGCAGGTAACGCTGGCCGGCTTCCTGAACAGCGAGAGCGTGTGGTCGAAGGCGCAGAAGCAGGCGGTGATCGACCTGGACAGCTACGCTGTGCGCGGCGATGCGCGCGACCTGGAAAGCTATCGACACAACTACGACGTGCTTGCCGCCGACCGTTGGGGTCGCGATGCCATCATCAGCGGGCACTACGACAAGGCTCGCGTCCACCAGGTCTTCGTGCAGGGCAACATGCTGCCGGCGGCCGAAAGCGGCATGACCTTCATGATGGCGCACTTTTCCAGCGCGCCCTACATGGCATCGGCCATCGGTGCCTGGCGCTCCACCGACGGCGACCTTGCCCGGCTCGACGCGATTGCCGGCGAATTGCAGCGCGCCTACGCGACCGGTGGGCCAAGCCAGGCCGAGATCGACCGGCAGCGGGACCGCATCGCGGCGATCAACCAGGAAATAGCACCACGCAGCGACCGTTTCGCGCAACAGATGGTGCGCGGTGCAGTATGGCTGGGGCGTGCGCTGTTCTTCGCGGTGCTGCTCGCCATACTGCTGGTTGCGCTGCTGTGGCTGGGGATGGCGCGGCGGGTGCTGGACCGCATCCGTGGCAGCGAGGAGCGCTATCGCCTGCTGTTCGAGAGCGCGGTGGTGGCCATCGTGATCGTGGACGAGACCAGCGGCCGCATCCTGGAGACCAACCAGCAAGCTTCCGAATGGACGGGGTACGCGCCGGAAGTCCTGGTCGGCATGCGCTTCGACGACCTCTTCGTACCCGGCTCCATGCAACAGGTCGGCAACGCGTTGCAGGCGGTGCTGTGCGGCGTCGGCGATGCACAGCGACCGGTGGAAATCGAGGTGAGCCACAGCCTGTGGGGGCGGCTCCCGGTGCGGCAGGTGATCGTGCGCGACATTTCCGAGCGCGTCACGCTGGAGCGCGAGCGGCGCGTGGCGTCGGAGGCCCTGGCCAGCATCGCCGAGGGCGTCATCATCGCCGATGCCGAGCGCCGGGTGATCTCGGTCAACACGGCGCAGGTGGAAATCACCGGCTTTACCGCGCAGATGCTGGAAGGCCGTCGCTTCGACGAGCTGCGCCGCATGCCCGACGGCATGCCGTTGCCGGCGTCGATCTGGGCAGGCATCGCCAGCGGCGGCAACTGGGGCGGCGAGGTGCTGGGCCAGTACGTCGATGGCAGCACCTATCCCGAGCAGCTCAGCATCAGCGCGATCCGCGATGCGCAGCGCCAGGTGCTGCATTACGTGGCGGTGTTCAGCAACATCCAGGCGTTGAAGGTGCACCGGCGCCGGCTCGAACACATGGCCAGCCACGATACGCTTACCGGCCTGTACAACCGTCCGGAATTCGAGCGCCGGGTGGAGGGGGCGATCGCCGCGGCGACGCGCACGCGCACCGCGACGGCGGTGCTGTTCGTGGACCTTGACGCGTTCAAGATCGTCAACGACAGCTACAGCCATGCCATCGGCGACCGCTTCCTGCAGAAGGTGGCCGAGCGCATCGGCCGGCAGCTGGGCGAAGGCGACGCGGCCGGCCGCATCGGCGGCGACGAGTTCACGGTGCTGCTCGGCAACATCGGGCTGCGCGACGACGCCGGCGCCGTGGCCGAGCGACTGCTTGCCAGCCTGGCCGAGCCGATCGTGGTGGAGGATTGCGAGCTGTCGCTGACCGCCAGCATCGGTATCGCCGGCTATCCGCTGGATGGCGCCGACGCGGCCACCCTCATCGCCAATGCCGATGCCGCGATGTACGCGGCGAAGAACAGCGAGCGCAACACCTTCCGCTTCTACACGCCGATCATGCAGGCCAACGCGCGCCAGCGCCTGCTGCTGGTGTCGGAGTTGCGCCGGGCGCTGGCCGAGGGCGAGTTCCGCCTGCATTTCCAGCCCAGCGTGGACATGCGCAGCGGGCGCATCGTGGCGGTGGAGGCGTTGCTGCGCTGGCAGCATCCGGTGCGCGGCGAGCTGCCGCCTTCGGAGTTCATCCCGGTGGCGGAAAGCCTGGGCCTGATCCGCCGCATCGACGAGTGGGTGCTGCAATCGGCCTGCGCGCAGATCCATGCCTGGGATCGGGCCGGCATGCCGCCGATCCGCGTGGCGGTGAACGTGTCTGCGCGCTGGTTCGGCCACGCCGGCTTCATCGCCCACCTCGGCCGCACCCTGCAGGCGAACGAGGTGGCGCCGAGCCGGCTGGCGCTGGAAATCACCGAGGGCACCATGCTGCGGCTGGGCGACGACACCGAGCGCACCATGCATGCATTGCATGTGCTGGGCGTGGAGGTGGCCATCGACGATTTCGGTACCGGCTATTCCTCGATGTCCTATCTCAAGCTGCCGTCGGTGACCAGCCTGAAGATCGACCGTTCCTTCGTCACCGGCCTGCCCGACAGCAGCAACGACGTGGCCATCGCCGAGGCGATCATGGCGATGGCGCGCAGC
>JAJXYE010000247.1 GCA_021780735.1 Pseudomonadota bacterium | reverse complement strand
AGCAGGGCGCCGAGCTGCGCCGCAAGCACCTGAGCTATCGGGTCGAAGACGATATCGAGACCATGCGCCTGATCGCGGCGGCCTTCGACGCCCATCAACTGGCGGCTGCGGCACCGGGCCATGCTGATCCGCGACCGTTGTTCATCGTCGGTCTGCCGCGCAGTGGCACGACCCTGGTGGATCGCATCCTCGGTTCGCACAGTGCGGTGGTCAGTCGCGGCGAAACCACCGATCTGGCGATGTCGGTGGTGCGCGAGGCCGGCGCGGCACGCAGCAAGGCCGAGCTGGTCGAGCTGTCCTCGAAACTCGATCCGGCGGCTCTGGGTCGACGCTACTGCAACCATCTGCCGGACGCTTCCAGCGACAGGCAGATCGACAAGACGCCGGCCAATTTCCTGTACCTGGGGCTGGTGGCGGCGGCCTTGCCGCAGGCGCGCATCATCCATGTGCGGCGCCAACCGATGGACGTGTGCTACGCCATGTACAAGACCCTGTTCCGCATGGCCTATCCGTTCTCCTACTCGCTGGACGATCTGGGCCGCTACTGGCTGGCATGGAACACGCTGATGACGCATTGGCGCCGCGTCTTGCCGGCAGAGCGCTATCTGGAGATCGACTACGAAGATTTGATCGAGCAGCAGGAGCCCGTCACCCGGCGCCTCATCGCGTACGCGGGACTGCCGTGGGAGGACGCCTGCATGACGTTCGAGCGCAACCGCCAGCCCTCGCTGACGGCGAGTGCGGCTCAGGTGCGCCAACCGATCTACCGATCCTCGATCGGTCTGTGGAAAAACCATCGTCAGCAACTGGCACCGCTTCGCGCCCTGCTCGAGTCCGCCGGTATCGACGTCGACTCCGACGACAAGGAGCGCAGCGCATGACCACCGTGAGCCACGAGCTGGAACCGGCTGGCGGCCCGGTGAAAAAGCTGGACAGCCTGTGGGTGTATGCGCTGCTGGCGCTGGTCGCGACGGCGGGCTTCTTCTACGTCAACCTGATGGCGGCGATCGTGGATGGCCTGGTCACCGGCCTCCACTTCAGCAATGCCCAGGCCGGCATGGTCGGTGCGGTGAATATCTACGGCGCCACGGCGGGCGCACTGATCGCGGTATTCCTGGTCGGGCGGCTGCGCTGGAAACCAGCCGTGGTGATCATGCTGGTCACCATGATCGGCATCGATGTGCTGTCGACGTTGATCCACGCACCCTGGCTGATGATCGGCGTGCGCGGACTGGACGGCCTGATTGGTGGCATGGCGACGGGCCTGATGTACGCGGTGATGGCGCGCACCTGTTCGCCGGATCGTGCGTTTGGCATGCTGCTGGCCGTACAGTTCGGGCTGGGTGGGCTGGGCGTGATGCTGTTGCCGCCACTGGTGCCGGCGCTGGGCGCGAAGATCCTGTTCCTGTCGCTGGCCGGCGTGTCCTGCGTGGCGTTGCTGGCGATCCTCGCCATCCCGAAGATCGAGACCGGCAGGGGCGCCGACAGCATCGCCTACAAGCCACTTGGCACGCGCAAGAAGATCACCACCAGCGCGGTCATGCTGGGCCTGTTCCTGTTTCAGGCGGCCAACATGGCGTTGCTGGCTTTCATCATCCGGCTGGGCGAGCACGCCGCGCTGTCGCGCGATTTCATTGGCCAGGCGCTGGGCTGGGCGACGTGGATCGCGATCCTCGGTGCGCTGCTGGTGGTGTTCATGGGCAAACGCTTCGGCCGCTTCAAGCCATTGTGGATTGCCCTGGTGCTCACGCTGATCGGGATGGCCGGGTTTTACTGGAGCACGTCCGGCGCCATTTTCTTTATCGCCAACGTCGGTACCGGCATCACCTGGTCATTTGTCGTGCCGTATCTGTTCGGCATGGCCTCGAGCATGGATGCCAGCGGCCGCATGACCTCGCTGGCCGGGTTCATTTCCCACTTTGGCCTGGCCAGCGGACCGCTGGCGGCCGGACTGGTACTGGGCAGCAACAATTTCCACCTGCTGATCACGGCCGTACTGGTTGTGCTGGCCGCTTCCGCTGTCGCCACCCTGCTGGCGGCACGGCGCATTGATTATCTGGAACACGCGTGATGAATGTTTCTATCGATTCGCAGCCTTCCCTGCAACTCAACGACCCCACCCTGCTGCGCACGCAATGCCTGATCGATGGCAGCTGGAATGACGCCGATGGCGGTGCCACCTGCGCGGTGCACAACCCAGCCAGTGGCGCCCCACTGGGTACCGTTCCCGACATGGGGGCGGTCGAGACCGCGCGCGCGATCGAGGCCGCGCAGGCCGCACTGCCCGCCTGGGCGGCGCTGACGGCAAAACAGCGCGCGCACATACTGCGCAAGATGCATGACCTGATGCTGCAGCACCAGGACGATCTGGCACGCCTGATGACGGCCGAACAGGGCAAGCCACTGGCCGAAGCACGCGGAGAAATTGCCTATTCCGCCGCCTTTCTGGAGTGGTTTGCCGAAGAGGGCAAGCGACTGTATGGCGACGTGATACCCGCGCACGCCAGTGACAAACGCATCATGGTGCTGCGTCAGCCCATTGGTGTGGTCGCGGCGATCACGCCGTGGAATTTTCCTTCGGCCATGCTCGGTCGCAAGATCGGGCCGGCCCTGGCGGCGGGCTGCACGGTGGTATGCAAGCCGGCGCTGCAGACACCGTATTCGGCGTTGGCCATGGCCGAACTGGCGGTGCGCGCCGGAATGCCCAGGGGCGTGCTCAATATCGTCACCGGGCAGGATGCGGTGGCCATTGGCGAGACCATGACCTCCCACCCGGCGGTTCGAAAAATCAGCTTTACCGGCTCGACCGGGGTGGGCAAGAAGTTGCTGGCCCAATGCGCGCCGGGGCTGAAGCGCACGTCACTGGAGCTGGGCGGCAACGCCCCGTTCATCGTGTTCGAGGATGCCGACCTGGATGCCGCGGTGGGCGGCGCCATGGCCAGCAAGTACCGCAACAGCGGTCAGACCTGTGTCTGTGCCAATCGCTTTTTCGTGCACGACGATGTCTACGACGCGTTCGCGGAAAAGTTGCTGGCGGCGGTGTCCACCTTGCGCGTCGGCGACGGGCTGGCCGGTGCCAGCGAGCAGGGACCGCTGATCGATGACAAGGCCTTGCTCAAGGTCGAACAACACATCGCGGACGCCTGTTCCAAGGGCGCGCATGTGGCCGCTGGCGGCAAGCGGCATGCGCTGGGTGGCACCTTCTACGAGCCCACGGTGTTGCTGGATGCGACCACCGACATGCTGGTGGCGCAGGAGGAAACCTTCGGTCCGGTGGCGCCGCTGATCCGCTTCAGCAGCGAACAGCAGGTGATCGCCATGGCCAACGCCACCGAGGCGGGTCTGGCCGGCTATTTCTACACGCGTGATCTCGGACGCAGCTGGCGCGTCACCGAGGCCCTCGAGTGCGGCATCGTCGGGGTGAATACCGGCCTCATCTCGACCGAGGTGGCGCCGTTCGGTGGCATCAAGCAGTCCGGTTTCGGCCGCGAAGGCTCCAGGTACGGCCTGGAGGATTACACCGAGATCAAGTACGCCTGCATCGGTGGTATCTGAGATGCCCAGGACACCGATCACGGTGTGCGTTGCCATGCTGTTGCTGCTTTGTGCGACAGCACTGCAGGCGCGCGCGACACTCGATTTCAAGGCCATGCAATCCGGCAAGGGCTATCGCAGCAGTGTGGATCTGTCCGCCTTTGCGCCTGACGCCAGGAGCATGCCCGCGACGCA
>JAJXYE010000124.1 GCA_021780735.1 Pseudomonadota bacterium | reverse complement strand
CCACCAGCAGGATCACGAACAGCGCCGACAAGGCGACATGGTTGCCGACAAATTGCGGCAGCTTGTGCAGGAAATCGTTCATCGTCAATCCACGGGCGCGTCAGGCGTGCCGAACCGGGTAAACCAGTGATTATACCGGTTGCGCGGCATCCACAGGTGGCGGCGCCGCGCGATATCAGTCGCGGGTGATGTCCGGCAGCCCGCTGGTCAACCACCAGTGCTTGGTCTTCTCGTCGTAGTGCCAGGTCTGGTGATCGATGATGCTGCGCTCGGCCTGGGTGTGAATGTTGACCAGGCTGATGCGTGCCGTCTGCTGCACGTCGAACTCGTCCAGTGGCACCGGGCCTGCGCCATCGTCATATTCAGTGACCCGCACCTGCTTGTAGCGGGCCATGTCGAGGTCGGTGAGCGGATGCTTGGCGCGTATCTCGGGATCGATGAACTGCACGGCGCTGGCGAAATCGCCCCAGCGCAACACGCCACCATAGGCTGCCAGCGTGGTGGTCAGCGAGTTGCTGCGATCCTGCGTGGCGCAGGCAGACAGCAGCAGCACGGACAGCGCAAGCAGGATGCACGGAATGCGGCGCATGGACGTTTCTCCTGGGTGGGTATCGCACCATTCTGCCTCAATCCGCGCGGTGGGGCTCAGTTGCGCTGCTTGGCCACGAAACGCGCGCTGAGGCTGGCCGCAGCTTGGCCATCGGGGCCGGGAATCGTGCAGTCCACGCTGATCCGCGCCCGACCCCGTGCTTCCAGCGTGGTGAAGAACGTGGCCCAGTCCGCGTGTTCGGCCAGCCGCGCGTCGCTGCGAAAGTCCTGCCACAGCGGTGCGAGGTAGCGCACGCTGGACTCGGCCACGAACACGTCGCAGTCGAGACCGCGACGGCGCAAGGCGAGCTCGATCAGCGCCCATCCGCTCAAGGTCATCACGCTGACCAGACTGCCGCCAAACACGCAGCCCTTGTCGTTGACGTTCGGGGCCAGCGGCGCCTTCAGGCTGAGGGTGTCGGTGTCATAACCGGCCAGTTGCAGATCCATGGCGCGGGTCAGCGGAATCTTGTCGCGGGCAAAATCGATCAGCTGTTGTGCCTGGGCAAGGGCGTCGTGGGTGGTAGTCACGTTGGGCGGAAGCCTTGGAGCAAGGGGAAGCCGCCAAGTGTAGGGCGCCAGCTACACTGGGGCCATGCCGATGAGTGAATGCGGGATGCCGATGGGACGACAGGCGAGCGTGGACAATCCGGTTTTGCATGGACGGACCGTGGTGATCACCCGCCCGGCCGGAACCGCGACAGCGCTGGCGCGTCGGGTCCGTGCGCTCGGTGGCACGCCGCTGTTGCTGCCGGGGCTGGCGCTGCGTGGTGCAGCCGACGCAGGCGCCGCACGAGCCGGTCTGCTGGCGGCACTCGGTGATCAACTGATGATCTTCAGCAGCCCTGCCGCGGTCAGCCATGCCGCCACCCTGGCACCACTGCGCACGGCGTCGACCGTACTCGCCCTGGGCCAGGGAACTGCGCGTGCCTTGCGCCGGCACGGTATTCCATCGCCGCTGGTGCCGGCCCGACAGGACAGCGAGGGTCTGCTCGAACTTGCGCAGCTGCAGCACATCAAGGGGCGCCGGGTGACCCTGGTCGGTGCGCCCGGCGGGCGTGGCCTGTTGCGGCAGCAACTGCTGGCGCGTGGCGCAACGCTGCGCGAGCTGCACGTCTATCGGCGCCTGCCGCCGCGACTGGATCGACGTCACGTCGACGCGTTGCTGCAGTTGCCGGACTCCGCCCGGATGCTGCTGTCCAGCGAGGAAGCACTGCAGAACCTGTGCCGTTTGCTGCCGGCGGCGGCGCTGGCCCGCTTGCAGGCGGCGACCGTGGTAGTCAGCAGCGCGCGTCTGGCCACCGCCGCCCAGCGCGCGGGCTTCGGGCGCATCGTGCGGGCTGACTCGGCGCTGGCCGATGACCTGCTGCAGGCGGCGGCGCGCTGAGGGCAGCCTTCACGCGGCCGTGCTACGAACGCGGGCGTATGGCCTGCTAGCATGCGCGCATGAGCAACGCAGACCAGCCGCACGAGCCCGCCGCGCCCAAGGGCGTCCGTCCCGACCCCGTTGTGGTCGATCCGTCGCCAGCTGGCCCGCTGCGCGTCCCGTCGCCGCCGCGCCCGCGCGGCGGCGGAACACTGGCTCTGGCCCTGTTGCTGGCCCTGCTGGCGGTGGTGCTGGCCGTCTACGTTGGCTGGCGCCAATGGCAACAACAGCAGGGAACGGCCGCGGCCAGCGCCGATGCGGTCAATCTGCAGCAGCGCGTAGCCACCCTGGAAACCACGGTGGCCGGAATCAGCAGCCAGCGCGCCAGCCTCGATCGGCAACTGGAGGACGCGGCTGCAGTCAATCGCTCGCTGCGCGACGAACTGCTCGGCCAGGCCGAACGCACGCGCAATCTCGAGGACGCCGTGGCCAAACTGGCCGAAAAGACCCTGTCAGGGCATGACGTGATGTTGCTGGACGAGACCGATTCCCTGCTGCGCATGGGCGCCGAACGCTACACCCTGTTCCACGACGCGCAAGGTGCGGCGGCGGCTTACGCCCTGGCTGACCAGACCCTGGCCGCGGTCAATGACGGTGCATTCAGCGGAGTGCGGCAGAGCATCGAGGCCGAGCGTGAGGCGCTGGCGAAGAGCCAGCCGATTGCCCGGGCGGCCGCACTGCAGCAACTGGTGGCCTTGCGTGGCGCGCTGGCTACCTTGCCGTTGAAGCCGCTCGATGCCGCGCCATCCGGGCAGCCGCTGGATGCCTGGTCGCGTATCGGGCATGCCCTGGCCAGCGTGGTCAGGGTGCAGCGCGAGGATGGTGCGCCGCTGGCAGTCGCCGATGCGCGCTTTGCCCGCGAATTGACCGCGCTCGACCTGGCCCAGGCGCAGGCGGCGCTGCTGGCGTACGACAGCGATGCTTGTGCCGCCGCGTTGCGGCGTGCGGACGCCAGCCTGTCGAGCCAGTTCGATGACCGCGACCAAGCCGTACAGCAGGCCCGCAAGACACTTGCCGGGTTGATTCGCCAGCTGCCCGCGACCCGCGCCGTGCAGCTCGGTGCCGCATTGACCGAGCTGCGCAATCTGCGTGCCGTGCACGCGCTCAATCCCGCGCCGGCCAGCTCCGCGCCGGCCACCGCGACCGATCCCGCGACGGCAAAGGGTGGAGCTCACCCATGAGGGCATGGCGCTGGGTTCTGTTGCTGGTGATCGCCGCCGCGCTGGCGGCGTTCGGCTGGCACTGGGTGGCTGAGGATCCAGGCTACGTGCTGGTACGCCTGCGTGGCTGGCGTGTCGAGACCACCGTGTTTGCGGCGTTGCTGATCCTGCTGCTGACCTGGGCACTGCTGACTCTGCTCGGTCGCCTGCTGCGCTGGCCGTTTGGTGCCCTCACGCGGCGGCACCGGCGACTCAGCCAGCAACGCCTGGGCGAAGGTCTGATCGCCCTGGCCGAGGGTCGCCACGGCGATGCCGAACGCGACCTCAATCGCGCCGCGCAGCTGCACAGTCTGCGTGGCCCGGCCCTGCTCGCCTCGGCCGAGGCGGCCTCGCGGCGCGGCGAACATGGCCGGGCGCTGGAATCGTTGAATCAGGCTTCGCAGGCGGTGCCGCAGGCGGCACGGGTGCTGCGCGCACGGCTGTTACGTCGCGAAGGAAAGTCTGCCGAGGCGCTGGCACTGCTGTTGCCCGAGTCCGACAAGGGCGTGCTGACTCCTGCTGGCTGGCGCGAGCTGGCGCTGGCCGCACTGCAAAGCGGCGATGTCCGGCGTGCCCGTGAGGCACTCGGCCCGCTGCAGAAGAGCGGCGCACTTGGCAGCCGCGGTTACGCGGCACTGGAGTCGCAGGTGCTGGTGGCGACCATCCATGCCGCACCGGACGGCGCCGCGCTCAATACGTTGTGGTCGCAGCTGCCCAAGGCGCAGCGACGAGTGCCGGCGGTAGTCGATGCGTATGCCCGCCGTGCTGCCGCGTTCGGCCTGCTGCTGCCGGCGATGGACGAAGTGGAATCTGCACTGCGCCGCGAATGGTCGCCGCTGTTGATCGAAACCTATGGCAGCCTCAGTGGCGATGACGTTGAGGCGCGCCTGCGTCGCGCCGAAGGCTGGCTGGAGGCGCATCCCAACGATGCCAACCTGTTGCTGACCCTGGGTCGCATGTGCGTACGCTTGAAGCTGTGGGGCAAGGCCCATCAATACCTGAAGCGATCACTCGCGCTCACGCCCGGTTCGTTCGCCTGGGAATCGCTGGGCGACGCCTTTGCCGGTGAGGGCGACGCAGCACAGGCGCAGCGCTGCTACCGCAACGCGCTGGCGCTCGGCCGCGGTGAGGCGGTGGCGCCGCTGGCGCAGCGTGCGCAAGCCGGCCAACCCGACACGCATCCGGTCGCGATCGAACAGCGCGACCAGCACGGGGTTCCGCGGCTGGCGGACTGACCACTTCGTCGATGGTACCCATCGGGCGCAGGATGGGCGCTTGCCGGAGTTCGTCCGGCGAGCGCACGGCAGACTCGCGTGGAGGCGCAGCAGCGAACCGTGTCGGCGAGACGCGCTTCAATGCTCCTTGATCTTCAGGTTTTTCATCAGCAGGTCGAGCTTGTGTTTCATCTCGGCCTGTGGATGCGTACCCGCGGCGCCGTAGAAGGCGGTGTACAGCACCGCCGGCGACTTGCCGTCGACGCTGGCCGGTGCGACGACGCCATCGATTTCCATCAGGTCGCCATCAGGTCGCGCCACGCCGTTGTAGGGGAACTGCCGCTGCGTCAACAGCTGCCAGCGACTGCTCATGTCCTTGTCCAGACCTGGCGGCGGCGCCATGTAGCGCTGGATGTTGACGTTGTCGTGATTATCGGAGGTCGAGTCCTTCCAGACATCGACATCCCCCACGTCCCAGACCGCTTTCCCGTCGTCCATGAAAAACCGCAGGCCGAGCCACAACATGTTGTCGGGGGTGATTGCCTGCACGTCGGAGCCGTAGGCGAAGGACATCCGCGGCGACGTGTAGCTGAAGCGTCGTCCGTAGTCGACGTCGAGATGGATGTTCTTCAATACCGCCGGTAGCAGGGTGGAGTCCTTGAGGAAGCTGCTCCACTGCGCCAGGGTGCCTTCGTAGGTCACGTGGATGAAGCTGCTGAGCTGGTCCATGTCCAGTCTTGTGTCATGCAGGTTCGCAGGCGGCGTCATCCGCGTAAGCATCACGCTGCCATCGGGGACGGGAAGCGAATACACCACGCCAAATCCGTTCGCGTAAGGTAGCGGCCAGACCTCGACGCGCCAGTGGCGCTGCCAACGGTCGGTGTGCACCGCTTCCAGGATCGGCTTGCCGAGGGACGTGATCTTGATCTTTTCTCCGGCGACACTGCGTTGGAACATGCCGGTCTGGGCCAGCAGATCCATTTGCGTCGTGGCGTCGCCATAGAACCTGGCCGGATCGACGCCATCGGGACGGCGCAGATGAACCAGGCCATTGCGACCGGCCGAGCCGAAATCCACATAACCGTTGCCGCTGAGCGTGTAGTGTTCCGAGCTGCTGCCGACACGGCCCCATTCGCCGTTGGCACCGCGGACGATCAGCGTGGGAAAGGCGTTCAACCGTGTCTGCTGAAACAGCAGGCGGGAGGAGCCTGCGCCATGGGGAAAGAGGTTGGCTGACTCCTTGGCGAGCAGTGCTTTCAGCTCGGCCTGCGAGGAAGCGTTCGCGCGCTCCTGGAAGTTGCGATAGAAATCGCCAAGGGTCATCGGCAAGGCGAATTGGGCCTTGAACATGCCATTCTCGACCGTCTGGAAAATGTCCAGCTGATAGGCCGCACGTGTGTCGATGACGGCCTGATTCGCGGGCGCGTCCAGGACTTCACTGATCGGCAGCGCGTAATTCAGATTCTCGTTCGCCGACTTCATCAGCACCACGCCGATGAGCTTGCCGTTGCTGTCCAGCAGCGGGCCGCCGCTGTTGCCCGGCGATGCAGCCGCAGAGAAGCGCATCCACTTCCAGCTGCCGTCCTGCTGCTCGGGTGTGTCGGAGGTGTACAGGCCGTCGCGGATCACGATGCCCGTGCCCAGCGCATTGCCGACGGCGTACACGACCTGGTTCAAGCCAGGCCTGGTGTTTGTCGCCAATGCATCGTCGGACGGCGGCGAGGCCAGCGTGAAGACCACGAAATCCTTGCGCAGCGAGAATTTCTCGATCTTGTCGATGGCGTAGACATGGCCCTTGGAATCGCGCAACTCCGGTGCGCCCCACAGGCTGCCCAGGCCGGCCATGATTACGTGTCCGGCGGTGACGTAGCGGTTGTGGCCGATGGCGAAGGCGGTTCCGATCGAGTAGTACTTGTCGGTGCGCTCCTGGTACGGCAGCAATTCCAGCGGCAGCGGCCGCTCGTAGGTCAGCGGGTCAGCGGTCGGCTTGGCCTGTACCACCTCGAAAGTGGCGGCCTCGACCTTTGGCAGCATCGCCGGATCCAGCGTGGCCGCGCGCGCGACGCTCATGCCGCCCAGACCGATGCCGCAAAGAAGAACCAGCCATGCGTTCCGGTTTCCCCTGCCGCCGATCTGGCGGATCACTCCATGCAGGCTGTACATAGATCTCCCTGATTTGTGGGGCCGTCACCTGAGCATCCCCTGTGAATACTGACAACTGCCGGCCGCTGCCGATATTGACATGCGTTCGCTGCATTTGCATCGCGCCGCCATCAGTGCCCGGCGCTTTTTCCTGCGTTGCGCGTTCGCTCCGCATGCGGTCGTTGGCGCTGTGGCTGCCCAAGCCCGGCAAGTCACGCAGGCGACGTTGCCCCGACATTCAGTGGGCCGAGATCGCCCACGTCATGTAAGTGGCGCTGATTGCGGTGAGCGTGAGCGCCAGCAGGAACAGGATGTCGGCCACGCGTTCGAGCCGATAATTGCGCGACAGCCGCCGCGTGCGCAGGGCCCAGTAGGAGAGCAGGCAGGAGCCCAGATAGAGCAGGGCGTTCACCGCCAGCATATCCTCCGCCACCCGATCCGAACGGCGCATCGTGATAACCACCCGGATGATGCCGATCACGGTAAGGCATACGCCGACCATCGCCGCCGACGCCGTGAATATGTGAACACAGATGTCGTCGTCCAGTCGGCTGCGCTCAGGGGACTTCGGGGCAACGAGAAGGGATTTCATGCGGCAGGTTCGCGGCGACCGGATACCTGATTGCGAAAGCGGCGGACGTCAGGAGTTTCGGCATGACAATTTCGCGTTCATGCTGCAGTCGTGCAGAAGTGCGCCGGGTTGTCGGCGGCTGCCGCCGCGATTGGATCCGGCCGTCCGCACGCGCAGGCGACCATCGCATGCATTTGCGAGCCGCATGGACGCCTACAACGGCGTGAGATTCGCGTACGCAGCCACCAGCCACTTGCTGCCGGCGCCTTCGAAATTCACCTGCAGCCGGGTGTGCGCGCCGCTGCCTTCGGCGCTGAGCACCACGCCTTCGCCGAAACTCGGATGGCTGACGCGCTGGCCGAGCTTCACCGGCAGGCTTTCCTCGAGCGCGGAGGAAGTCTCGCGCGGGCGACCGCCGTACAACGGACGACTGACCTGCACGCGCGGGCGCACCTCGTCGATCAGGTCGGCGGGCATCTCGCCCAGGAAGCGCGAGGGCCGCGCCAGCATTTCGGTGCCATGCATGCGGCGCGATTCGGCATGCGTGACGACGAGCTGCGCGCGGGCGCGGGTGATGCCGACGTAGGCGAGCCGGCGCTCTTCTTCCAGTCGACCTTCGTCGTCGACCGAACGCTGGCTCGGGAACAGGCCTTCCTCCATGCCGACCAGAAACACGATCGGAAACTCCAGGCCCTTGGCCGAGTGCAGGGTCATCAGTTGCACGCAGTCGTCCCAGGCCTCGCCCTGATTCTCGCCGGCTTCCAGCGTGGCGTGCGACAGGAAAGCGGACAGTTCGCTCAGGCCGGACTCGATGTCCTCGGCGCTGCGCTCGAAGCGGCTGGCCACATTGACCAGTTCGTCCAGATTCTCCACCCGCGACTCGGCATTGCCGCGGCTGTCCTTCTCGTAGAAGTCGCGCAGCCCGGTATGGGTGATGGCGTGGTCGATCTGCTCGGCGAGGGTCAGGCCTTCGTCTTCGACCTGGCCGGCGAAGGTGCGTGCCATGTCGTCGATGAGTGTCAGGAAGGCCTTCACCGCGTTCCTGGCACGCCCCGCCAGTTCGCTGCCGCCACTCGATTCGGCCAGCGCGGCCTCCCACATCGAGGTGTCCTCGCCGCGTGCGCGCCGGCGCAACGCATCCAGGGTGCGGTCGCCAATGCCACGCGTGGGGGTGTTCACTGCACGCTCGAACGCCGCGTCGTCATGCCGATTCGCGGTGAGGCGCAGATAGGCCAGTGCGTCCTTCACCTCGGCGCGATCGAAAAAGCGCTGGCCACCGTAGACGCGATAGGGCAGGTCGCGCTGGATCAGCTGCTCCTCGAAGTTGCGCGACTGCGCGTTGGAGCGATACAGGATCGCGCAATCCCTGGCGCTGCCATGTTCGTCGATGTATTCGCGGATGCGCTCGATCACGAAACGCGCCTCGTCCTGCTCGTTGTAGGCGGCATACAGGGCGATGCGTTCGCCCTCGTCGCCGGCGGTCCACAGTTGCTTGCCGAGCCGGCTGCCGTTGCGCTGTATCACGTGGTTGGCGGCCTTCAGGATGGTCGAGGTGGAGCGGTAGTTCTGCTCCAGCTTGATCGTGCGTGCACCGGGAAAGTCGCGCAGGAATTGCTGCACGTTCTCTACCTTGGCGCCGCGCCAGCCGTAGATCGCCTGGTCGTCGTCGCCGACCACGAAGACCTGTCCGGAGGCGCCGGCCAGTACCCGGATCCAGGCGTACTGCAAGGTATTGGTGTCCTGGAATTCGTCGACCAGCAGATAGCGCCAGCGCTGCTGGTAATGCTCCAGCACGGCCGGGTTCTTCAGCCACAATTCGTGCGCGCGCAGCAGCAGTTCGGCGAAGTCGACCAGGCCGGCGCGACGGCAGGCGTCCTCATAGGCCTGGTAGATCTGCACGAAGGTGCGGGTGACCGGATGGTCGCGATGCTCGATGCCTGCGGGACGCTTGCCCTCGTCCTTCCACTGGTTGATCTGCCAGCTGGCCTGGCGTGGCGGAAACTTCGCGTCGTCCAGTCCCAGTCCCGTCACCACGCGCTTGACCAGCCGCAGCTGGTCGTCGGCATCGAGGATCTGGAACGTCTCCGGCAGGCCGGCCTCGCGCCAGTGCCGGCGCAACAGCCGATGGGCGATGCCGTGGAAGGTGCCCACGGTGAGACCCTGGGTGCCGCCGGGAATCAGCGCGTCCAGTCGCGCGCGCATCTCGCCAGCGGCCTTGTTGGTGAAGGTGACGGCAAGAATCGCCCATGGCGGCACGCGTTCGGCCTGGGTCAGCCAGCCGATGCGGTGGGTCAGCACGCGGGTCTTGCCGGAGCCGGCGCCGGCCAGCACCAGGTAGTGGCCGGGCGGGGCGCAGACGGCTTCGCGCTGGGCTTCGTTGAGCGGGTCGATCAGGTAGGTGACATCCATCGTGACCATTGTAACGGGCCACCCCGGCGCAGCGAAAAGAGAAAACCGCCACAGGGTGGCGGTTTTCCGCAATCGGCGCCGCGTTTCAGCGCTTCCGCAAGAAGCCGCCCAGTGCCAGCAAGGCGCCGACCACGATGCCGACGATGCCGATCCATTGCGGTACGCCCTCGTCATGGGTGGCGGTGAGCTTGGCCGAGCCGATCTGCAGCAGGGTTTCGGTCTGCGGGTAGAAGGCATGCCCGGCAACTACCCAGATGCCGGCAGCCAGCAAAATGATGCCAATGACGATCAGACCTGCACGCATGGATGAGCCCTTGATGGATGTGCGACGAGTATGCCGGGAAATGCCGTGCAGGAAATGTACAGGCCAGAGTCGCAATGCGGGCAAAAAAAGGCCCCGAAGGTCAAGGGGGGACCTTCGGGGCCGGGTGGACGCGTCGACCCAGGGGAGAGGTACGCGGCCGTGGTGGCTCAGGGAGGCAAGCCAACCATGGATGCCGTTGCGTGCATCCGAGGTCTTTGAACACGATTCGCGGGGAAAGTTGCAATGTTCCCGGCCGGATTTACGGCCGGTTCATGCTGGCGCCAACCGCGGGTGACAAGTCCGCCTGCCGCAGGGTGCGAGCACTCGGCGCCGGCTCAGTGCGCCTCGTCCCAGTTTGCACCGACACCGACATCGACCAGTAGCGGCACCGCCAGTTCCGCCGCGCCGGACATGCGCTCGATCACTCCCGCGCGCACCGCCTCGACCGCGTCGGCGCGTACCTCGAAAACCAGTTCATCGTGTACCTGCATCAGCATGTGGGCGTCGTCGCGGGTGCTCAGCCATGCGGCAACGGCGATCATCGCGCGCTTGATGATGTCGGCGGCGCTGCCTTGCATCGGCGCGTTCACCGCGGCGCGCTCGGCGCCCTGACGCAAGCCCTGGTTGCGCGAGGCAAGGTTCTCCAGATACAGCCGGCGTCCGAACAGGGTCTGCACGTAGCCATCGCGATGAGCCTGCTCGCGGGTTGCGTCCATGAAGGCGCGGACACCCGGATAGCGCGAAAAATAGCGGGCCATGTAGTCGTTGGCCTCGCCACGGTCGACCCCCAGCTGGCGCGCCAGCCCGAACGCGCTCATGCCGTACATCAGGCCGAAGTTGATCGCCTTGGCGGCGCGGCGTTGGTTGGCGCTGACGTCCGCGGGCAGTACGCCGAACACTTCCGCCGCCGTGGCGCGATGCACGTCGCCGCCTTCGTGGAAGGCCTTGAGCAGGCCTGGGTCGCCGGAAAGGTGCGCCATGATGCGCAGCTCGATCTGCGAGTAGTCCGCCGCCATCACTTTCCAGCCGGGCGGCGCGATGAAGGCCTGGCGGATGCGTCGGCCTTCCTCGGTGCGTACCGGGATGTTCTGCAGGTTCGGATCGGAGGAGGAGATCCGCCCGGTCGCCACCGAACCCTGGTGATAACTGGTGTGCACCCGGCCGGTGCGCGGGTTGACCATGCCGGACAGCTTGTCGGTATAGGTCGAGCGCAGCTTGGCCAGGCCGCGATAGTCGAGGATCAGGCGCGGCAGCTCGTGCGTATCGGCGATGGCTTCGAGTGCTTCCTCGTTGGTCGAGGGCTGACCCTTGGGCGTTTTCATCTTTGCCGCCAAGCCGAGCTCATCGAACAGGATTGCCTGCAGCTGTTTGGGTGAGTCGAGGTTGAACTCGCGACCGGCCACCGCGTAGGCCTGCTGCTGCAACTCGAGCATGCGCCGACCCAGCTGCTGACTCTGCCGGCGCAGCTCGTCGCCGTCGATCAGTACTCCGCGCTGCTCCATCGCGGCCAGCACCGGCACCACCGGAATCTCGATCTCCTCGTACACCTTGCGCAACGCCGGCAAGCTTTCCAGCTTCGGCCACAGTGCCAGATGCAGGCGCAGGGTGATGTCGGCGTCTTCGGCGGCGTAGCGGCAGGCGGTGTCCAGATCCACTTGCGAGAACGAGATCTGCTTTGCCCCCTTGCCGGCGACCTGCTCGTACTTGATCGTTTCGTAACCCAGATACACCCTGGCCAGCGAATCCATGTCATGCCGGGTGGCGGTGGCATTCCAGACGTAGGACTCGAGCATCGAGTCGTGTCTGAGCCCCTGCACCACGATGCCGTAGAGCGACAGGATGTTGATGTCGTACTTGGCGTGCTGGCCGAGCTTGGCTCGGGCGGGATCCTCGAAGATGGGCTTGAGCGCGCGCAGTACGGTATCCCGATCCAGTTGCGCAGGCGCACCCGGGTAATCGTGGCCGAGCGGGATGTAGCACGCCTTGCCTGGCTCCAGCGCAAAACTGATGCCGACGATCTGGGCACGCATCGCATCCAGGCTGGTGGTCTCGGTGTCGAAGGCGATCAGCTCGGCCCCGCACAATCGCTGCAGCCAGGCATCGAAAGCATGCGGTGTCGTCACCAGCTCGTAGCTGCCGGGTGCGGACAGCGCTGCATCCATGTTCCCGTCGGTCAACCTTGGTGCGCTGTCGGTGGGAGCGGGCTCGGTTCCCGGCTCGCCGACTGCCGTTCGCTGCGAGCCGCCTTCGAGCTCCTTCAGTGCGGCCTTGAATTCGTAGCGCGTGTACAGCTCGCGCAGTTGCTCCACGTCAGGTTTGCGCCGCGCCAGATCGGTCGGCGCCAGATCGAGCGCCACATCGGTCTTGATGGTCACCAGCTGGCGCGACAGCGGCAGCTGAGGCAAGGCGGCGCGCAGGCTCTCGCCGATCTTGCCGCCGATGCGGTCGGCATTCGCCATCACGCCATCGAGCGAGTCGTACTCGGCCAGCCATTTGGCTGCCGTCTTCGGCCCGCACTTGGCCACGCCGGGCACGTTGTCGACGCTGTCGCCGGTGAGGGCGAGGAAGTCGATGATCTGATCCGGCCGTACCCCGAACTTGTCCATGACGCCGGCGCTGTCCATCACGGTATTGCTCATGGTGTTGATCAGCGTGACCTGCGCGTTCACCAGTTGCGCCATGTCCTTGTCGCTGGTGGACACCAGCACCTCGATGCCAAGTGCCTGCGCCCGTAGCGCCAGCGTGCCGATCACGTCGTCAGCTTCCACGCCAGCCACCCGCAATACCGGAAAACCCAGCGCGGCCACGATCGCCAGCATCGGCTCAACCTGCGCGCGCAGATCGTCGGGCATCGGCGGGCGGTTCGCCTTGTACTGGTCGTACAGGGCATCGCGGAAGGTCGGTCCCGGGGCGTCGCTGACAAAGGCCAGATAATCCGGTCTGGCCTCCAGCGTGGCGCGCAACATGTTGACCACGCCGAACAGCGCCCCGGTCGGCTCGCCCTGGGCATTGCTCAGCGGCGGCAAGGCATGGAAGGCCCGGTACAGATACGAGGAACCGTCGATCAGGATGAGTCTGGACATGGCGGGGGCGAACCGGTGCTTGGCGGGAATGCCGTGGGACTGGCCAGCCATTCTCGCACGCGAGTGCACGGTGCCGGATTTCACGAAAGCTGGGCCGACGGCCCTGCTATGCTCAAACCCCCGTTCGAGGTTGCCGCCATGAAAACCGTCACCCTGCTGATTGCTGCCAGCGCTCTGTCCGCCTCGATGATGCTTGCCTCGGGTGCCTGTGCGCAGTCCTCCATGCCGGGCACACCGCCGCCACCACCGGGTATCAACGACCCCGGCGTGAAAGCCGTGCCGCCACCGGCCAGCTCCGCCACCGCACCCGCGGCGACGCCTGCGCGGCCCGATCTGCATCCGCTGACCTTGCCGGCGATGAAGAGTGGCGACAGCCGGATGGGGCGCGAGAGCGATCTGCCTGATGTCCAGGTGCGGCAGCAAGGCGACAACACCGTGCAGGAATACAGCCGCAGCGGCCGTGTCTACATGGTGGTGGTGACGCCGAAGAATGGCATCCAGCAGACCTACATGGTCGACCCGCAGGGCCGGCTGGTCGACGAGCATGGCCAGAAGCCGATCGGTCCGGTGATGTACAAGGTGCTGGAGTGGGGCAAGAGCAAACCACCCGCGGCGGCATCCAGTGGCGCCGGTTCGGCGGCGCCGGCGAAGGGCGACGACGGCGGTCACTGAGTTGCGGCGCCGGTGCCGCAATGGCAGCAGCGATCAATCAGGCAAGGCGTCGTGGGCGAGCGGAGGGCACCATGCAACTGCGTGAAAGCTGGCTGCTGTTTGCACTGGGCTCGGCACTGTTCGCGGCGCTGACCGCGCTGTTCGGCAAGCTCGGCGTGGTCGGCATCAACTCCAACCTCGCCACCTTCATCCGCACCATCGTCATCGTGCTGGTGACCGCCGGCATCGTCAGTCTGCGCCAGGAGTGGGTGAAGCCGACCGGCTTGCCCTGGCACAGCTGGTTGTTCCTGGTGCTGTCCGGCATTGCCACCGGCTTGTCCTGGCTGTGTTACTACCGCGCCCTGCAACTGGGCCCGGTCAGCAAGGTGGCGCCGATCGACAAGCTCAGCGTGGTGCTGGTGATCGTGTTGGGGCTGGTGTTTCTTGGTGAACGACCGAGCTGGCAGCTACTGCTCGGTGGCGGACTGATTGCTGCTGGTGCGATGGTGATTGCGCTGTTCTGAGCGCCATGGCTTCAGGCTGGATCATCCAGCTCGGGGTAGTGGCGGAAGATGCCGTCCTGGTTGAAGGCCAGGCGTCGTGGAGAATCGAGATAGGCGGCGATGCGTGGCCGCCTGGCGACGCGCGTGCCCAGTGCGCGCAGCAGGGGATAGTCGCGACCGAGCCGTTGCATCGCCCGGGGGAAGGCGAAATCCAGCCCGGCCATCAGCTGATACAGCGACAGATCGACGTATGAATGTTGGCGCAGTGCATGCTGCCCGCCACCGCGCTTGAGCACCTGCTCGAAATAGTCGAGGAATTTCGGCAGGCGAGCCTCGCGCAGATCTGCTGCGCGACGAGCTGCCTCCTTGCGCTGTTCCCTGTAGTAGAGGCCGCTGGCGATCGGGTGATGACTGTCATGCACCTCGGTGACCAGATCACTGATGGTCAGCTGCAACTGATGCGCGTACAGCCGCCGGCCTTCGCTGGCTGGAACCAGCCCCAGCGGCGGGCCGAGATACTGCAGGATGTTCGCGACCTGCGCGATGACCATCCGTCCGACCTTGAGAAACGGTGGTGCGAAGGGCAGGTCGCCATGATGGACGCCGTCGAGAAACGGCACGATGGCATCGTCACCCTGGTCGCGGGCGACATCGTCGTAGCTGGCAGCGGCGTCTTCCAGGGCGAGGCGGATGAACTCCCCCCGGCCCTGAATGCCAGACCAGTAATAAAGTTGGTAGCGCATGGTGGGCTCCGAGAGGGAGCCTTGATCCTGAACCATGCGCCATCAACGGAGCGTGCATGACCATCCTGCAGCCATGGTCTGCACGATGCGTTGCCGCGAGCGCGGCTTCAATGCCGGAAGTGGCGCATTCCGGTGAACACCATCGCGATATCGTGCTCGTCGGCGGCGGCTATCACTTCACTGTCGCGCATCGAGCCGCCCGGCTGGATCACCGCACTGATTCCGGCGGCGGCGGCAGCGTCGATGCCGTCGCGGAACGGGAAGAACGCATCGG
>JAJXYE010000086.1 GCA_021780735.1 Pseudomonadota bacterium | reverse complement strand
AACGCGGTCGCCGGCATCGCGTTGCGCGACAGGAAGGCGAACAGCTTGTCGCGCCACAGCACCATGCCGGGCCGCTTGGTCGCTACCACGGTCTCGCGCGAGAGGAAGAACGTGGTGTCCATCATGTCGAAGTCGAGTCCGTGCGCGGCAGCCTCGGCGAGCGCCGCGGGCACGTCGGGGTCTTCCATGAAGCCGAAGCGCAGCGTCATGCTGTGGAACGAGTGTCCGAGATCATGCAGCTCCACGCGCTGGGCCGGATCGGCATACGGCTCCTCCAGAGTTTCCACGCTGAGCAGCACGTTGCGCTCGTGCAGCGTCTTGAAGTGCTTGAGGCTGTGCAGCAGCGCGTGCGGCACGGCGGCGAGGTTCGCGGTCATGAACACCGCGGTGCCCGGCACGCGTATCGGCGGATGCTCGGCGATGCTGGCGATGAACGGCTCCAGCGCGAGCCCGCCGTGCTTAAGTTGCCGCAAGACCAGTTCCCGCCCCCGCCGCCAGGTCGTGAGCACGGTGAACACCAGCAGCCCCAACACTAGCGGAAACCAGCCACCGTGTTCGACCTTGAGCAGGTTGGCGCCGAAGAAGGCACAGTCGACGGCCAGCAGCGGCACGCCAAGCGCGATTACCGCATACCACTTCCAGCGCCACAGCCGCAGCGCCACCAGCAACAACAGCAACGTGGTCACCACCATCGTGCCCGTCACCGCGATGCCGTACGCGGCGCCGAGGTTTTCCGAGGACCTGAACCCTATTACCGCCACCATTACCAGCACCAGCAACATCCCGTTGATCCAAGGCACGAAGATCTGCCCGGACATGCGGCTCGAGGTATGCACCACGCGCATGCGCGGCGAATAGCCCAACTGGATGGCCTCGCGCGTCATCGAAAACGCGCCGGTGATCACCGCCTGAGATGCGATCACCGCGGCGGCCGTGGCGAGCACGATCATGGGAACGAGCAACGCATGCGGCACCAGCAGGTAGAACGGGTTGCCGGTGATTTTCGGTTCCCGCAGCAGCAACGCGCCCTGTCCGAAATAGTTCAGCAGCAAGGCCGGCAACACGAATCCCAGCCATGCCACGCGGATCGGATTCCTGCCGAAATGCCCCATGTCCGCGTACAGGGCCTCGGTACCGGTCACGGCCAATACCACGCCACCCAGAGCCAGGAACGCTGCGATGCCGTGCGAGCCGAAGAAGCGGATCGCATGGTACGGATTCAACGCCAGCAGGATGGCCGGCTCGCGCACGATCATGCGCAGGCCCAGCAACGCGATCGCGACGAACCACACGCAGGTGACCGGCGCGAACAGCCCGCTGACGCGCGCCGTGCCGTGCTTCTGCAGCAGGAACAGGCCGAACAGGGTGATCACGCTCAATGGCACCGTCCAGGCCGTCAGCGCCGGCGTCGCGACCTTGATGCCCTCGACCGCACCCAGCACCGAGATGGCCGGCGTGATCACGCCATCGCCGTAGAACAGCGCAGCACCGAAAATCGCGGTGACCGCCACCAGCCAGCGCATGCGCGGCAACCCGTGCACGCTGCGTTGTGCCAGTGCCAGCAGCGCCATGATGCCGCCCTCGCCCTTGTTGTCGGCGCGCATCACGAACCACACGTACTTCAGCGTCACCACCAGCAGCAGCGACCAGAACACCAGCGAAAGCACGCCGAGGACCGTGGCGGGATTGACTTCAAGGCCGTACTGGCGGCTGAAGACTTCCTGGATCACGTACAGCGGGCTGGTGCCGATGTCACCGAACACCACGCCGAGCGCACCGAACGCCAGCACGCGCAGCGAAGGAGAAGCCTGCTTCTGCGACCGGATCGTTTGCATGACGTGGCCTTGTTCGAGTGCGACAGGGCGCGCAGTGTAACGATTCATGCGCCCGAACGCGCACCGACGCGCGGCGATTCAAATCTCGACCTGTGCCCCGAGTTCGATCAGGCGGTTGCCCGGGATGCTGAAAAACGCCGTCGCCGGCAGCGCGTTGCGGGCGAGGAACGCGAACAGCTTGTCGCGCCACAACGCCATGCCCGGCCGGTCGGTGGCGACGATGGTCTCGCGCGACAGGAAGAACGTAGTGTCCATCATGTTGATGTCGAGGCCATGCTTCGCGCACGCCTGCAGCGCGGCGGGCACGTTGGGATCCTCGGTGAACCCGAAACGCAGCAGCACTCGGTGGAAATCGTGGCCCAGATCGCTCACCTCGATGCGTTCCTCGGGTTCCGCATACGGCGTCTCGAGCGTTTCCACCGTCAGGATCACGTTGCGCTCGTGCAGCACCTTGTTGTGCTTGAGGTTGTGCAGCAACGCGTGCGGGACGGCGTCCGGATCGCTGACCAAGAAGATCGCGGTACCGTCCACGCGCGTCGGCGGGTGTTCGGCGATGTTGGCGATGAACGGCTCCAGCGCCAGGCCGCCGTGCTTCAGTTGGCGCAGCACCAGTTCGCGCCCACGCCGCCAGGTGACGAGCACGGTGAACACCGCGAGCGCAAGCACCAGCGGAAACCATCCGCCGTCCAGGATCTTGAGCGTGTTGGCGCCGAAGAACGACAGGTCGACCGCGAGCAGAAAAAGGCCCAGCAACGCGACAAGGCCCGGATTCCACTTCCACATCCGCCACGCGACGATCAGGAACAGCGTGGTGTCGATGGTCATGCTGCCGGTCACCGCGATGCCGTAGGCGCCGGCCAGCGCGGTGGACGATTTGAAGCCGATCACGACCAGCACCACCATGATCAGCAGGATGCGGTTGATCCACGGCAGGTAGATCTGCCCGGCCTCCGCCTCGGAGGTATGCACCACCGGCATCCGCGGAAGGAAGCCCAGTTGGATCGCTTGGCGCGTGATCGAGAAGGTGCCGGAAATCACCGCCTGGGAGGCAATCACGGTGGCCGCGGTGGCCAGCACGATCATGGGATACAGGCCCCACTTCGGCACCGCGAGGTAGAACGGGTTGCTGGCGGCCGCGGGGGCATGCATCAGCAGGGCGCCCTGCCCGAAGTAGTTGAGCAGCAGGCCCGGCATCACGAAGGCATACCACGCGATGCGGATCGGGTTGCGACCGAAATGGCCCATGTCCGCGTACAGCGCCTCGGCGCCGGTCACGCAGAGCACCACCGCACCCAGCACTAGGAAACTGTCGGCTCCGTGGTGGATGAAGAAATCGACGGCGTACCACGGATTGAGCGCCCACAGGATCGCGGGGTACCGGAAGATGTTGTACAGGCCGATCAGGCCAAGGCAGACGAACCACACGCACGTCACCGGCCCGAACACGCCGCCGACCTTGCCGGTGCCGTGCTTCTGGAACCAGAACAACGCGAGCAACACCAGCACCGTGAGCGGAACCACCCAGTGCGCCAGTTGCGGTGCCGCGACCTCCAGGCCCTCCACCGCCGACAGCACCGAAATCGACGGCGTGATCACGCCGTCGCCGAAGAACAGTGCCGCGCCCAGCACCGCCGCCAGCGCGACCAGGCGGCGCGTGCGCGGATGGTCGCGGGTGGCGCGCTGGGCCAGCGCCATCATCGCCATGATGCCGCCTTCGCCGCGGTTGTCGGCACGCATGATCAGGGTGAGGTACTTCAACGCCACCACGACCACCAGCGTCCAGGTGATGAGCGAAAGCACGCCGAGGATGTTGAAAGGCTCCGGCGGCATGCCGTGCTTGCCGTCGAAAGCCTCGGCCAGCGTGTACAGCGGACTGGTACCGATGTCGCCGAACACCACCCCGATCGCACCGATGACCATC
>JAJXYE010000313.1 GCA_021780735.1 Pseudomonadota bacterium | reverse complement strand
GACCGCCCTGCGGCATCAGCACGGCAGCGAATTCCTCGCTGACGATGGCGCGATGGCGGCCCAATGCGGCGTTCAGCGTCGCCCAGTCGGGATAGTCCAGACCGAGCGCGATGCGCTCGCGACTGAGCGGATCATCGGGGATGTCGTGGGTCTGCGCATCGCGCAACATCTGCACCCGATTTTCGACCTGGCGCAACAGCACGTAAGCCTCACGCAGCTGGCGCGCACGACGGGCGTCGATGTGACCGCGGGCGGCGCATGCCTCCAGCGCCGGCAGCAGTCCACGCACACGCAGGGTCGGCTCGCGGCCACCGCGGATCATCTGCGCCAGTTGCACGGTAAACTCGATCTCCCGAATGCCGCCGGGGCCGAGTTTGAGATTGTCGGCCAGATCCTTGCGCACTACCTCGGCGTCGATCAGCGCCTTCATCTCGCGCAAGCCGGCGAACGCGGTGTAATCGAGGTATTTGCGATAGACGAACGGGCGCAACAGTTCCTGCAGCTGCTTGCCGGCACTGCGATCGCCCGCCACCGGGCGCGCCTTGATCCAGGCGTAGCGCTCCCAGTCGCGACCTTCGCTCTGGTAGTACTGCTCCATCGCCGCGAACGACAGCGCCAGCCGCCCGGCGTTGCCGAACGGCCGCAGGCGCATGTCAACCCGCGCACAGATGCCGTCCATGGTGGTCTCGTGCAGCAGGCGTACCAGCTGACGCCCAAGTCGCACGAAGTATTCGCTGTTGTCCAGTACACGCGGGCCATCGGTCTGCCCGCCCTGCGGGTAGGCGAACACCAGATCGATATCGGAGGAAAAATTCAGCTCGCTGCCACCGAGCTTGCCGAAACCAATCACCAGCAACCGCTGCAGCGTGCCATCAGCGCCGCGACTGTGGCCATAGCGCACGGCCAGCGCGCGCTCGGACCAGTCCAGTGCCAGACCAAGAAGGGACTCGTACAACACGCTGGTGGCCGAAAGCGTCTCCGGCAGATCGTCCAGCCCGTTGACGTCGCGAAACACCAGCCGCAGCGCCTCGGCATGCCGGAATTGACGAAGTGCCGCCATGCACCGGGTCTCGTCGTCGTCCAGCCTCAGCGACTCGATGCGAACGCTGGCGTCGTTGCCGGAGCGAAGTCGTTCCAGCCCTTGTGGCGACAGCAGCTCGGGCTGGCGGGACCATACGTCGAAGGCGAAATCGCTGGCCAGCAAGGTGCGCCGAATCCTCTCGGCCACACCGGCATCGTCATGCAGCGGCACGCCAGCGGCACGACAACGGGCCACCAGGTCGGCATAGCGGTCGTCGATCAGCGCACGCAGCGCGGCGGATTCATGCAGGATCATCGCAACATTGTGCCGCATGCCGGGGCGATCAGCAGTCACCGGGCCCTGGCAACGCCGATCCGGGTGGATGGATGGATCCAATTCCCCGCCTGCTCCGGATCCGGCATTCGATACCTACCCGCCGTTCATCCTGGCGTGATTACATTGCTGTGTCGCCACCACGACCACAACCGCAGGAATGGCATGCCGCTGACCTCGCCTCATCCACCATCGCGCTGGCGCGCAATCGTCGCACCGACAGCCCTTCTGCTGGCGCTCACGCTGGCCTTCGTGCTGCTGACCGGCCTGCTCGATGGCGGCGTCGGCGTGGCGCCGCTGCGACTGTTCGACCAGGCACGCTTTCCGCTGGCCAATGCGCTTCCTGGACTGCTGCTTGCCGGTGTGCTGTTTGCGTTGAGCAGGCGGCCGTGGCTTTCCTTTGGCCTGGCATTGCTGCTTGAAGGGGTGCTCTATGCGGTGAATCGGCTGAAGGTGGCCAACCTCGGCACACCGTTGTTGCCGGACGACTTCCGCATGATCGGGCAGCTGCACAAGGGTGGCATGCACGTGCTTGTCGATTACCTGCCGCACAGCCCGTGGCCGTATCTGGGCCTGCTCGCCGCGGTGGCGCTGCTGATCGTGGCATGGCGACTGGAGCCGCCCTTGTTCCCGCGCCGCGGCGTCGGCATGCGCCTGCTCGGCGGCAGCGTGCTGGCCCTGGCGCTCGTCAGCATGCTGGCCGGCCTGTCGGCGTGGCGCACGCTGTACAACGCGCGCGTGCTGTGGCTGGAGCCATGGTCGGCCACCGTAACCACCAATCATTCGGGGCTGATCAGTTCGCTGATGCTGTTTCACCTGCAATACGGTAGTGGCGAGCACAAGGCTGACCACGCCGCGGCCGTACAGCTGATCACCCAATCCACGCCGGCACTGGTGCAGGCAATGCAGGCACCGACCACAGCGAGCGCGTTGCCGGACATCGTGGTGATCCAGAGCGAATCGTTCTTCGATCCCACCATCATGCATGGTTACGAACACAGCAACTTCGCGCCCAACCTGCGCCGGCTCGCCGCACACGGCATCAGTGGCAAGTTGCATGTGCCCACCTTTGGCGGCGGCACCATCCGCACCGAATTCGAAGTGCTCAGTGGACTGTCGCTGCGCTACTTCGACAACCTGCAGTTTCCCTATCTGCAGATGAGTCACAAGTCGCTGCCAAGCCTGGTGCGCACGCTGGAGGCAAATGGCTACAGCACACTGGCCCTGCATGGCAACGATCCTTCATTCTGGAATCGCACCACGGCATTCAAGGCGATCGGCTTCGACCGCTTCGTGTCGCAGTCGTCGTTCCCGGCCAGCGCGACGAACGACGGCAAGTACATGGCAGACAGCGCCATGACCGATGAGATCATGACCCAGCTGAAGGACAGTGGCCCACCGCAGTTCATCTTCGCCATCAGCATCGAGGCGCACGGCCCCTACGACATCGAGCCGGCCCACCCCGCGCAACGCGACGCGATCCCGGTACCCGCCGGCATCGTCGGCCGGGACAAGCTCGAACTGCAGACTTACCTCTATCACCTCAAGCATGCCGATGCCGAACTCGGCCGGCTGGTCACGTGGCTGGCAAAGCGCCAACGGCCCAGTCTGGTGCTGTTCTATGGCGATCATCTGCCAGCACTGAGCAACAGCTACCACACCACCGGCTTCGTCGATGGTCGCGACATGCTCAGCCAGTCAGGTACCTGGTTGCTGGTCGACCCGCACTACAAGGGCAAGCCGCAACACCAGGACACCGCCGCATGGCTGCTGCCCGGCGAATTGCTGGCGCAGGTGGGTATCCACGACGATCCCTACTTCGCCTTGACCCGGCTGGTCGGCCCTCAGCTCGCCGCGCTGACGGCAGCGCCCGGTGCACCGCCACTGGACGAAGCCAGCAAGCTGAAGCAAATCGACGACGCCATGGCCGGCGTGGATCAGCTGCGCATGAGTGGAAAGCTGGACAAGCTGCTTCCCGCGGCGGTGATGGCTGCCAGCGTCGAGCACGCCGTCGGCACCAACGCGCTGAATGCACCGGCCAAGTCGATCGCGCATTGAGCAGCGGCTCGGCAGTAGCCCGGGCGTGTGTTCCGGGGCCACAAGCGATGCTGCTGTTCGCCTGGTTGTTCTCGATGACGACGGTTGCAGGCGCACGCAGCAATGCCATCTGCGACCCAAAGAAAACCCCGCCGCAGCGGGGTTTTCTCATTCACCATGAAGCGGGACTTAGAAGTCCATACCGCCCATGCCACCCATGCCGCCCATGCCGCCGCCACCGCCGCCATGGCTGTGGCCTTCGTCCTTCTTCGGCAGTTCGGCAACGATCGCCTCGGTGGTGATCGCCAGACCAGCCACGGAAGAGGCATGCTGCAGCGCCGAACGGGTCACCTTGGTCGGATCCAGGATGCCCATCGCCACCATGTCACCGAACTCGCCGGTGGCGGCGTTGTAGCCGAAGTTGCCCTGGCCTTCCTTGACCTTGTTCAGAATCACGGAGGGCTCTTCGCCGGCATTGGCGACGATCGCGCGCAGCGGCGCTTCCAGCGCGCGGCGGGTGATCGCGATGCCCAGGTCCTGGTCGGTGTTGTCGCCCTTCAGGCCTTCGACGGCCTTCAGCGCGCGGATCAACGCCACGCCACCGCCGGGAACCACGCCTTCCTCGACCGCTGCGCGCGTGGCGTGCAGGGCGTCTTCGACGCGGGCCTTCTTTTCCTTCATCTCGATCTCGGTGCCGGCACCGACCTTGATCACCGCAACACCGCCGGCCAGCTTGGCCACGCGCTCCTGCAGCTTCTCGCGGTCATAGTCGGACGAGGTCTCCTCGATCTGCGCCTTGATCTGGCCGATGCGCGACTGGATCTTCTCCGCTTCGCCGGCACCGTCGATGATCGTGGTGTTTTCCTTGGTGATGACGATGCGCTTGGCACGACCCAGATCACCGATCGTGGTCTTTTCCAGCGACAGGCCGACTTCCTCGGAAACGACCTGGCCGTTGGTCAGCACGGCGATGTCTTCCAGGATCGCCTTGCGACGGTCACCGAAGCCCGGCGCCTTCACGGCAGCAACCTTGACGATGCCGCGGATGGTATTGACCACCAGCGTGGCCAGCGCCTCGCCTTCGACTTCCTCGGCGACGATCAGCAGCGGCTTGCCGGCCTTGGCGACGGCTTCCAGCACCGGCAGCAGCTCGCGCACGTTCGACACTTTCTTGTCGTGGATCAGGATGTACGGGTCGTCCATCTCGACCTGCTGCGAGGTCTGATTGTTGATGAAGTACGGCGACAGGTAACCGCGATCGAACTGCATGCCCTCGACCACGTCCAGCTCGTTTTCCAGACCCGAACCTTCCTCGACCGTGATCACGCCTTCCTTGCCGACCTTCTTCATCGCGGTGGCGATGATGTCGCCGATGTTGGTGTCGGAGTTGGCCGAAATCGTGCCGACCTGGGCGATCGCCTTGTCGTCTGCGGTGGGGTTGGAAAGCTTCTTCAGCTCACCGACGGCGGCCAGAACGGCCTTGTCGATGCCACGCTTCAGATCCATCGGGTTCATGCCGGCGGCAACGGCCTTGAGGCCTTCCTGGATGAACGCCTGCGCCAGCACGGTGGCGGTGGTGGTGCCGTCACCGGCCACGTCGGAGGTCTTGGACGCGGCTTCCTTGACGATCTGCGCGCCGAGGTTCTCGTACTTGTCGGCCAGCTCGATCTCCTTGGCGACGGACACGCCGTCCTTGGTGATCGTGGGGGCGCCGAAGCTCTTCTCGAGCACGACATTGCGACCCTTGGGGCCGAGGGTAACCTTGACCGCGTTGGCCAGGGTGTTGACGCCTTTCAGCATGCGGGCGCGGGCGTCTTCGCCGAAACGGACTTCTTTAGCGGACATAATTTTTTTGCCTCAAAAAAATTGAATTGGTATGAAACGAGTTACGACAGCCTTTCAAGAAGGAGCCAAAGGCGACTGGCGTGCGCGCTTTTGATTCGCGCTCAACCAAGCCCGACCCCGACCCATCAGCCTTCGATAACAGCCACGATGTCGTCTTCCTTCAGGAACACCAGATCCTCGCCGTCGATCTTGATTTCCTGGCCGGCATACTTGCCGAACAGCACCACGTCGCCCGCCTTCAGCGACATCGGACGGATCTTGCCGTCGGCCATGATCAGGCCGGTGCCGGCCGCGACGACCTTGCCGCGGGTGGGCTTCTCGGTGGCGCTGTCGGGGATGACGATGCCGCCGGCGGAAACGCGCTCTTCTTCGAGACGCTTGACGATGACGCGATCATGCAACGGACGCAGTGTGCTCATGGATGACTCCAATGGTCGATTGAGGTGGGACAAGGCCTGCAAGACCCGATTCAGCGATCTTGTTAGCACTCATGGTAAGTGAGTGCCAATTTTAGCGGTACAGCCCGCCACTGCAAGAGCTTTGAAGCGGGGGATGCACTGCAGGTTGGGCGGGATCATGACCGTTTCAAGGGCCCGCCCGAAAATTGTCGTTCTGCCGCAAGTCCACAGCTTTCCGGCTAGGCTGCAGCCATGACCTCGTCCTCGCCAGCCACCACCGACCTGCTGCTTTGCTACTGCACCTGCCCGGATGCAGCCAGCGCCCGCGCCATTGCCGAGTCGATCGTGAACGAGAAACTCGCCGCCTGCGTCAGCCGCCTGCCTGGAGTAAGTTCCACCTATCGCTGGCAGGACGCCGTGCGCACCGACAGCGAAGAGCTGCTGCTGATCAAGACCACGGCCGCCGGTTTCGAGGCGCTCAAGTCACGCCTGCTGCAGCTTCACCCCTACGAAACGCCGGAGTTGATCGCGGTGCCGGTGCAGGCCGGCCACGCCGCCTACCTGGACTGGGTGCGGGCGAACACCGCAGCCTGAGCGACATTCCCGGCGCGGCAGCTGAGCCATAATGCAGCTTCTTCCCCGCTCAGGAGTCATGATGCGCCTGTTCCTTGTCTGGCTGGCCCTGCTGCTTGCCGCCGCGCCGACGTTCGCGCAGAGCACGGAAGATCTGCTGCCGGTAACCCAGGCCTACCAGCTCAGCGCGGATGCCAGCACGCCCGGGCTGCTTGAACTGCACTGGAAGATCGCGCCGGACTACTACCTCTATCGCGGCCGCATGAAGTTCCAGGCAGGCGCTGGCGTGAGCCTGGGCGCGGCACAACTGCCCAATGGCGAGAAGCACCACGACGAGTATCTCGGCGACGTGGAGACCTACCACCACTCGATCGATGCCAGCCTGCCGTACACCGTGTCGGCAGGCACCACCCGTCTGCGACTGAGCGTGCAATACCAGGGCTGCCACGAAGTCGACCCGAAGATCTGCTATCCACCCCATACCGAGCAGATCGACCTGCCGCTGCCAGCCGGCAGCGCGGCGATGCAGCCACCACCACCGGCCGTGGCGACACGTTCGCTCGGTGCCGCACTGCAGGCCATCGGCGGCTCGTCCAGCGCCACCGACGATGCCGCGCTGCCGCCGGAGCAGGCATTCCGGTTTGACGCGTTGGCGCAGAGCCCGCATCAATTACTGCTGCGCTGGACCATGCCAAAGGGCTATTACCTGTACCGTGACCAGACCAGGCTGACGCTCAGTGATGCCGCCGGACTCAGCCTGAAACCGGCATGGCCGGCGGGCACACCCCATCACGACGAGCACTACGGCGACGTCACGGTGTATTTCGGCGAACTCGATCTGCCGGTGACCGTCGAAGGCAATCTCGGCGATCGCCGCCAATTGAAGCTGGATGCCAGCTTTCAGGGTTGCCAGCAAGGCGGCCTGTGTTATCCGGTGATGGATCGCAGTGTGAGCATCGACCTCGGCGGCGGCTCGCTCAGTGACGACGTCGGCACCCCGCCTGCGGCCAGCCCCACCATCGAACCTGCCGGCGCGCCGGTGTCGCTCGGCCTGATTGCCGCACTGCTGCTGGCGCTCGGCGGCGGACTGGTTCTGAACCTGATGCCGTGCGTCCTGCCCGTACTGTCGATCAAGGCGGTCAGCGTGCTGGAAAGCGGCGAAAGCCGTCGTTCCGCACGTCGCCACGCCCTGTTCTACAGCGCCGGCGTACTGGGCAGCTTCGCCGCGCTGGGCGGCGGCATTCTCGCCCTGCGCGCCACAGGTCATGCACTGGGCTGGGGCACCCAGTTGCAGCAACCGCTGGTCGTGGGTGTGCTCGCCTGCGTGATGCTCGCGGTGGGGCTGTCGATGTCCGGCGTGGTGCAGTTCGGCACCTCGCTGGGCAATACCGGTGCGGTACTGGCCTCGCGTTCCGGACCGGCCGGGGATTTTTTCACCGGCGTACTGGCGGTGGTGGTGGCCAGCCCATGCACTGCCCCGTTCATGGGCAGCGCTCTGGCTTACGCATTTGCCGCACCCATGCTGTCGGCTCTGCTGGTGTTTCTGGCACTGGGTCTCGGCCTGGCACTGCCGTTCCTGGCGATCGGCTTCGTACCGGCGCTTGCCCGCCTGCTGCCCAAGCCCGGTCGCTGGATGGAAACGCTGAAGCAGGTGCTGGCGTTTCCGATGTATCTGACCGCCGCCTGGCTGGTGTGGGTGCTGGCCAACCAGCGCGGAGCCGATGCGGTCGGTCTGGTGCTGGTGGCGATGGTGCTGCTGGCGATGACCCTGTGGTGGTTTGAGCGCAGTCGCTCACGCGGCACCATCAGCAGGCTCGCGGTCGTGCTGCTCGCGCTCGCCACGCTGGTGCCCATGCTGCTGCTGAGCCAGGTGCCACGGCCGTCGCGCAGCGCTGTCACCGAGCAGGGCGTGGTTGCCTACAGTCCGCAGAAGCTGACCGAGTTGCGCGCCGCCGGAACGCCGATCTTTGTCGACATCACCGCCGACTGGTGCGTCACCTGCAAGGCCAACGAACACACCGTGCTGGACACACAGAGCTTCCGCAACCTGCTCAAGCGCACCGGCGCGGTGTACATGAAGGGCGACTGGACCGACGTCGACCCGACCATCAGCGCCTTCCTGCAGAAATACCACTCACCCGGTGTGCCGCTGTACGTGGTCTTCCCCAAAAATGGCGGTGCCGGCAGACAGTTGTCGACCGTGCTGACCAGCTCGCTGGTCGAGCAGGCGCTCACCGAAGCATCCCGCTGATGCTCGATCGCAGCAGCAAGTTGATCCTGGGCCTGGCGCTGTTGGCTGCGGTTCTGGGCGGCATCGTCGAGCACGGCGCCCGGCAGCCGACGGCGACGGATACGTCGCCATCGACACTGATCGGGCAGCCGTTGCCCGCGCTCGCCCTGCCCGACCTCGACGGTCGCATGCATGCCCTGGCGGAGTATCGCGGTCGGCGTGTGCTGCTGAACTTCTGGGCCACCTGGTGCGGACCATGCCTTGACGAGATGCCCGCGCTGCAACGAGCTCAACGAAAGTTCGGCGAACAGGGGGCTATCGTTGTAGGAATTGGCATGGATTCGGCGGATCGTGTTCGTGCCTTTCTCGCGGGACATCCGGTGAATTACCCGATTTTGCTGGGAGACATGCGCTCGCCCAGCACCACGCTCAGATTGGGCGATACTGCCAAAATACTGCCATATAGCGTCCTGATCGATGCTGATGGGCGCATCTTGGACGCGCATGCTGGCGCCTTGTCCAATGCTCGGCTGGAGGAATGGTTGGGCGGCAAAAAGAACCCGCACTGACGCGGCAGCGACATACGCTTACGCACGGAAACACGGTCTTCTCCGCCCAACATCGCCGATCTGCGGCGAACTGGACAACACCCGCGACTACGAGCACACTGCGCCGCAAGTCGCGAGTCCCGCGCATGCCAAGGAAATGTCGTGGCGAAGATCCTGGCCCTGCACGGCCCCAATCTCAATCTGCTGGGCACCCGCGAACCGGACATCTACGGCCATGCCACCCTGCCCGACATCAACCAGCAGCTGGCCGAGCAGGCGCAGGCCGCCGGCCACGAGCTGGTCTGGTTCCAGTCCAATGCCGAGCACGAACTGATCGGCCGGATCCAGCAGGCGCGCGATGAGCAGACCTCGATGATCCTGTTCAACCCAGCCGCCTTCACCCATACCAGCGTGGCATTGCGCGATGCAATGAGCGCCGTGGCCATACCGTTTATCGAGGTACACATGTCCAACGTGCATGCGCGCGAGTCGTTTCGGCATCGCTCATACCTGTCGGACATCGCCATCGGCGTGATCTGTGGCTTTGGCGCCGACAGCTACAGGCTCGCCCTCGACGCCGCGCTGAGGCAGTTGAAGGCTTCCGCCGGCGCCGCATGAACCCTCAGGCCCACCGGCCCTCCATTCCCATCCTGCCACCGACGGTGGCGAGACCGACCAAAGGCTGATCCCATGGATTTGCGCAAAATCAAGAAGCTCATCGATCTCCTCGAGGAGTCCAACCTCGCCGAGCTGGAAATCAAGGAAGGTGAGGAAGTCGTCCGACTCTCACGCGTACCCAAGGCGGGGGCACCGGTCGCCGCCAGCGCACCGGTGGCGGTTGCGGCCGCACCAGTCGCCGCGCCCGCTGCCGCTGCCGCAGTCGCCGTCGAGGCGCCGGCAGCAGACGCCCTGCCCGCCGGGCACGTGGTGAAAGCACCGATGGTCGGCACCTTCTACTCCTCCTCCACGCCGGGCGCAGCGGCCTTCGTCAAGGTCGGCCAGCAGGTCAAGGCAGGCGAGACGCTGGGCATCATCGAGGCTATGAAGATGTTCAACCAGATCGAAGCCGATGTCGCCGGCACCGTGCAGGCCATCCTGGTCGAGAACGGCCAGCCGGTTGAATTCGACGAACCCATGTTCGTGATTGCCTGAGGCCGCCGGGATGCTCGAGAAGGTCGTCATCGCCAACCGCGGCGAAATTGCGCTGCGCATCCTGCGCGCCTGCCACAGTCTGGGCATCAAGACCGTGGCGGTGCATTCCACCATCGACAGCAATCTCAAGCATGTCGGCCTGGCCGATGAGTCGGTCTGCATCGGGCCGGGGCCTTCGACTGACAGTTACCTGAATATTCCGCGGATCATCGCGGCAGCGGAAATCACCGACGCCCAGGCGATCCACCCGGGCTACGGTTTTCTGTCCGAGCGCGCCGACTTCGCCGAGCAGGTGGAGCAATCCGGCTTCATCTTCATCGGACCGACGGCTGAGGTGATCCGCCTGATGGGCGACAAGGTCGAGGCGATCCGTACGATGAAGGCTGCCGGCGTACCGTGCGTGCCCGGCTCCGGTGGCCCGCTCGGCGACGACGTCGATACCAATATCAAGATCGCCCGCGAGATCGGCTACCCGGTGATCGTCAAGGCGGCCGGCGGTGGCGGCGGTCGCGGCATGCGAGTGGTGCGCACCGAAGCGCATCTCGGCAATGCGATCACGATGACCAAGCAGGAAGCCAAGGCAGCCTTCGGCAACGACCAGGTCTACATGGAAAAATTCCTGGAGAACCCGCGTCATGTGGAGATCCAGGTGCTGGCCGATGGCCAGGGCAATGCGATTCACCTCGGCGAACGCGACTGCTCGATGCAGCGACGCCACCAGAAAGTGGTGGAAGAAGCGCCCGCACCCGGAATTACGCCCGAGCAGCGCGCGCAGATCGGCAAGGTCTGCGTCGACGCCTGCATCCGCATTGGTTACCGCGGTGCGGGTACGTTCGAATTCCTGTACGAAAACGGCCATTTCTATTTCATCGAGATGAATACCCGCATCCAGGTCGAACACCCGGTGACCGAACTGATCACCGGCATCGATCTGGTACGCGAACAGTTGCTGATTGCCGGTGGCGAGAAGCTGTCGATCAGGCAGGAAGACATCCTCATTCACGGCCACGCGATCGAGTGCCGCATCAACGCCGAGGATCCCGACACCTTCATGCCATCACCCGGTACGGTGAAGCGCTTCGAGGCACCAGGCGGCCCCGGCGTGCGCGTCGATACGCACCTGTACGACGGCTACCGCATTCCTCCCAATTACGACTCGATGATCGGCAAGCTGATCGTGCATGGGCCGGATCGCGAAACCGCCATTGCCCGGATGCGCCTGGCCCTGGCCGAGACGGTCATCGAGGGCGTCAAGTGCAACATCCCGCTGCAGCAGCGGATCATGGCCGACGCCGGCTTCCAGCAGGGTGGCCAGAACATCCACTATCTGGAAAAGCGCATGGCCGAGCAGAAGGAAAAGGCCGCCACCGGCGTCTGACCCACCTGCAGGAACACACTCTGTGCCCGATGCCCCCCTGCCGAGACCCGCATCTGGGCATCGCGCACATTGCGCTCCCGCCCCTACCGAATTCGCCGCATGCCCTTTCTCGAACTCTCCCTCGTCCTGCGCACCGAACAGCAACCCGGCGCCGAAGAAGCGCTGGAAGATCTCGGCGCGTTGTCGATTACCCTGCGTGACGCCGAGGCGGAGACGCCCGACGAACAGGCGATCTTCGAGCCGGGCGTGGGCGAGTTGCCGTTGTGGCCGACTATCACCCTGAGCGCCCTGTTCGACGAACACGCCGACCGGCGCGGGCTCAGCGCGGCGCTGGGCGAACTGCTGCCATGGCTGGAGCTGGATCAGTTGAGCTTCATTGAAGTAGCGGATCAGGACTGGGAGCGGGTCTGGATGGATCAGTTCAAGCCGATGCCGTTCGGCCGGCGGCTATGGATTTACCCCTGGAACATCGAGCCACCCGAAAATGACGAAAGTGTGGTCGTCCGGCTCGATCCCGGCCTGGCCTTCGGCAGCGGCACCCACCCGACCACTGCGCTGTGCCTGCAGTGGCTGGACGGACTGGAACTCGCCGGCAAGACCGTCACCGACTTCGGTTGCGGTTCGGGCGTTCTTGCCATCGCGGCCCTGAAGCTGGGTGCCGCCAGCGCGGTCGGCGTCGACAACGATCCACAAGCGCTGCTGGCTTCGGCCGACAATGCCCGACGCAATGCCGTCGCCGATCGACTGAGCCTGTTTCTCCCGGCTGACTTCAAGTCAGAACCCGCCGACATATTCATCGCCAACATCCTCGCCGGGCCACTTGCCGAACTCGCTCCCGTCTTCGCCACAGCCAGCAAGGCCGGTGCACCGTTTGCCATATCCGGCATTCTCGCCGGACAGCAGGACGAACTGCTGCAGCGTTACGGTGAATGGTTCGACCAGTTGCAGGTAGACATGCGCGAGGACTGGGTGCGCATCAGCGGCCGCCGACGCGGCTGAGTACAGTGACGGTTCGTCTGAACCCGGCGCATCCGCGCGCTGGTAGCTGCAGCCATCTAAGCTAAGCTTGGCCGATACCGACCAAAGCGGCCTGCATGTATACCCAATGCCCCGAATGCCTGTCCGTGTTTTCGCTGGATGCGCGCACGTTTGCGCAGGCCCACGGCCATCTCGTCTGCGGCCATTGCGGTGCCGGCTTTGACAGCGTCGCCACACTGACCGACCAGCTGCCGCCGGAACCCTTCGTCGAACTGCCGGTGAACGAACCGGCAATGGAGCCGCCATGCGTCGATCTGGTGGTCTACCGACCGCAACCCGATCCACCGGCTGTCGTGCAAGCGGAGCCGAGCGCGAACGCGACGGCCAGCGATGAAGACTTCTCGCACCTGGTGTTCGCCCCCCGCTTTGCACGCGAGTCGGGTGGACACAAGCACACCCGGTCGCGTCCGCGTCGGCAGCCGCGGCGCCCACGCGAATCGTCCGGCGAACGATCCTGGCCGTGGCTGATCGCCTGTGTGGTACTCAGCATGACCCTGCTGGCGCAGCTTGGCTGGGCCGAGCGCGACCCGATCATTCGCAACCCGCAGGTCGGTGGCTGGTTGCGGGGCGCTTGCGCGGCACTCGGCTGCAGGCTTCCGCTGATCTCCGCACCAGCGAAGTTGCACCTGGTCGCCAGCAACGTACAGGCACATCCCAGCGTGACCGGCGCGCTGATGATCAGCGCCAGTGTGCGCAATGATGCCGCCTTCACCCAGCCGTACCCGGTACTGACGATCACCCTGATCGACGCCCGCGGCAAGCGCGTAGCGATGCGCCGCCTGCAACCGACCGAATACCTCGACGACGAGACGATCCTGCGCCAAGGTCTTGCACCCGGCGCCAACGCCGTGCTGCTGCTGGAAGTCGAAGATCCCGGTGACAAGGCGGTGGCCTTCGAATTCGGATTCGAATGAATCCTGCGCCTTGGGTACTTAAAATTCTCTGCCCACGCGGGTAGACTCGACCCCTCGCGCAGAGTGCCGTCAGGCATTCGATACACGTCGTGATCTGCAACACCCGAACCATCCACAGACAGCGGCCCATGCTGGCGCCGCATCGTACGCGAGGGAAGCCATCCGTGAACGCCGTAAGACTGACTGCCGCCGAGGCCGTGTCATCGACCCCGGTGCAAAGTGCTGGCTCGCAGAGCGCACTCAGCGAATGTGTCAGTCGAACGGTGCGCCGATATCTGGCCGACATCGGCGACACCGAATGTTCCGAAGGCCTGCATGCCCTGGTGCTGCGTGAGGTCGAGGTACCGCTGCTGCGGGAGGTGCTGGCTTACCACGATGGCAACCAGAGTCGGGCCGCCGTGGCACTGGGCATCAATCGCGCCACCTTGCGCAAGAAGCTGGCCAGCCACGGACTGCTCTGATTCGCGCCGAAACGGCAAGTCATCCAGACGGCTATAATGTTCGGCTTTCCCACTCAAGGAAACCCGCTCATGCCTGCTCCCCAGATCGTTCCGGTACGCCGCGCCCTGCTCAGCGTGTCCGACAAGACCGGCCTGATCGACCTGGGTCGGCGCCTGGCCGCGGCCGGCGTCGAGCTGCTTTCCACCGGTGGCAGTGCGAAGGCGCTGCGCGAGGCCGGAATCGCAGTTCGCGACGTCAGCGAGCTTACCGGCTTTCCCGAAATCATGGACGGCCGGGTCAAGACGCTGCATCCGAAGGTGCATGGCGGCCTGCTCGGCCGGCGTGGCATCGATGACGCGGTGATGGGCGAACTGGGTGTCGCTCCCATCGACCTGCTGGTACTCAACCTGTACCCGTTCGAGGCAACCGTGGCCATGGCCGACTGCACGCTGGAACAGGCGATCGAGAATATCGACATCGGTGGTCCGGCGATGCTGCGTTCGGCCGCGAAGAACTGGAACGACGTCGGCGTGCTGACCTCGCCCGATCAATATGCCGCGGCGCTGGACGAGATCGAGAACCACGGCGGGCTGAGCCGCGCAAGCCGCTTCAAGCTTGCCGTGGTGGCCTTCAACAACGTTGCCAGCTATGACGGCGCGATCAGCGATTACCTGTCCGGCCTGGAGCTCGACGAGAGCCACACCGCCATCGCCGGCCATGCCGCGTTCCCCGGGCAGGTCAACAGCCGTTTCGTCAAGCTGATGGATCTGCGCTACGGCGAAAACCCGCACCAGCAGGCAGCGTTCTACCGCGACCTGCATCCCGCGCCGGGCACCCTCGCCACGTTCCGCCAGCTGCAGGGCAAGGAACTTTCGTTCAACAACATCGCCGATGCCGATGCGGCGTGGGAATGCGTGCGCAGCTTCAGCAAGCCCGCGTGCGTCATCGTCAAGCACGCCAATCCGTGCGGCGTGGCGGTGAGCCTGGATGGTATCGGCAAGGCCTATGACCTGGCCTACCAGACGGATCCGACCTCGGCCTTCGGCGGCATCATCGCGTTCAATCGCGAAGTCGATGGCGCCAGCGCACAGGCCATCGTTGCGCGCCAGTTCGTCGAGGTGGTGCTGGCGCCGTCGTACACCGACGACGCGCTCAAGGCATTCAGCAAGAAGGGCAACGTGCGCGTGCTGGTGATCCCGTTGCCGGCCGACGGCAGTCTGCTCGACGCGCATCCGGGCAACCAATCCAAGCGGGTCGGCTCGGGCCTGCTGATCCAGAGCGCCGACCTCGGCATGGTGACGGCGGACGAGCTGAAAGTCGTCACCCGACGTGCGCCGACCCCGACGCAGATCGACGAC
>JAJXYE010000129.1 GCA_021780735.1 Pseudomonadota bacterium | reverse complement strand
TTCACACACGCGGCATTGCTGGATCAGGCTTGCGCCCATTGTCCAATATTCCCCACTGCTGCCTCCCGTAGGAGTCTGGACCGTGTCTCAGTTCCAGTGTGGCTGATCATCCTCTCAGACCAGCTAGCGATCGTCGCCTTGGTAGGCCATTACCCTACCAACTAGCTAATCGCACATCGGTCCGTCCAACCGCGCGAGGTCCGAAGATCCCCCGCTTTCTCCCGTAGGACGTATGCGGTATTAGCGTAAGTTTCCCTACGTTATCCCCCACGTCTGGGTAGGTCCCGATGCATTACTCACCCGTCCGCCACTCGCCACCCACAGAGCAAGCTCTGCTGTGCTGCCGTTCGACTTGCATGTGTTAGGCATGCCGCCAGCGTTCAATCTGAGCCAGGATCAAACTCTTCACTTAAGTTTTCGACAACCTCACCCTCGCGGGCTCGGCCATCTATCTTTCTGAAGCGTTGGTTCCCAACCAATCAAAACTCATTACTGACTTTTACTTGGTGGGACGCTTGCATTGCTTGGACAGGTCGTGACCCATTCAACACAAGACGTCCACACAATTCACCTGCGCACACTGTCAAAGATCCATCGCTTGTAACCGATTCCTCGATTACCCCTGAAGACGTTTCGTCCTAGGTGAGCCGCCCATTCTACATCGCTTTTTGCGACCGTCAACACCTTCGGTGAAGCTTTTTTCGAAGGCCCCGCTGGTCTGTCTTGCGACGTTGGGCGACTGCGGGCCGCGAATAATACGGCCTGCAGCTTTTTTGGCAAGCGTTTCGTGGAAAGTTTTTTACTGCGCGCCGCAAACCTATGACAGGCAACGAAGTTTCCCTTTCCTCACATCAACGGATCAGGCCTGTACCAGGCGCACCCGGGCAAAGTTGCGCTTTCCCACCTGCAGCACACCTTCGAATCCCGGGCTGAAGACGCGCTGGGCATCCTCCACCACCTCGGCGTCGATGCGCACGGCGCGCTCCTTCAGCTTGCGGTTCGCTTCGGAGTTGCTCGCTGTCAGTCCGGCCGCGGTAAGCAGGGCGGCGAGCCGCATGCCTTCGGCAGGTACGGCTATATCGGCCTGCGGCAGCAATGCCGTGTCACCCTCCCCGCGAACCACGGCATGCCAGCCGGCGATGGCCAGCTCGGCTGCGGCCGGATTGTGGAAACGTGCAGCCAGCTCGCGGGCAAGACGCAGCTTGGCATCGCGCGGGTTGAGCACCCCATGGGCGATGTCCTGCTTCATCGTCGCCAGCTCGTCCAGCGACACCTCGAAGCTGAGCAGCTCGAACCAGCGCCACATCAGTTCGTCGCCAATCTTCATGGTCTTGGTGACGATGTCGATGGCCGGCTCGTTGATTCCTATGTAGTTGCCCAGCGACTTGGACATCTTGTTCACGCCGTCCAGCCCTTCCAGCAACGGCATGGTCAGGACGACCTGTGGTCGCTGACCGTAGTGCTCCTGCAGCCCGCGCCCCATCAGCAGGTTGAACTTCTGATCGGTCCCACCAAGCTCGACATCGGCCTTCAGTGCCACCGAGTCGTATCCCTGCGTCAACGGATACATGAACTCGTGGATGGCAATCGGTTGCTGCGCCGCATAGCGCTTGGTGAAGTCGTCTCGCTCAAGCATGCGCGCCACGGTGTACTGCGCGGCAAGCTTGATCATGTCGGCCGCCGACATCTTGTCGAACCACTCCGAATTGAAGCGCAGCTCGGTCTTTTCACGATCGAGCACCTTGTAGACCTGCTCGGCATAGGTCTGGGCGTTGACCAGCACATCGTCACGGGTGAGCGGCTTGCGTGTGACGTTCTTGCCGGTGGGATCGCCGATCATCCCGGTGAAGTCACCGATGAGGAAGATCACCTGGTGGCCCAGATCCTGGAACTGGCGCATCTTGTTCAACAGCACGGTATGGCCGAGATGAAGATCCGGCGCAGTCGGGTCGAAGCCGGCCTTGACCCGCAGCGGGACACCGGTCTTGAGGCGCGCGGCCAGATCCTCCCGCTTGATGATTTCATCGGCGCCACGCGCAATCGTGGCCAGCGCCTGCTCAAGCTCGCTCATGCATTTCTCTCTGGATGATGTCGGTAGTGGGCAGCAGTCGGAAACCCGACCGTGCTGTAAGCGTTAATTGTGCGTTAACCGGGAATGTTGCGCAAACCCTTGATGGAAAAGACATTGACGCCATTTGCACATGGCCGTTATGGTACGCGAACTTTGTTATTTAGTAGCGCAGGGCGTGCACGGTATGGCAGAACACGAGCAGGGGTCATGGCAAGCCCGCAAGCTGGCGATCTGCCGCAAGGCACAACGCAGGCATTCGCACTTCTACGAACGCTGCGCGCATTGGTCATTCAACCGCTCGCCTGAGATCGAGCCGTTGCGCTGGCACCGCGAGCGCCTGGTGCTTGCCGGTACGGCCTTGCTGGTGACTTTCTTGTCCGGCTTCATCATGCCGGCCTGGGCCAGCGCGATGCGTCCGGCTCCCACACCTGAAGTCCACGCCCTGCTGCCGCTGGCACTGCCAAAGATCGCCCCGAGCAGCACCACGCCAGCCGAGGTCAACCAGTGGCAAGTGGTACACGTGCAACCGGGCCAGACACTGTCCGACATCTTCGCCGCGCACGGCCTGGGCATGAGCGACCTGCAGAAAGTGATGGATGCCGCGGGCGACCACAAGTCGGCGCTGCACGACATCAGGCCCGGCGAAGAATTCGACTTCCTGCTGGACAGCGACGGCAGTCTCAAGGGCTTCCGCTACGACCAGGATCAGGCCAATCGCGCCGTTGTGCGACTGGATGGTGATCATCCCAGCTTCACCCTGCAGCAACGCGACATCGATTTACGCGAACAGATCGCCCACGGCACCATCCGCAGCAGTCTGTACGCCGCCGGCGACCAGGCCGGAATGAATGCGGCGATGGTCGGCAAGCTTGCCGACCTGTTCAAGTACGACATCGATTTCGTGCAGGATCTGCGCGTCGGCGACAGTTTCACCGTGATCTACGACGACATCTACCGCGACGGCATCCACTATGGTGAAGGCGACATCATCGCCGCCGAGTTCATCAACCAGGGCAAGCGTTACACCGCGTATCGTTTCAAGAAGGCGGACGGCAGCTACGGCTGGTTCAGCGAGGACGGGCGGCCGATCCAGAAATCGTTCCTGCGCATCCCCGTCGATTTCACCCGCATCTCCTCCAAGTTCTCGGTCGCGCGGATGCACCCGATCCTCGGGCGCATGCGCGCTCACAAGGGCGTGGATTACGCCGCACCGATGGGTACGCCAATCCATGCCGCCGGCGATGGCGTGATCAAGTATCACGGCTGGGAGCGCGGCTACGGCAATTTCGTGGTGATCCAGCACAGCAAGACCATCAGCACCGCGTACGGCCACATGTCGCGCTTCGTCAAGGGTCAGCACGTCGGCGAACACGTGCGGCAGGGCGAAGTGATCGGATATGTCGGCATGACCGGTCTCGCCACCGGGCCGCACCTGCACTACGAGTTCCGAGTCAACGGCGTGCAGCGCAACCCGCAGACGGTGACCCTGCCCAAGCCCCAACCGCTGCCGGCCGCTCAACTGGCGCGATTCGAGACACAGGTGGTCAAACCGCAGCTTGCCCGCCTCACCGAGTTGGACAATCGCATCAAGCTGGCCCGCGTCAAGGCCGCAGACAACAACGACAACTGAGCAACACGATCCCATGGCTGACGACGCTTCGGCGCTCTACATCGGCCTGATATCCGGCACCAGCGCAGACAGCATCGACGCCGCGCTTGTCCGGTTCGATCAAGGCCAGCCGCAACTGCTGGCCAGCCACGCGCATCCATGGCCGGTCGAACTGCGTCATCGGATTCTTGGCCTGGCACAAAGTGAGGGTGCAGTCGATCTGGACGCGTTTGGCCGTCTGGACGTCGAAATCGGCCAGCATTTCGCCAGTGCCGCCCTGCAACTGCTCGAACACAGCGGCATGCCGGCGCAGTCAGTGCGGGCCATCGGCAGCCACGGACAGACACTGCGGCACCGTCCGACCGGCACCTTGCCCTTCACCCTGCAACTTGGCGACCCGAGCGTGATCGCCGAGCGCTGCGGCATCGAGGTGGTAGCCGACTTCCGCCGAGCCGACATCGCCGCCGGCGGCCAGGGTGCGCCGCTGCTGCCGGCGCTGCACGCCATGCTGCTGGCCCGACCGGGTCGAACGCGCGTCGTGCTCAACCTTGGCGGCATCGCCAATATCACCGTGCTTGCCGCTGACGGCAGCGTGCGCGGATTCGACACCGGCCCGGCCAACGGGCTGCTCGATGCCTGGTGCCTGCGCCACCGCGGTGAACCGTTCGACCGCGATGGCTCGTTTGCCGCCGCCGGTCATGCAGACCCGGAGTTGCTGGATGCGTTGCTGGCCGATCCTTATTTCAGTCTTGCGCCGCCGAAAAGCACGGGGCGCGAACATTTCCATCTCGACTGGCTGGCGCTGCACCCGCGCCTGGCCGCGCTGCACCCCGCCGAGGTACAAGCCACCCTGCTCGAACTCACCGCGCGCAGTGTCGCAGCTGCCATCGAACAATTCGCGCCATCAACCCAGGACGTGCTGGCCTGTGGCGGCGGCGTGCACAACGGCGCGTTGATGCGGCGGCTGGCCGAACTGCTGTCGCCGTGCCTGCTGTGCAGTACCGCCGACCATGGCATCGATCCGGATTTCCTGGAAGCGACGGCATTCGCCTGGCTGGCCAGACAACGCCTGCTGCAGTTGCCCGGCAACCTGCCGGCGGTGACCGGGGCGCGCGGACCGCGCGTGCTCGGCGCCATCTATTCGGCGCCGGGAGGGGACTCGGCATAACGAATGCTTTCCGGCGCAAACTGGGTCGGACGCGTTTTCGCCAGGGCTTTCACCGCCTCCTGAAAAATGCCTTGCTCCTCGGCATCCCAGTGGCCATCGAGCACTACCAGTGCCTGATCGCGCAGGCTCTCGCTGAACTGCCGCGACTCGGACATACCCAGACCGTAGCGCAGTGCATCGAGCAGCACCTCGTTGATCGAACACTGCCGCTCTCTGGCCAAGAGCTTGATGCGCTTGATCAGCAGCTCGTCAACCTGTTGCACGATCATCTCCGGCACAAGTATCACTCCTCGTTGCTCGGGTACCTGCGTGGTGTGTCGGCATGTTCGCACGAATTCTACCGCCATCGGAAACCCATTCGTGGCCTGGTTGGCAGTCGCACTGTGCACAGTTTGGCAGCACGGCATGACGACTCCCTGCGCGCCACCGCAACGCCGAAACGAAGCCCCGACGATGCCGATCCTGATCCATCGATCCGGGTGTTCGTGCCGATTTTGCTGGGGGAGAAGCCCGTGTCGCGGCAGCGACGGACGCGCGATGCCGCCGAGCATCGCTTGCTCGGGAATCTTGAGCGGCTCAACGAGCAAGCAGGTGATGCCGGTCGGCATGCGGCTGACCGGTGCTCGGGGCGCTCCATGCTGCACGTCGGCCTGGTTTGGCCGACCCGGGTTGCACCAACCTCGCTCAGTGCGGTCGTGCCAACTCGGCGCGATGGATCGCGTGACGCAGGCCGATCACCAGCAGCAGGCCCGGCAGGGCCGACAGCGCGGTGATTGCGAAGAAGTTCGACCAGCCCACCTGCGGCACCAACCACGCTGCCAGCGGCCCCAGAAATACCCGGCCCACCGCCGCCAGCGACGACAGCAGCGCGTACTGGGTGGCGGAAAAGCGCACGTTGCACAGCGCCGTCACCAGCACCACGAAGGCGGTGCTGCCCAGCCCGCTGAAAAAGTTTTCCATGCCGACCACGGTAGCCAGTGCGTAGAGATTCGGCCCGCTGTGCACCAGCCAGATGTAACCCAGATTCACCAGCGCCTGTGCCGCGCCCAACACCAGCAACGCCGGGAACAGGCGGATGCGCGTCACCACCCAGCCGCCGGCCAGGGCGCCGAACAGGCCGGCGAGCAGGCCGAAGACCTTGTTGATCGCGCCCAGCTGGGTCAGTGTGAACTGCGGCACCCGCAGCAGGAAGGTGGTGGACAGCGACAACGCAAAGGCGTCGCACAGCTTGTACAACACCATCAACGCAAGCCAGCCCAGCGCCAGCTTGCCGTAGCGCTGGAAGAAGTCCATGAACGGCTGCGCCACCGCTTCAGCGAAGCTGCGCGCGGGCTGTTCGTCCGGCGCCTCGGGCGAGGTGACCGTAACCAGCATCGCCGTGAGCATCAATGCGCCCATCAAACGGTAAACCCAGGCCCACCCGACGTGATCGGCAAGAATCAGCGCCAACGCGCCTGACACCAGCATGGCCGCGCGATAGCCACCCTGCATGAACGCGGTGCCCCAGCCGCGCTCGTCAGGACGCAGCAGATCAGTGCGGTGCGCGTCATAGGCAATGTCCTGCGTCGCCGACGCGAACGCCAGCAGCACACCAAGGAAGGCCAGCGTGCCAGCCGCGCCCTGCGGCGTGTAGAAGCTCATGCTGAGCAGCGCCGCGCCGCACAGCAACTGCATGATCAGGATCCAGCCGCGGCGACGACCGAGGAAGGGCAGAGGCAGCCGATCCAGCAGCGGCGCCCACAGGAACTTGAACACGTAGGCCTGGCCGATCAGCGTGATCCAGCCGATGTCACGCAGGCTCATGCCCGCGGTGGTGAACCACGCCTGCAGCGCACTGCCGGACAACGCCAGCGGCAGGCCGGAAGCGAAGCCGAGCAGGCCGATGCTGACGATGCGCCAGTTCCGCCCTGCCGCTGCGACGGTGGGTTCAGTCGGCATAGTCAACGGTATATGGCGCGTGGTCGGAGAAACGTTCGTCGCGATAGATCGAGCAGGACTTCAGCCGCTCGCGCATCGACGGCGTGCAGACCTGATAGTCGATGCGCCAACCGACGTTGTTTGCGCGGGCCTGGCCGCGATTCGACCACCAGGTGTATTCCACGGCGTCCGGCTTCAATGCCCGAAAGCTGTCGACCCAGCCACGCTGCTGGAACAGCAGATCCAGCCATGCCCTTTCCTCGGGCAGGCAGCCGGAGTTTTTCTGGTTCGAGCTCCAGTTCCTGATGTCGTCTTTCGTATGCACGATGTTCCAGTCGCCGCAGATGACATAGTCGCGGCCGCTGTTCAGCCAGGCATCGAAGATCGGCGTGATCCATTCCATTGCCCTGAACTTGAACTGCTGGCGCTCGTCACCGGACGAACCTGACGGGAAGTACAGCGAAACCACCGAGAGCTTGCCGAAACGCGCCTCGATATAGCGGCCCTCATTGTCGAACTCGTCCCAGCCCAGCTCGGTCAGCACCTGATCCGGCTCGCGTCTGGCATAGATCGCCACCCCGCTGTAGCCCTTCTTGCTGCTGGCGTCGCGATAGAAGCAGTGATGTCCGTCGGGACGGAACATCGGATCGCTCAGCTGATGCTCCTGTGCCTTGGTTTCCTGCAGGCAGACCACGTCGGCGTCCTGCTTGCGCAGCCAGTCGAACACGCCCTTGCTTGCCGCCGAGCGGATGCCATTGGCGTTGAGGCTGATGATGCGCATGGGCTTTCCTTATCCGGTAATGGGCGATCATAGCAATCGCGACGGCGCTCGATCCGGCGATACCAAAAATTGTGGTCACACGGTGCCGAACCTGAACTGGTGCGACCGCGGTGGGCTGTATCATGGCGGGCGATCCAGGCATGCAACAGGCGCTGCTGCGCGCCCGCCTCTTACACCGACTTTCTGCGAGACCACACGTGCACGACTACCAACGCGACTTCATCCGGCTGACCTTGCAGCGCGAGGTGCTGCGCTTCGGCGATTTCACGCTCAAGTCCGGCCGCCAGAGTCCGTACTTCTTCAACATGGGGCGGATCGACTCCGGTGCCGCGCTGGCCCAATTGGGCCGCGCCTACGCCGCCGCCGTGGTGAACTCCGGCATCGAGATCGACATGCTGTTCGGACCGGCCTACAAGGGTATCGCGCTGGCTGCCGCCACCGCGATCGCGCTGGCTGACCAGCATCAGCGCGACCTGCCCTGGGCCTATAACCGCAAGGAAGCGAAGGATCACGGCGAAGGTGGCGTGCTGGTCGGCGCGCCGCTCAAGGGTCGTGTGCTTATCGTCGACGACGTGATGACCGCCGGCACCGCGGTGCGCGAGTCGCTGGCGCTGATCCGCGCGCAGGGCGCCGAGCCGGCCGGCGTGCTGATTGCGCTGGATCGGCAGGAGCGTGGCCAGGGGGAGCGCTCGGCGGCGCAGGAGGTAAGCGCCGACTTCGGCATTCCGGTGATCGCCATCACCGCGCTCGATGATGTGCTGGACTACGCTGGCGAACAGCCGCAGATGGCCAACGAGCACGCCCGTCTGCTGAGTTATCGTGCCCGCTACGGGGTTCCCCGCTGAGGCCGTGAAGCGTCCGATCGCATCACGCGAATCCGGTCACACTGGCAACCGCCGCGAATCGGGGGAAGCTAGGCACTTCGGTCCGGGTGGTTATACTTCGGGCGAGAAAGGAGAGTTCATGCGCAAGTCACTGCTCGTTTTTGCTGCCATTGCGTTGGGCGTGAGTGTCTGCGCGCACGCCCAGAGTACCGGCAATCTCCGTTACAAGTGGTATGACGCACAAGGCTTGATGCACTTCAGCGACAGCCTGACGGCCGAAGCCATGAAATATGGCTACGATCTGGTCAACGACCACGGCATCGTGGTGCGACATGTGCCACGCCAACTGAACGCGGAGGAACGCGCCGCGGCCAACAAACTGGCCGCCGAACAGGCTGCCAAGGAACGCGCGGCCAAGGAGGTCGCCGATGCCGAGGCGCAGATGCTGGCGGCGTATCCCGACGTGGAGTCGTACAAGATCTCGTTGCAACAGACGCTGGACAACATGGATCAGCAGATCCACACCACCCAGATCAACCTGCGCAGTCAGGAAAAGGCGCTGACCGACCTGCTTGCCCGCGCTGCCGAGATCGAAAACTCCAAGAAACCGGTACCACCGTTCATCACCAACAGCATCACGGCGCAACGCAACGTGGTCAATGGTCAACGCGATGTGCTGGAGCGGCAACAAAATCTGCGCGCGCAGACCGTGCAGCTGCAGGTCAAGCAACTGGCACGCTACCGTGAATTGAAAGCGGAACAGGCCAAGAACGAGCAGTAGGCGTCGGTTTCCTGGTTCGCTCCCGGCTCCGGCCGGACGGTTTGCAAAGAGAGCCAGCCCGGCTTGCGTGAGCCTCGATCCGATCGGGGTTCTCCCCTCATCAGAACGGCAACTTCAGCTTCGAATCCACTGCCAGCAGCTGCTGGCGGAAGACCTGCTGGATACGCTTGAGCGCGGCAGCGTTGTCCGCTTCGAAGCGCAACACCAGCACTGGCGTGGTGTTGGATGCGCGCACCAGCCCCCAGCCATCCGGCCAGTCCACCCGCAGGCCATCGATGGTGATCACCGAGGCGTCCTCGAAGCTGCCCCGCTCGCGCAGTTTGTCCATGAACTGATATGGCTCGCCCTCAGCCAGTTCGATCTTCAGTTCGGGTGTGGAAACGCCCTTCGGCAAGGTGGCAAAAATCTCTTCCGGACTGCGTCCATGCAGATCGCCGGCCAGGATTTCCAACAGTCTCGCGGCGGCGTAGATGCCGTCGTCGAAACCGTACCAGCGCTCCTTGAAGAAGAAGTGTCCACTCATCTCGCCGGCGAGCTCGGCACCGGTCTCGCGCATCTTCGCCTTGATCAGCGAATGCCCGGTGCGCCACATCAGCGGACTGCCACCGGCATCGAGCACCTGCCCCTTGAGATGGCTGGTGCACTTCACGTCGTAGATCACCGTGGCGCCCGGCTGGCGCGACAGGACATCGCGCGCGAACAGCATCAACAGTCGATCCGGATAAATGATTTCGCCGGATCGTGAGACCACGCCCAGACGGTCGCCGTCGCCATCGAAGGCAATGCCAAGGTCGGCCTCGGTCTGTCTCACCGCGTGAATCAGATCCTCCAGATTGGCCGGGTCAGATGGATCCGGGTGATGGTTCGGGAAGGTGCCGTCGACGTCGCAGTAAAGTGGCACCACCTCGCAACCGATCCCTTCGAGCACCTGCGGTGCGATCGCGCCGGGAATACCGTTGCCGCCGTCGACCACAATCTTCAGGCGGCGCTCGGCGAGCACATCGGAAACGATTTTCTCGATGTAGTCAGGGGCGACGTCGACCTCGCGCAGGCTGCCCTGACCATCGCTCTGCAGCGCACCGCTGGCGATTCGCTGGTAAAGATCCTGGATGGCTCCCTCGGCCAGCGTTTCACCGCCAACGACGATCTTGAAGCCATTGTAGTCTGGCGGATTATGGCTGCCGGTGATCGCCACGCCGCAGCCGGTGTTGTAGCGGAACGCCGCGTAGTAGACCACCGGCGTCGGCACCGCGCCGAGATCGATCACGTCGATGCCGGTGGCGCGCAGACCGTCGGCCAATGCGCTGGCCAGCTCGGGCCCGGACAAGCGGCCGTCGCGACCGATCACGATCTCACGCAAACCCTTTTCACCCATCAGCATGCCGATCGACTGGCCCAGCGCATGAGCGACCTGCCCGTTCAGCGTCTTGCCGACCACGCCACGAATGTCGTACGCGCGGAAGATGGCTGGATCCACCGTGACCGCCGCGGGTGCCGCAGGCGGCATCGGCACCGCTGGCGGTGCCGGCACCACCGGCGGTGCAGCCACCGGACCAGGCGCTGCCGTTGCCCGGCCGGCATCGTCGGGCCGTGCCGTGTCGGCCACTTCGTCTTCCGGCGCCATACCCCGGCGACGACGCAACCAGAGCAGGTAGCCACCGCCACCCAGGCCGAGCAGGGTGAGCAGGCCACTCAGCAGCCAGGAACGCGGCAGCACGATGAAGGCGCCCGGCAACCCGGCCGCCACGCTGAATGTGCTGCCGGGAATGGGCACGCTGGTGCTTTCCAACTCGGCCGAAGCGCTGCCATTGGAGAGCAACTGCACGCCGCCCTGATCATCGCCCTGACGCAATTCAAGCCGGCCACCGGCGGGCGAGATCGCTTCGAAGCGCTGCCGCAACGGAGCGAACGGCAGCTCCAGCCAGACCCAGGCCTGGGCCCGCAGCGGCGTACCCAATGGGATCACCATGCTCAGGCGGCGATCGCCGTTGCCATAGGAGACGCTTTGCGCGGGCGGCACCCCTTCGTCGCTTTGCGCGGCCATCAGCTGCGCCGCCTTGGCGTAGCCGAATTCACGGTAATTGGCACGCAGGACTTCACTCAAATCGCCGCTGTAGAGTTCCAGCTGCCTCACCTGCGGCAGCTTCAAGCGCAGCGCGGCCGTGGCCTGCGCCCGGTCAGCCATGACGACGGCGGGATCCACCGTCATCAGCACCCGCTCAATACCGCGGCGTTCTCTGGCGATCTCGTCGGAGACCGCTTTCACCGCCTCTTTCTGCGCAGCGTGCACCTGCTCGATGGCGTTGCCCTCATCGGCAATCAGCCAGGTCTGCCAGGCGCAGAACAAGCCAAGCAGAAGCAGCATGGTGCCCCCGGCCAGTGGCAGCAGGGTCGGCCAGTCGATCTGCAGACTTCGTACACGTGCTTTAGCCATGTTCAACGTCATGCTCCGCCCCGCGGCTGTGCCTTCGAGCCGACCCCGCCGGGCCAGAGCCCATGTCTTATTGAATGCCAGTCGAGCCGAACCCGCCACTACCCCGCCCGCTCGGCGCAAAGTCATCGACGATGTTCAGCCGCGCCTGAGCCACCGGCACCAGCAACAATTGCGCAATCCGGTCGCCTACGGCGATGGTGTACGAGTGCGCGCCACGATTCCAGCACGAAATCATCAGCGGCCCCTGGTAATCGGCATCGATCACACCAACCAGGTTACCCATCACCAGGCCGTGCTTGTGGCCCAGACCCGAGCGCGGCACGATCAGTGCGCACCAACCCGGATCGCCGATATGGATCGCGATACCGCAGGGCACCAGCGCACTTTCGCCGGGAGCCAGCGTCAATGGCTGCTGCAGAGCCGCGCGCAGATCCATCCCGGCGCTGCCGCTGGTCGCCGCCTGCGGCAACGGAATGCTGTCACCCAGACGCGGGTCGAGAATCTTCAGTTCGACGTCAATGCTCATCCGCGCGCGGCCCGATAGTGTTCGGCCACTTGCGCGATCAGTTGTCGCGCCAACGCCGGCTTGGCCGCCCGTGGCAGTTCGATCGAGCCGTCGGCCCAGTACAGGGTCAACGCATTGTCGTCTGCCTCGAAGCCGAGGCCGGCGCCCACCTGATTGGCCGCGATCATGTCCAGCCCCTTGCGCTGCAGCTTGCCCTGCGCGTAGCTGGCCACATCATGCGTCTCGGCGGCAAATCCGACCAGGAACGGGTGCGCGGCTTGTGCCGAGAGGGTAGCGAGGATGTCGGGGTTTTCGTCGAGCTGCAGCGAAAGCCCCGCGCCATCGTGCTTTTTCAGCTTCAGCGCGGAAACTTCCGCCGGACGGTAATCGCCGACCGCCGCCGCACCGATATAGATGGCCGCCTGCTCGCTCGCAGCCAGCACCGCCTCATGCATCTGGGAGGCGCTGCGCACGTCGACTCGCTGCGCGATGCCATGGGGCGTGGCCAGGCTCACCGGCCCGGCCACCAGGGTCACCAGGGCGCCCGCCTGCGCGGCCGCCTCGGCTATCGCGAAACCCATCCGGCCGGAGCTGCGATTGCCGATGAAGCGCACCGGGTCGATGTCCTCGTAGGTCGGTCCGGCGCTGACCACCACCCTCAGTCCGGCCAGCACGCCACCAGCGAACGAACCCAGCAAGGCCTCACGCAACTCCTGCGGCTCCAGCATGCGGCCGCTGCCGACATCACCGCAGGCCTGCTCGCCGGTGGCCGGGCCCAGTATGTGCACGCCACGCCGACGCAAGGTTTCCACATTGGCCTGCACCGCCGGATGTGCCCACATCTGCTGGTTCATCGCCGGCGCCAGGTACAGCGGCGCGGCACTGGCCAGGCACAGCGTGGTGAGCAGGTCGCCGGCCATGCCGTGCGCCAGCTGCGCCAGCAGGTCGGCACTGGCCGGTGCGATCAGGACGCGTTCGGCCCAGCGCGCCAGCTCGATGTGGCCCATCGCGGCCTCGGCCTGGGCGTCCCACAGGCTGACCCGCACGGCTTGGCCGGAAAGCGCCTGGAAGGTGGTCGGGCTGACGAAATGGGTGGCGCCCTCGGTCATCACCACGCGCACCTCGGCATCGAGATCGCGCAGGCGGCGAACCAGCTCGCAGGACTTGTAGGCGGCGATGCCACCAGACACTCCCAGCAGAATACGGCGATGGGCAAGACTCATGTAAGGCGGGCCTGACAGTCGGGCAGAGCGTTAGCTTACCGGATTCATTCGTCGCCACCGCTGCCTGTTGTGGCGTGCTTCGCACATCGTGACGGACATGAGCATCCGCACCTGGCCAGAAGGCGAACGCCCTCGCGAAAAGCTGCTTATCCGGGGCAGTGCGGCGCTGTCCGATGCCGAGCTGCTGGCGGTGCTGCTGGGCAGCGGCAGCCGCGGCAAGGACGCGATTGCACTGGGCCGCGAGTTGCTTGCCCATGCGGGGAGCCTCGGGGCCTTGCTGGAGCGCCCGGGTCAGCCGATCCGGGTCGGCGGACTGGGCCCGGCCAAACGCGCACGCATTGCCGCCGCACTGGAGCTGGCTCGGCGCAGCCTCGCCGAGCAATTGCAGGACAAACCCAGTCTTGGCAATCCGCGCGACAGTGGCGACTACCTGCGCGCCCGCCTGCGCCACCTGCCCTACGAGGTATTCGGCTGTCTCTACCTGGACAACCGCCACCGCGTGCTGGCGTTCGAGGAGCTGTTTCGTGGCACCGTCGATGGCGCCAGCGTGCACCCGCGCGAGGTGGTTCGCGCCTGCCTGCAGCACAATGCCTGCGCGGTGATCTTCGCGCACAACCACCCGTCCGGCGTGGCCGAACCCAGCGCCGCTGATCGCGCGATCACCCACGAGCTGCGCGACGCGCTGCAACTGGTCGGCGTGCGGGTACTCGATCATCTGGTGATCGGCTCGGGCGAGCCCGTCTCGATGGCGTCTCGCGGCCTGCTCTGAGCCCAAAAAAGAACGGCGTGGAACGAGCCACGCCGTGCGCCGATTTAGGGAGTCAGGGAGAGAGCGGCATCTCCCGGTACCGTGTCATGGAGGGGAGTCATGTCGGCACGAGGGACAGTGTCGCAGCGCGGCATGACAAACCGGTGACGCGAGTCGGGCGCAAAAAGCGTCGCCAAGTCGCCGAAACTTATGCACAAAAAGACGATACGGCCACTTGCCGGCACTATCGACTATTTAACACAAGGTTGGCGTTTCAAGTGATTGAAAGATAATCTTAATTTCTTGCGTCCACATCTTCTTCAACGCGCTGCCGCGCATACCGTTCCGGCGTCCACCCATTTCCCCACAGAGTTATCCACAAGGTGTCTCGCCGCATTGCATCACGATACGCCGGCGTCGGTTGCTGCCGTCACGGCAAGCTCAGCCACTGGCTTTGCGGGCCGCGGTACAGGCATGACGGTCTGTTAGGATTACCGGTTCCATCACGAAACCGACCCTGACCGTGAAAGAACAGCTGCGCGACTTGGTGCTGCAGGCGATACGGAGCCTGCAAGACGCCGCCACCCTGCCTGCCGACCTCGCCCTGCCCGACTTCGTGATCGAGCGTGCGCGCAACCGCGAACACGGCGACTTCGCCTGCAACGTGGCGATGCTGCTGGCCAGACCGGCACGCGCCAAGCCACGCGAGCTGGCCGAGAAACTGGTTGCTGCGCTGCCAGCAAACACCTTGCTGGACAAGGTCGAAATTGCCGGTCCCGGCTTCATCAATTTCTTCCTTGCCGCCGAGGCGACTCGCGCCGAATTGCGGCGCATCCTCGACGAGGGCGACGCCTACGGCCGCAACGCCAGCGGCGCAGGCAAGACCGTTGGCGTGGAATTCGTCTCGGCCAACCCGACCGGCCCGCTGCATGTGGGGCACGGTCGCGCCGCGGCGATCGGCGATTGCCTGAGCCGGCTGCTGGACGCCACCGGCTGGAACGTCAAGCGCGAGTTCTATTACAACGACGCGGGGGTGCAGATCGCCAACCTGGCGATCTCGGTGCAGGCGCGTGCGCGTGGCATCACCCCGGATGACAACAGTTGGCCCGAGGCTGGCTACCGCGGCGACTACATCGCCGACGTGGCGCGCGCCTATCTCGACAGGGAGTCGGTCGTTGCCGATGGCGAGACTGTGATCGCCACTGGCGATGTCGACGATCT
>JAJXYE010000175.1 GCA_021780735.1 Pseudomonadota bacterium | reverse complement strand
GGCGCAGCGACTGATGTCCCATGTGATGATGATTTTCGGCGTGGCGCCGGTGGTGGCGCCGATGATCGGCGCCTTGCTGCTTCCGCTAGGCGGCTGGCATGGCATCTTCTGGGTGCTTACCGGGTTCACTGCGCTGCTCGCGCTGGCGCTGATCTGGCTGCTCGACGAGACCCACCCGCTGCAGCGGCGAGTCCCCTTCGCGCCGCGCCGATTACTGGCGAACTACGCCTCGTTCAGCCGCGATCGCCTGTTCTGGCCGCTGCTGGTGTCCAGTTCGGTCAACTTCGCCGCACTGTTTCTGTACATTGCGTCGGCGCCGCGCATCGTGCGCGAGCTGCTGCATCTCACCGCGCAGGGGTTTCCGTGGCTGTTCATTCCGGTGGTGACCGGCCTGGTCGGTGGCGCGTGGCTGTCCGGGCGGATGGCTGAACGTTGCAGTGTGGGTCTCACCGTGAACCTGGGGTATGCGGCGATGCTGCTGGCGTGTGCTGCGCACCTGCTGCTGGCGCAGGTTTTTCAGGCGCCGCGGTTGCCGTGGTCGATGCTGCCGCTGGTCGTACACGGTATTGGCGTGCAGCTGGCTTTCCCGACCCTGACCCTGTTGCTGCTGGATCGCTTTCCCGATCAGCGTGGTGGCATTTCCTCGGTGCAGGCATTCGCCAGTCTGCTGTTGTGCAGCGCGGTGGCTGGCGTGCTGTCGCCGCTGCTCTCGACCAGCATGACCGGGCTGGCGCTTGGTGCCTCGACGCTGACCGTGGTCGGCGTGCTTGCCTGGTGGCGCTACCACGCGATCACCCGCCGTCGGCTGGATCAGGGTATGCGCAACACCGATCCGGGTACGGTGATCCAGGCGGAAATCGCCGAGCCGCATTGAGCGATCCTGCCGCTCGGCAGCGGCTCGCGGCGTGGCCTCAATCGGCGATGCGGCTTGGCCGATCGCCGGGTTGGCTGGATTCCTCCTCTGCCGGCTTGACAACGCCTGCATCGAGCGACAGCAGGACAACCGCGTTGGCCAGCCCTCTGACCAGGGTGGGCGAGCGATAGCTGGCGTCGGCCAGCCAGCGCCGCCAGACCGATTCGTCCACCTTCTCGTTGACTCCGCTGCCGAGCAGCCGGTCGAACGGTGGCCTGAACTCCTTGTAGATCCCGCGCATGAATTCCCTGTACGAATTGCGCGGCTTCCCGGTGTATGCGTCGCCGGATGGCACCAGCAGCGCGCTGCAGGCGAGGCCGCTGGCGATGGCCTTCAGCTGCAGCCAGGCCAGCGCCAGGTCGGGCAGCGGATCGGGCTTGCGCCCGGCGCCATCGCGCTCGTTGCCGCCGCCGACATCGGCATGCGAGCCGATGAACCAGCGCTGCTCGACCTCGACCTGCTCCTGCTTCTTGGAAGTCAGCGATTCGCCGGCTTTCACCGTGTACGGATTGCGCGTCCACACGGCGGGCGCGAAGTCGGCACGGTGTTCATCCAGTGCCAGCGCCTGGTAGGCATGCTTGACGATCTTGCTCAGTTCGGTGTCGTGGAACTGGTAACGCGCTCGGGCGTAGGGAAACCATGAGCCGGTGTCGGGGATGCCGAGCGAGCCGACCGTATCCCACACGCCGATGAAGTGGATGTCGACTTCGGTCGAGTGATTCGCGCGGTACTGCAGCGCCGGTGGATCATCCGGTCGGGTCTCGATGTCGCGGTAGAAATCGTAGGCGCGATTCAGTTCGGCCCTGGCCACGCTGCCATCGGCGGCGCGCCTGAGCAGGCCGCATTTGCGAATCAGCCCAGCGAGACTGCGTGCGGTATAGGCACCGCGACTGAAGCCGAAGAGATAGATGTCGTCGCCGGGCCGCCACGTCTCGCACAGCCAGCGATAGCCATGGATCACATTTTCGGAAAGACCGTAGCCGAACGCGCCACCGAGCAGGTGCGTCAGCCCCGGCGATACCCCGACCCCCGCAACGTAGTTGACCAGCTGTTCGATATCGGTGCCGTCACGCGCAGCGATCAGCCGGCGCAGGCGCAGCACGTTGGTGTTCGATTCGGACTTGTTCCAGGTGCCGTCAAACAACAGCACCAGCCGGCGTGTGGTCATGTTGCCCTCTTCCATGCAGCAGGCGGGTTGCACGTCGGCGACTCCAGGACGCCTTGGCACACGAGGCCAGTATCGATCCGCATCCGCGGAAGCTCAGAGCAGTCCGCGTTGTTGCAGGAACAGCAACGCCTCGCCGGCATCGTTCTCGAACCAGGCGCGGGCCGAGCCGAGCCGGAAGGAATAGCCCCACGCATCCATGTCGCGCATCAGGCGATCGCGCCCGACGCCGGGCAGTTCGTCGGCCAGCACGATCTGCAGGTAGCAGGTGGCGTCCTCTTCCTCGATCGAATCGGTGGCATCGGTATGGACGTCCAGACGTCTTTCAGGCGGCAACACGATCAGGTGTCCCGCTTCGTGCAGCAGCGAGTGCACGGGCGTGTCGCTGCGCGCATAGACGGTGCCCCCGATGATCCCGGCTTCCTCGTCGCCCCAGAAGCTGCCGGGAATCGGCTGCCCGTCGGTCACTGCCTGCAGGCGCAGGCCAAAGCGGGCGAGCAGTTCGCCCGGGGCGTCGAAGCCGATCTGGTCGAGGCGCAGGACGCCGGCCGCTGGGTCGGGAGATTCTTGCGGGTGACGGGGTTCGGCAGGCATGGCCAGGGTGGAATGGTCGGGTGTGGCTCGCGCCGGTCTAGACGGCGGCCGGTTTGCCATCGGGCAGGGCAACCGAGAGTTCGAGGATCTCGTGGCCGCTGTCGTGCTCGACATTGATGCTGATCGCCTCAATGTCCACGTGGACGTATTTCTTGATGACTTCGAGCAATTCGCTGCGCATCATCGGCAGGTAGTCCGGCGCGCCGCGGGTGGAGCGTTCCTGCGCCACGATGATGCGCAGCCGCTCGCGCGCCACGTTGGCGGTGGCTTCCGGCTTGCGCTTCAGGAAATCGAGAATTCCCATGCTGATCAGCCCCCGAAAACGCGTTGGAGAAAGCCCTTCTTGGTGACCTCGGTGAAGCGCAGCGGACGGGTCTCGCCGAGAATCCGTGCCACCGTGTCGCTATAGGCCTGACCGGCAAGTGAATTGGCGTCGACGATCACCGGGATGCCGTTGTTGGATGCGGTCAGCACATTTTCCGACTCGGGTATCACGCCGACCACCTCGATACCGAGAATTTCCTCGACGTCCTTCACGCTGAGCATTTCGCCGATGGCGACGCGGGCCGGGTTGTAGCGGGTCAGCAGCAGGTGCTGGGTGACCGCGCCTTCGCCGCGTTCCGCGCGCCGGGTCTTGCTGGCGAGCAAGCCGAGGATACGGTCGGAATCGCGTACCGAGGAGACCTCCGGATTGACCACCACCACCGCATGATCGGCGAAGTACATCGCCAGATGGGCGCCTTTCTCGATGCCGGCCGGCGAATCGCACACGACATAGTCGAAACCGTCCTCGGAAAGGCCTTCCAGCACTTTCTCGACGCCTTCCTGGGTCAGCGCATCCTTGTCGCGGGTCTGGCTGGCCGCCAGCACGTAGAGATTGTCGTGGCGTTTGTCCTTGATCAGCGACTGCTTCAGTGTGGCTTCGCCATGCACGACGTTGATGAAGTCATACACCACGCGCCGCTCGCAGCCCATGATCAGGTCGAGGTTGCGCAGGCCGACGTCGAAGTCGATGACGGCGGTTTTCTTGCCGGCCATGGCCAGGCCGGTGGCCAGCGAGGCGCTGGTCGTCGTCTTGCCGACGCCGCCTTTGCCGGAAGTGACAACGATA
>JAJXYE010000119.1 GCA_021780735.1 Pseudomonadota bacterium | reverse complement strand
ACCGGTGATGCGGGCGATGTCCGGGATGGTGGTCTCTTCAAGGTAGTACAGGGTGAGCAGGGTGCGCTGCAACGGCGGCAGCGTCTCGATCGCCTGGTGCAGATGGCGCAGGGTTTCCTCGTCGGCGCAGGCGGCTTCCAGGTCGAAGCCGTCGCCGATGTTCTCCAGCAACGAACCCTCGCCCTCGTCGGGGTTGTCGACCAGCGGAATCCGCTTGTGCTGCAGATGGCGCAGCGCGATGGTCCAGGCCACGCGGCCGATCCACGACTTCAGCGCACTCTCGCCACGGTACTGGTGCAGGCACTGGTGCACGCGCAGGAACGTGTCCTGGCACAGTTCGCGCGCATCCTCGGGGTTGCGCACCATGCGCTGGACGATGTGCCAGCACAGTCCCTGATACTCGCGCACCAGGCGCTCGAACGCGCCCGGCCGGTTGGCCAGTACGGCGTCGACCAGCGCGCGGTCGGCTTGGCGGATGTCATCCATGCGGCAAGGGATACGCGCAGTGCCCTGATGGTTGCAAGTGTGCCGCTGCAACCGCCGCCGGCGTGCCGGTATCTGTGGGTTTCGAACGGCCGCATTTCGTGGCCATCCACCCAGGAGCATCCCATGGACTACGGCATCATGATTCCGATCGTGCTGTTCATCTGCATCACCTACGCGATCAAGGTCGTGGTCGACGCCCGTGTGCGCAGCCACATGATCGGTGCCGGCGGCTCGGAAGAGCTGGTCAACTCGATCATGCGCGACGAGGAACAGCGGCGGCGCCATTCCTCGCTGCGCTGGGGCATCGTGCTGCTTTCGGTCGCGCTCGGCTTCGGCCTGATCCAGTGGTTCGGCTGGCACGACGTCACCCCTGGCATGATCGCGGTACTGGCCGGCGCCACCGGGCTGGGCAACCTGGCGTTCTTCGCGATCGCCCGTCGTCTGGGCTGACCGGTTTGTGCCATGGTGTGGGCGCCGGTCGCCGTGCCGGTTCCCCGCGCCATGCGCCATTATCGGAGACGCAGTCATGACCAGCCACGCCCGCGGCCTGTTCGAGGTGACCATGACGCCACAACCGGCACAGGACGGCGTGGGTGATCCCGCCATCGGCCGGATGGCGCTGGACAAGCGCTTCCAGGGTGACCTGCAGGCGACCAGCAAGGGCCAGATGCTGGCGCTGCGCACGGATACCGAGGGTTCGGCAGGTTATGTGGCGCTGGAGCGGGTAGAGGGCAGCCTGCACGGTCGGCACGGCGCGTTTGCCCTGCAGCACAGCGGCACGATGACACGCGGCGAGCCGCAATTGCAGATCGGGGTGGTGCCGGATTCCGGCAGCGGCGGGTTGTCCGGCCTGACCGGAACGCTGCAGATCACCGTGGTCGACGGCAAGCACGCCTACGATTTCGAATACAGCCTGCCCGGCGCGGACTGATTCGCTGCGTGGCTCGCCGTCGCACCGGGCCATTCGACTCGCCGATGCCATCGGTCGACTTTGCCGGCTGAGCGCCGCATGCTAGTTTCGGACGATTCGGGCGGGGAGCCCGGTCTTTCGAAGGGAGTGCTTCATGCCAGCAGCGAGTGTTCGCGTCGAGTCGGTCACCAAGCGTTTTTCCGGGCATACCGCGGTGAATCACCTGTCCATGGAAGTTGCCGAAGGCGGCATCTTCGGCTTGCTTGGCCCCAACGGGGCGGGCAAGTCGACCACGATCCGGCTGATCATGGGCATCCTCGAGCCCGATGAGGGCAAGGTGGTGCTGTTCGGCTCCGACCAGGGCAGCCGCAAGCTGTCGCAGCGCATCGGCTACCTGCCGGAAGAGCGCGGCTTGTACAAGAAGATGAAGGTGCTCGACCACCTGATCTTTCTCGGTGAAACCAAGGGCATCGGACGGGCGGACGCGCGCACGCGCGCAAGAGCCTGGCTGGAGCGGCTGGGTGTCAGCGCGTGGGCGCTGAAGAAGGTCGAGGACCTTTCCAAGGGCATGCAGCAGAAAGTGCAGTTCGCCGGCGCACTGCTGCACGAGCCGGATCTGCTGATCCTGGACGAACCGTTCTCCGGGCTCGATCCGGTCAACGCCCAGGTGATGAAGGACATCGTGGTGGACATCGCAAGGGCCGGTCGTACGGTGCTGTTCTCCACCCACGTGATGGAACAGGCCGAGCGCATGTGTGACCGCATCGCCATCATCGCCCGCGGCGAGACCGTGGTCAGCGGCACGGTGGCGCAGGTGAAGGAGGACTTTGGCGGTCGCCATGTGGCGTTGAGCTTCAGCCATGACAAGGCGCGCGCCGAGGCGATCCTCGCCGACCGCTCGCTGATTGCCCACGTCGACGATTACGGCGCCACGGCCGAGTTGCAGATGGCCGACGGCGCCGATCCCGAGAAACTGCTTGCCGCGCTGGTGGGCGAAGGCGTCGGCCTGCGCCGGTTCGAAGTGGTCGAGCCGTCGCTGCATGCCATCTTCATTGCCAAGGTCGGCGCCGATGCCGCTGTCGCCCATGCCGGAGTCGCCGCATGAAGAAGATCATCGCTGTTGTCCGACGCGAGTTTGTCGAGCGCGTGCGCACCAAGGCGTTCGTGATTTCCACCGTGTTGCTGCCGGTGTTCATGGTGGCGATGGTGATCCTGCCGGCATTGATGATGAGCGGCGGCGACCACACCAGCCGGGTGGCGGTGGTGGATGCTTCCAGCACGAGCCTGGGCCAGCCGGTCAGTCATGCCCTCGAGGCCGAGAAGATCGGCAGTGGTGCGGATGCGAAGGCACGCTATACGGTGCAGGTGTTTCCGGCCACCGGTGCCGACCTGGCCAGGGTGCGTGATGGCCTGATCGCCGAGACCGGATTCTCCGGCGCCAAACACAAGGATGGCTGGAACGGCGTGCTGGTACTCACCGACGACACCCTTGCCAGCGGCAAGCTGGCCTACTACGGCGGCAACGTCGGTTCGCTGGAATCCATGTCCAAGCTGCAGCGGGTGGTATCCAACGCACTGGCCGGTGTGCGCCTGGCCAAGTCCGGTGTGGATGCGGCGCTGGTCAAGCAGGCGATGAAGCCGGCCGACATGGACACCACCAAGGTGTCCGACGGCAAGCTGACCGGTCAGAGCGGGGAGGAGTCGTTCATGATCGCGTACTTCATGGGCTTCATCCTGTACATCGCGATCCTGATCTACGGCCAGCAGACGATGACCTCGGTGATCGAGGAAAAGACCTCGCGCATCATGGAGGTGCTGACCTCGTCACTGACCCCGTTCCAGATGCTGCTGGGCAAGGTGCTCGGTGTGGGCCTGGCCGGGCTGGCGCAGATGGCGATCTGGGGCGGCACGGTGTTCATGATCGGCAGCCAGCGCATGAACCTGGCTGGCCTCTTCGGCATGAGCGCCGATGCCGCGCAGAGCTTTCCGATCCCGAGCATGCCGCCGGCTCTGCTGCTGGTGTTCCTGCTGTATTTCGCGCTGGGCTTCATGCTTTACGGTGCGCTGTACGCGGCGATCGGCGCGATGTGCAACACGATCCAGGAGACCCAGCAATACGCGGTCTTCGTCACCGTGTTCATCATGGTGGGCTTCTTCGCGGTGTTCGCCCTGATCAAGGATCCCACCGGCCCGCTCGGCGTGACGATGTCGTACATCCCGTTCTTCGCGCCATTCACCATGCCGGTGCGCTGGTCCCTGACCTCGGTGCCGCCGCTGGAGCTGGTCGTGTCGCTGGCGTTGATGGTGCTCACCTTGCTGGCCTGCGTGTGGCTGGCCGCGCGGATCTACCGTACCGGCATCCTGATGTATGGCAAGAAGCCGTCGTG
>JAJXYE010000323.1 GCA_021780735.1 Pseudomonadota bacterium | reverse complement strand
GAAACAATCGGTTTGATATCCATCTCAGTTGCTCTTCAGTTGCAAGGCAGGCGCCACCTGGCAAGCACGCCAGGCCGGCAGCAGACCGGCCATCAGACTGGCCACGATGGCCAGCGCGAAGGTGCCCAGAAACATCGGCAGATCCAGATGCGCCAACGTGGCGTATGGCGCCGGGGTCTGCCGGATCGCCCACAACCCGGCCAGCGAGAGCAGCCATCCGAAAACGCCACCGGCCGCACCGATCACACTGGCCTCGACCAGCAGTTGCGCGAATACCGTGCGACGTGAAGCCCCCAACGCGCGGCGCACACCAATTTCTCCGGCGCGGCGCATGAACTTGGACAGCAGCAAGCCCACCGTGTTGAGCAGGCATACCAGCAGAAAGCCGAACGCCACCCAGGTCTGCAGCCGTACGTCGCTGGGCACCACCTGGTTCTTCTCCAGCCATTGCATCAGGCTGGAAAGCGCCGTGAGCGGCTGCCCCTTGAAGTGGAACCGCCCCAGCGCCTTCTGCTGCTGCGAGTAGTTCACCAGATAGTGCCGATACGCCGACACCTTGGCCGGCGTATCCAGCTCCACCCAGTACTGCAGCCATACGCAGGGCTGGTTCTCCAGATGCACCTGATCGGTAAGCTGACCCCAGCAATCCAGGCTGTTGCCGGCAATGCCCAGTTCGGCAAGATCGCGCGAGGTGGCAAACGGTATGAATACGTCATCGCCACCGGCAAACGCGCCCTGGCCGTAGAGATCATAGAAACGCGGAGCCGGCCGCCAGTGATCCAGCACGCCGACGATACGGAAGTCCCAGCGATCCAGCCGGATGTGCTTGCCGACGCTGTCAGCGCCAGCGAACAATTTGTCGTTGAGCGCGCTGGAAATCACCGCCACACGGGCACGCGCGTCATCATCGGCCTGATGCCAGCCATTGCCGTAGGTAAACGGCACCGCGAACATCGGGAAAAAATCGGTCGTGGTCGCCACCGTCGACAACGACATCGGGTGTGCCCCCGGCTGCGGCCCGAACACCTTCAGCCTGGCGCTGACCACGATCGTCTGCCGATTGGCCCGATGCGCCTGTAACAGCTGGGTGGCATCAATGTAGGTGAATTCACCTTCCGGCTCGGTGCTGGAGCGCGTATCAGGCATGATCTGCGGATAGAACAACTGCCCGCTGCGCGTCGGCACAGGATCGCCCGACAGCAGCCGCAACACGGTCAAGGTGGTGATGCACGCACCAATGCCCAGCCCTATCGCCAGTACCATCAGCGCCGTGAGCACCTTGTTGCGGGCCAGGCTGCGCCACGCCAGATCCAGGTAATAACCGATCATCCCCTTGACCCCTTGTTGCTCCATCGTGTCACGCCTGCGGGAGCAGCATCAGCGTCGGAATGCTTTTGATCCATCGATCCGGGCAAGACCAGACAGAAGGTTTTCGCGGCTGGAGGCGCGCCGGCACAAACGTGTCCCGATAGCTTCATCACACGCTCCTCGTCGCCACCACCGGCGGCACCGCCGCGGCACGCAGGGCCGGGCCAAGCACCGCCAGCTGACCCAGCAGCCACAGCACGAGCGCACTGATTGGCAGGTAATACAGCGGCAGCCGGGGCAGTTCGTACTGCGTCATCAACAGCAGATTGATCGCGTACGCCAGAAGCATGCCCAGCAAGATTCCGCCGGTGACAATCAGGAAATTTTCTGCCTGGAAGTAGTGCAGAATGTCGCTGCGGGTCGCGCCAATGGCGCGGCGTATGCCGATCTGCCGCCGCCGCTGCGCCACCCAGAAGCTGGCCAGGCCGACGATACCCAGCACGGTGACCAGCAGCATGGCGATGATCACGCCCACCAGCATGCCGGCCATCGCGCGGTCATTCTTGAAAACGTCGTGTCGCAGGTCGCTCAGGGTTCGACTGCCTTCCCGATCGATCACTACTTCCGGCACCGCCTTGGCGACCGCCGCAAGCGCATCGCGCAGCACCCGCGGCAAGTCCGCGGGCGTGGCCCGCAACAGGTAGCTGCCGGTCAGATACGGACCCGGCTGCGCCGGCAGGAAGACCGACCATTGGCGCTGTTCCGGCGTCCATCCGGTCGGGTCGGGCCGAACCAGATTCTTCAGCACCCCGACGACACGGTAGTGCGCCTTTCCCACCCAGAACTCCTTGCCTAGCGGGTTGGCGCCCGGCCACAGGTGTTCGGCCAGGGCCTGCGTGATCTGCACACTGCCCTCGTCGGGCATGAAGCCGGTGAATGCATGAAAGTCATCGGCCTGCGGTGCACGCCCGGCGATGACCCTGGCGCCGAGTGTGTGCAGGCTGCCCGAGCCACCCACGTAGAATTCGATGACGCCGCCAAAATGCTGGCCGGCCGCATCGGTAGTGATGCCGGCCGTGCCACGGCGGCTGCCGAACGGTATGGAATTAAGCAGCGACACCGATTCCACGCCGGGAACGGCGCGCATCGCGGCGAGTGCCCGTGCGTCCACATCGGCCGATTGCGCGGCGTCGTATCCGGTCAGTTGCACCGACGCGAGTGCCGTTTCATCCACGCCGCTGGCAATGTGCATGGCCGCGATGCGCTGGGCGATGATGAAACAGGCATTGCACAGAACCGCACAGGCCAGCGCGATTTCCAGCGCAATCAGGATCGTGGACAGGCGATGCTTGCGCAGCGCGGAAAGAATGGGCTTGATCTGCATGATTCCGCTCCTCACAATGCTTTCAGCTGCAACGCTGGCGCCACCCGGCTGGCCCGCAATGCGGGCAACACGCCGGCCAGCAAGCTGGCCGCGACGGCGAGTGCGAACGTCAAGCCGAACATGCCGATGTCCAGGTGCGCGAGGTCGGCGTATTCGACCGGCTGCCGTCGCACCAGCCACAGACCCAGCAGGGTCAGCAACCAGCCTCCGATACCACCAACCACGCCGACCATCCCGGCCTCGACCAGGCATTGCGCGAACACCGCGCTGCGACTGGCGCCCAGCGCACGACGCACACCGATTTCGCTGCTGCGCCGCAGGAATTTGGCCAGCAGCAGGCCGATCATGTTGAACAGGCAGATGACCAGGAACGCAAAGGCCAGCCACGTCTGCAGCTTCACGTCACTGGGCACCACATGATTGAACACCAGCCACTGCATCAGGCTCGGCATGCGCGAACGGGTATTGGCGAAGCGTCCCAGCTGCTTTTGCTGTTGTGCGTAATGCGCGATGAAGCCGCGGTAGTCCGCCACCCTGGCCGCGCTGTCCAGTTGCACCCACAGGCCGACCCAGACACATGGCGCGTCCTGCAGATGCCCCGGCGTGGCAACCTTGCCCCAGCAGGTGAACTGCCAGAAATTGCCTTCGTTGACCTCCAGCCCGCTGAAGAACGGCATGAACACGCCCTCGGGCTTGTCGTAGAACGACGAGGTCTGGCCTTCGGCGAAGCGCCCCCCGCGCACGTCGTAGAACAGCGGTGAAGGCCGCCACCTTTTCATCACGCCGACGATCCGCACGTCGCTGTCTTTCAGGCGCAAGGTCTTGCCCACGCTGTCGGCACCACCGAACAGCCGATCGTTGAGGTCGGACGAAATGACTGCCACGCGCGCACGGCTGGCGCCGTCGGCAGCCGTCCACGCACCGCCATACCGGAACGGCACCTTGAACATCGTAAAGAAATCGGCGGTGGTGGCCAGCATTGGCACCATCAACGGCGGCAACTTCACATCCGGCGCGCGCACCTTGACGTCGCTGCCGGCGACCAGCGCCTGTCGGTCGGCCCGCTGCGCACTCCACAGATCCACCGCCGAGCGG
>JAJXYE010000251.1 GCA_021780735.1 Pseudomonadota bacterium | reverse complement strand
CGGGATGCGCGACATCCCGCAGTACCTGCCGCCGGTGGCGATCGGTGAAGTGATGCGGGCGCTTGGCCTGGGTCGCGTGGTGAAGTCCCGCTCCTCGCACTACGCCGAAGGTGACCTGGTGCAAGGCGTCACCGGCTGGCAGGACTATCTGGTGCTGCATGAGGACGCCAAGGGCTATGTACGCCTGCCCGCCGACCCAGGCATCCCGCTGCCGACCCTGCTCGGCGCCGCCGGCATGAGTGGCGTCACCGCCTACTACGGTATGACCGACATCACCCCGGCCCAGCCCGGCGAGACCGTGGTGGTTTCTGCCGCCGCCGGCTCGGTCGGCTCGATCGCCGGCCAGATCGCCAAGATCCAGGGCGCCCGCGTGGTCGGCATCGCCGGTGGCGCGGACAAGTGCCGCTACCTGGTGGACGAGTTGGGCTTCGATGCCGCGGTCGACTACAAGGCCGCCGACTTCAAGCAGCAGCTCAAGGCCGCCACCCCCGATGGCGTGCACGTGAATTTCGAGAACGTCGGCGGCGAGGTGATGCGCGCGGTGCTGTCACGCATGGTGATCGGCGGGCGCGTGGCGCTGTGCGGGTTGATCTCCGGCTACAACAGTGGCGAGAAACCCAGTGACGACTTCAGCCCCTTCATCATGAAGCGGCTCAGCATGCGCGGTTTTCTTGTTCTCGATTACACCAAGACGAAGGAGGCGGTGGGGGCGATCGTGGGGTGGATCCGGCAAGGGAAGTTGAAGACGGAGGAGACGGTGGCGGAGGGGTTGGAGAATGCACCGGTGGTGCTCAATCGTCTGTTTGATGGGAGTCATCGGGGGAAGCTGGTGTTGCGGGTGGATGCGCAGGCGTAATGTGCGATTCTTACGTCATGTCTGTTTTCACCCATTGCTGCCATTTGACGCGACTCTGTGCAAATGTAGGGCGTCTTCAGATGTGTTCGCGGAAATGGGGTTGCTCCCAAGGCAGAGCTAAACGCCGAAGCAAAATAGCCTCATCCACAGGAAGCATTGAGCAAATTACTCTGCGAATGAAGCAAATTAATCATGCGACCAAATGAATCCCTTGCAGTGGTCGTTGTTGCCTTGGCCATATGCTTGGTCCCTGCTGCGCACGGAGCGGAGAATGCCAAGGGCTATATCTACGATGCGATAGGTGAAGGCAGTAATGCGGCCCTGGTAATCGATCGCGCCAGTCGCTACGTCGAAGTCCAAAACAAGGACGACGTGCACATGGGAGCCATGCTTACTGATCTTGGTGGCGACTACGAAGATTGCGGAAACAAAGCATTCTTTTGCCTTGCCGGCGCTCTGGTGGTGGTTATTCCCAAATCGATGCCGATGAAGCAGTGGCAGTACCACGGCTTGTTTTGCAAGAGCATCAGTGAGCCTAGAAGTGACGCCTTCCGCATCACGTGTCGATCACGCAACTACCTCGGGAGACCCACCTATACGTATTCGCTATTGCGTGGAGTCTTGTCGATCGAGAGTTCACCCGTTACGGGCGGGCGTGAGAGGTACGTGTTGCGTGGGGAGCGTGGGCTATTTTCTCCAGGGAACAATCCCTAACGATCCGCTATCGTGGTCGGTTCTAGTCTCGAAATGCGCACACCACACGGCTCAAGAAAGCAGAGCTTTCGTGCGCCTTCGACGCCCGAGTTGCTTTCTCCTTGCGCGGCCACTCAAGAGAAAGTAACTCGCCCTCCGCAGGAGGACGAAAGCTCTGCACTTGCTCTGCTTGCAGCAGTTGCGTGTGCCGACCCGCATCCGCTTCGCCGCACGCTCGCTGTCGCCATGATGCTGGGATGAAGATCGCAGCCGAAGCGCGGCGCCGGCGATGCCAGCGTCGCGCCTCCGTTCGATCATCTGACTTCTCAAGCGTCCTGCCACTGCGCGGCCGCTGCTCTTGCAAAATCGCGATACGAGCGCGGCGCATGACCAAGCAGTGTCTGCAGTCGCTGGATCTCCTCGGGCGTCGCTACCGCACCATCCGACTGGTAGCGCGCCAGCATCATGCGCAGATCCATCGCGTACCAGGCCGGCATCATGGTCTTCATGCGGCTTTCCATCGCCGCCAGCGCATTGCCGCCATAGCGGATGGGACGCCCAAGCACCTCGCTCCAGATGTCTGCCACCTGGTCACCGGTCAGGCTCTCCGGTCCGACCAGCTCGTAGGTTGTGCGCGGCAGGGGCGCCGGGGCGCGTTCGCGACGCAGCAGTTCCAGCGCGGCCGCCTCACCGATGTCGCGGATGTCGACCATGGAGATGCCTTTGTCGCCGATGGGCATGCCATAGACGCCAGCGGCCAGCAGCGGATCCTTCTGACGCAGGTCGTTCTGGATGAAGTAGGCGGGACGCAGCACCGTCGCCGGCAGGTCGAGCGCCTCGATCATGCGTTCGGCCGTGTACTTGCCAGCGAAGTGCGGGACGTCGACATAGGCTTCCCCCTTGTACACGGACAGATAGACGATGCCCTTGACGCCAGCCTCGCGGGCCAGGGTCAAGGCCTGCAGTGCCTGGGTCACTTCGTCGGCGACATTCGGAACCAGCAGGAACAGGGTGCTGACGCCTTCCAGCGCGGCCCGGAAGGAATCGGGATCGGCCAGCTCACCGGCAACGGCCGTAATGCCTTCCGGGAAGTGCGCGTTCTCGGGCGAACGGGTCAATGAGCGCACCGGCACATGGGCGCCGCGAAGATGATGGAGGACCTGGGTGCCGATGGTGCCGGTGGCTCCGGTAACAAGAATGCTCATGCTGAAACTCCTCGTCGTGTGACGACAGTCGTTGGGGTGGACGCACGGTAAGGCGTTTCAGTCGTGCTGCTAAGGTGCCAATATCAAGACTTGTCGTCTCATATATGGAACACATCCATGGACCTGCAAGCGCTGACGGATTTCGCACTGGTCGCCACGCATGGCGGCTTCGGCCGGGCCGCCCGGATGTCGGGTCGCTCCAAGGCCACGCTGTCGCGGCGCGTGACCGAGCTGGAGCAGAGTCTGGGCGTGCGCCTGATCGAACGTGGCGGCCAGAGCCTGCGACTGACCGACGAAGGACGCGCGCTGCACGAGCGCACGCGCGGAGCGCTCGCGGACATTGCCGAAGCAGGCGAGGTCGTGACGCTGGGCGCCTCTGCGCCGCGGGGCAGGTTGCGGGTCAGCGCACCGCTGGTACTGGCGCATGTCGCGCTGGCTCGTGTCGGTGCCCGCTTTGCCCTGTCCTTTCCCGAGGTGCAACTGGAGATCGTCGCCGAGGACCGCAAGGCCGATCCTGTCGAAGACGGGTTTGATCTGGTGATCCGGGTGAATCCTTCGCGCGATGAACGCCTGGTGGGGCGGCGCATCCTCGATGATCAGCGCATGGTCGTCGCGCATCCCGACTTCGTCATGCCGACGCCATGCGCAGAAGGCGCTGACGCGCCCGAGGTGAAGGCCGTCCTGCAGATCCGCCCGGATCCTGACCTTGTCTGGCGCTATCGCACACCACACGGTGGTAAGGAAGCGGCGGCAAGACCGCTGCCGGCCTTGCGGTTGTCCTCCCTGCTGATGGTGCGGGAGGCTGTGCTGACGGGAGTGGGTGCCGCGCTGCTCCCCGGATTGCTGGTGGCAGACGACCTGCGGGCGGGGCGTCTGGCACTCTGGGGCGTGGATACCGGACCCGCCGTGGAGATCTGGGCATTGCGGAACTCACGCGGGCTGGTTGGCGCCAAGGTACGGGCGTTTCTGGATGCCCTGGAGGAAACCTTCCCCGATCGCGTCTTTGCCGGCGCTGCAACGAAGCCTGTCTAGCGATGGTCGCTTGCGGGAGATTCTTGTCTTCGCCGAGGCGCCATCCGGGAATTTTGGCACGGCACCGGCAACTGTTCCTGCGTTGCTCTGACACTGGCATCGGGCAACCGCCCCAGAGAAAGAGCCTGCGAGCAGTGCCCGTCCTGCGAAGCGGGTCGTGCAGGGCGGGCATTGCCCGCCGGACTTTGCTGTTTGAAAAGTATGTGCGGGCCCCGTATCGGGGTCGGGTTCAGCACACGAGGAGTGCACCGTCACGGCCAGGCGTTTAATCTGCAGAGCCCATTCCCTGCAGGATCGCCCCCATGGAATACGTAAAGCTTGGCCACACCGGACTGGACGTGTCGCGGCTGTGCCTGGGTTGCATGACGTACGGAGTCTCGGATCGCGGCAATCACGCCTGGACGCTGGACGAGGAGGCCAGTCGGCCGCTGATCCGTCGCGCGCTGGATCTGGGCATCAACTTTCTCGACACCGCCAATGTCTACTCCGACGGTACTTCGGAGGAGTTCGTCGGGCGCGTGCTGAAAGAGCACGGCCAGCGCGATGCCATGGTGCTGGCGACCAAGGTGCACGGGCGCATGCATGCCGGTCCCAACGGCATGGGCCTGTCGCGCAAGGCGATCCTGAGCGAGATCGACCACAGCCTGCGCCGCCTCGGCACGGACTACGTCGACCTGTACCAGATCCACCGCTGGGATCCGCGCACGCCGATCGAGGAAACCATGCAGGCGCTGCACGATGTGGTGAAGGCCGGCAAGGCGCGCTATATCGGCGCCTCGTCGATGTACGCCTGGCAGTTCGCCAAGGCGCAGCACGTGGCCGAGCGCAACGGCTGGACCCGTTTCGTCAGCATGCAGAACCACTACAACCTGCTCTACCGCGAGGAAGAGCGCGAGATGATGCCGCTGTGCCAGGACTCGGGCGTGGCGGTGATTCCGTGGAGCCCGCTGGCCCGCGGCCGGCTGACCCGCGGCTGGGATGAAGTCAGCGAGCGGCTGCAGACTGACGAATTCGGCAAGACGCTGTATGTGGCGCCCGATGCCGACCGCCGCGTGGTGGACGCCGTGGCGAACATCGCCGCCGCGCGCGGCGTGCCCAAGGCACAAGTGGCGCTGGCGTGGATGCTGGGCAAGCCGTTTGTCACCGCGCCGATCGTGGGCGCGTCGAAAGCGCAGCACCTGGACGACGCGCTGGCCGCGCTTTCGCTGTCACTGACGCCGGCGGAAATCGCCGCGCTGGAAGAGCACTACGTCCCGCACGCGGTGTCCGGGCATTCGTGAGGTGCCCTCCCTCTGCACGAGGACGAAAGCTCTCCATTTCGGTGGCGACAGACATGGCTGTCACCCGCAAGGCGCGCGTCGCGACGTCGAACGTATCGTCATGGCGGAGGTCGGGCTGGTGTCCACTCCCGCATGCACTGCCTTCAGGCCGGAAGCCTCTGGCGTGATCTCTTGCGATTTGCATCGGTGACTGACGTTATATTATAACTTCGCGATTGCGCCGTGTGTGCGGCTCTTGCTGATGGGGTAGTCGCGGATGAAGCGAGTGGTCTTGTTTTTGCTGGCACTGACCGTGTTGGGTGGCAACCGGGCCTCTGCCACGACCGCTTCGCCGCATTGCATCGCGCATAGGGAAGTCATTCACGCCGACGACACCGCGATGAGCCTGGCGCAGCACGCCGGCGTCGATCGGGATCATTTCTATACCTGGCTGAACAGGGCGCCGGCAGCTACCCGCAAGGCGATGCGGCGCATGCGGCCCGGCGACATCTTCGAGCTGTGTCTGCAACCGGGTCAGCGCGAACACACGGTGGCCAGTGTTCGGATCAGGCGCGATAGCGCGGGCAGGAGGCTGGCGCAAAAGGCGGCGGCGAAGGCGGCGGCGACCAGTCGGGTGTTTGACAGCATCACCGCGACCGTGGCGACCACCGCGACGCCGCTGGCCGCGGCCCACGGCACCAACGTGGCCCGGCGCACCTTGTCGGGGGCGAGCCTGCTGGTCATCCCGGTACCGCCCGGACGTTCGCTCGACCGCACGCTGGAACGTCGGCTTGGACGTCATCCGCTGGTCGCGGCCGTGGCCGATTTCGCCCGCCGTCATTGGCATCTACGCGACCACCTGAGCAAGGGCAGTCATTGCAGCGTGGCCATGCTGGCCAGCGACACGGCTGCCCATGGTCGGCATCTGCGGCTGGCCTACGTCGAGGTGGACGACCACGGTCATCGTCGGCGCGTGTACCCGTACGTCGATCAGGACGGCCACGATTTCATCGTGGGCTCGCACGGGCGCAGTTACCGCGTGCTGACGCCGCTGTTGCCGCTTCGGCGCGCGCGCATCTCATCGGGCTGGGGCTGGCGGATCCAGCCGGTGCTGGGTGGCAACGAGTTCCATCACGGCATCGACTATGCCGCGCCGCCGGGAACGCCGATCCGGGCAACGATGGCCGGTGTGGTCGAGGTGTCCGGCTGGCATGGAAACTACGGGCGCATGGTGGAGATCCGGCATCGGCATGGATTGGTTACCCGTTACGGCCACCTGCGCGCGTTCGCCCGCACGGTGCGGGTCGGCAGCCACGTCCATCGCGGGCAGATCATCGGTTACGTCGGCACCAGTGGCCTGTCGACCGGACCGCATCTGTATTACGAGGTGTGGAAGCACGGTCGGCGCATCAATCCGCTGAAACACCGTCACCTGCTCGTTGCCCAGCACCTCAGTGCTTCCGAACGGCGCCAATTCAACACCCTCGTTGCCAGGATGGCGTCCCGCGGATCGCTGTCGCGTTCGGGGCCGGTGCCACACCTGGGCGCGTCCTGATCTGAAAACCACGTCACCGCGTTCCCCGCATGCGGAAAAGCTCCAGCGAGCATGTCAGCTCCATGCTCGCGACTTCGCCCCGAGGCCATGGCAGGCGTGCGGATGGTTCTTGCAGGACGCCATGCTGCCAGCGGCTCAGTCCGAAAGCGCCAGCACGCAAGCATCCGCACCGTAACTGCGGCAGCACACGGCGAAAATCGAAAGGCTTTGCGAGTGCAGGGCGGGCCCGAGCAACCCTTCCAGATAGCCACTGAAGAAGCTGCAGCCGGAATGGCCCTGCTGCGTGCAAAGCGGGCTGTCGTGGATGTGCAACTGGTCGCCCTTGTGCTCGACCTCGACCAGCGCGCTCAGGGCGGGCAGGGCGACACGTTCGATCGCCTGCTGCAGATCAAGCTGCGCGACAGCAGCACAGTCGCGGTTGAACACCCATGCGCCGATACGTTGACCGGCCAGGGCCAGCGACGACTCACGTGCGGCCTCCGCCACGGATTGGTCCAGGGCAAGCAGGCGCGGCACGATCTGCGGAAATTCGGTGGCCAGTCGCGACAGCACCTTTTCCACGGCTGCCTCATCGGCATCGAGCGGAACCAGTTCGACGAATGGCTCGGGTGCGGGTGGTGGCGGGGGCGGTTCGCGCGAAGGTGTTGCCAGCAAAAATTCGAAATCCGGCTCCGGCTCCGGCGCGGCCTCAGGCTCCGGTGGGTGCAGCACCGCCGGCTCGGGCGGAAGCTGCAGCTCCGGCACAGCGTGCGGGGTCGCTGAAGCGATCGGTGCGGCGATGGTTTGCACGGCAACATCCGCCGCGGGTGCTGCAGTCGCAGCGGCAGTGGCCGCAGGAGGTGGCGGTGCGGGATCCGGGGTGTAGGTCGGCATGGCACGTGATGCCGCGAAGTGCGGCTTCGGATCGCCCTCGACAAAGTCCGATATCTCGAAGCTGATGATTCGCTCATAGGCGTCCAGCGCCGCCGCCAGCGCACGTTGCTTGCGTGGCGAACCGCGCACCACCATGGTCAGCAGGATGCCGTGGGCATCCTGGGTCAGGCGCTGCCGCTGCAAGGTGAATCCGTTGGCGACGACGAGCCGGCCGACCTCGATCAGCAGGCCATCACGCCGCTCGGACAGTGCTTGAATTTCCAGCTCAATCATCAGGCCCCCCTGTATGCATTGCTGGTGAAACGAGTTGTGCCGCACACGATGGTGGATTTCGCCGCACGGGAATGTGACAAGGCTCAGGATTCCATGAATCCACGCTCTTTCCATCCATCAAGGGGCACATTTCATGCTTCAGGAAATTGTGAGCTTGAACGCTCACCGGTGCCAATGGCGCAAGGCAATCGTCGGCGCCATGGCGACCCCACCCGGAACCACGTATCGTCGATGCTTCATCGCATCGGGTTCGGCATGGCCACGCACAAGGCATTTCCCCAGCAGGGTTTCCTCGCGTCGCTGGAACGCTCTGGCAGTGGGGGTACGGGTACGCCGCTGCCGCCGGCGCTGGCCCGCCTGCCGCTGGCGGCGGATGCTGGCGAACATCCCGCGCTGCTGATCCAGTTGTTGAGGACGCGGCGCGAGGTGCTGCAGGCGTCGTTCCATACGGAACAGGTGGCGGATGAGCTGCGCCGTTATCAGAAGTTCGCCAGACCCGGGCAGCCATCGCCGTCGGCGGTGCGGCTGCGACAGCAGCAGGCAGCAGCGCGGCAAGCCGCCAGCGTGGCGCGACAGCGCTTCGTGCAGGCAGCCGCTGCCCTGGTCAGGGAAGCAGCGATCGAGGTGCCGCCACGGCAGTCGCTCGAGGCATTTGTCATGCGCTGGATTGATCTCAACATACCCGCCGACATCGAGTCGGCGGGATGAAGCGGGCGGTGAGTCCGTCGCGCCCCGCGGGCAAGCGCCGGCGGGGTTTCTCGATTACAGCGCCACCGGTTTGGCGCCACTCGCCTTGAGCTTGCTGTTGAGCGCGGTCAGCCCGGTCTGCTTCAGCTCGGTCCAGGCCTTCAGAGTGGTGTCCAGCGTCTGCGACAAGGTGGCCCAGGAAGCTTGTGCATCCGCACTGGGATCGGCGTCGGCGCCATCGACGGCCTGGGCGAGCTTGGCCAGGTTCATCGACAGTGCGCGCAGGCTGTCCGTGTTCTTCGGCGGGCTGCCCATGGTGTTGCGCGGATCCGGGTGCAGTTCGACACCGGACAGATTCTGTGCCGAGCTCATCAGTGCCGCCATTTGCGCGTGCAGCGCACCACTGGTCTGGGCCAGCCTGCTGTCCAGCGTCTTCAGCAATTTGTCCGCCTCGACGCTCGCGGCGGCGGCGCGGGTCTGGGCCTGCTGCACCTTGCGCGTCAGCGCGAACTCACGCTGCATGGCGGCAACCGACACCTTCACCCGGGGATCAGGCAGCAGCTGCAGCGGTTGGCGGTAGCTCTTGCCATTGACGTGCAGCACCACGCTGTAGGATCCCGGCGGCGCCCAGGCGCCTTCCGCTGCGCCGCGCTCGGAGGTGACCCCGGCCGGCGCGCTGTAGTGCAGATCCCACGCGAAGCGATGCATGCCGGCGGCGGTCACCAGGCGCAGCGGCTGCGGCACCCATTCCGGCGCAAAGGCAAGTTTGGCCGGATCCAGCATCGGCGCCTTGTCGTTGCTGCTGAAGCTGCGCACGGTGTGGCCCTGCGCATCGAGCACGTCCAGCGTCACCGGCCCCTTCACCGACTTCGGCAAGGCGTAATCGATGAGCGCACCACCGGGCGGATTGGCCGCCGTCGGCTCGTCCTTCGGCAGCGGCGTGCCGGTGAAACTGGCCGGGCGCACGCGGATCGCCTCGGCCGGCTTGAACAGGGTGACGGCATCGGCACGCACGCCGCCGACCTGGCGCAGTGCGCTGGCGTCGTCCATGATCCAGAAGCCGCGGCCGTGGGTAGCGAGCACCAGGTCGTCTCCATGGATGGCGATGTCGCGCACCGAGGTCATCGGCAGGTTCTGCTGCAGCGACTGCCACTGCGCGCCATCGTTGAACGACACATACATGCCCTTCTCGGTGCCGGCGTAGAGCAGGCCCTGGCGCTGTGGATCGGCGCGCACCACGTTGACGAAGCTGTCGCGCGGAATGCCGCTGTCGATGCGCTGCCAGCTGCTGCCGCCATCGCTGGTGCGGTAGATGTACGGCGTGTCGTCGTCGAGCCGGTGGCGATCGATCGCCAGATACGCCACGTTGGCGTCGAACGGCGACAGCTCGATGCCGGCGACCTTCGACCACGGCGTCAGCGCCTTCGGCGTGACCTGGCGCCAGTGCGCGCCACTGTCGTCCGTACGCCAGACCAGGCCATCGTCGGTACCGACCCACAGTGCCTGCGCATTGAGTGGCGAGGGCGCGATGCTGTAGATCACCCCGCGGCGCTTGCTCACGTGGTTGTCGTCGGCCGCCGTGGCCGGGTCGAGCGTGGCCGGTGTGCCGGCATCCTCGCGGGTCAGGTCGGGGCTGATCGGCGCCCAGTGATCACCACCATCGGTGGTGCGGAACAGCCGCTGGTTGGCGAAGTACAGAGTCTTGCTGCCGCGTTTGGAGAACGTCAGCGGCAACGTCCACGCACCGCGATAATGCGCCGCCGGGTAGGCCAGGGTGGGGTCGATGTTGCGGGTCTGGTTGGTGCGTGTGTCCAGCTTGTCGACCTTGTCGCCGTAGACGATGTCGTGGTCGTCCGGATCGGGCACGATCATGCCACTCTCGCCGCCGGCGGTAACCTCGTGGAACTGCTCCATGGTGATGCCGTCGTAGCTCTGCCCACGGCTGGGCAGTGCCACCGCGCCGGAATCCTGCTGTGCGCCGTAGACCCAGTACGGGAACTGGTTGTCGGTGCTCACGTGGTACATCTGCGCCGTCGGCTGGTTCAGCCAGCTCGACCAGGTCTTGCCGCCGTTGAGGGTGATCAGGGTGCCCTGGTCGATGCCGAGGATCTGCCGGTCAGGATTGGTCGGATCGATCCACATCTGGTGGAAGTCGTCGCCAGTGGGATCGCCCTTCAGCGCGATGAACTGTTTGCCGCCGTCGTCCGAGCGCAACACGATGGTGTTCATCACGTAGACGCGGTCGGCGTTTTTCGGATCCACCGTGAGCCGGCAGAAATACCAGCCACGCTGCCAGATGCGCTGGTCCGTGGTGACATGCTGCCAGTGCGTGCCGCCATCGTCGGAGCGGTACAGGCCGCCTTCGCCGCCGGCGGCGTCAACCAGTGCATAGACCCGGTTCGGCTGGCTCGGCGCCACCGCGATGCCGATGCGGCCCGGATGCGCGGGAAAGCCCGCGCCCTGTACTTGGCTCCAGTGGCTGCCGCCGTCGTGCGAGACGTACAGGCCGCTGCCAGGCCCGTTCGAGGGCGGATACACGCTCCACGGCGGGCGACGGGTCTGCCACAGCGCGGCGTAGATGGTGTCCGGGTCGCCGGGCTTGAACGCCAGGTCGATCGCGCCGGTGTCGTTGTCCTTGAACAGCACCTTGCTCCAGTGTGCACCGCCATCGGTGGAGCGGAACACGCCGCGCTCGGCGTTCGGCCCGTAGGCATGGCCCAGCGCGGCCACGAACACCACGTTCGGATTGCGCGGATCGACCAGCACGCTGGCGATCTGCCGCGTGTCCTCCAGCCCGATGTGCTTCCAGTGCGCACCGGCGTCGGTGCTCTTGTACATGCCGTTGCCATGGGCGATGTCCGAGCGCATGTCGGCTTCGCCGCTGCCCACGTAGATGGTTTTCGGATCCGACGGTGCCAGCGCCAGCGCACCGATCGAGCCGACCTTCTCGCTGTCGAAGATCGGCTGCCAGGTGCGCCCGGCGTCCGCCGTCGACCACACTCCGCCATCGACCGCGCCGAAATAGAAATGCCGGCTGTCGCCGGGAATGCCCGCCACGGTCAGCACGCGACCGCCGCGGAACGGCCCGATCAAGCGCCAGCTCAAGCCCTGATAGAGCGAGGGATCGACCGTGGCGTGGGCGGCGAGGGTGGTGGCAAGGCCGAGGGCGAGCACGGCGAGGACACGGCGCAGGTGCATGGGGAGCTTCCTGTGGTGTGGGTCAGGTCAAGGAACCCAGTGTAGGGCGCTTCCATGGGCGGCGCTTATGGGTCGAAAGTCATGGTGGCCTTGCGCGCCGGCTGGTGGCTGCGTCGCAAGCCACCGGCCCTGGGGTCTGCCTGGACGGAATATTGCTGCAGTCGGCGCCGCTAGTGGATGCGCGGAAATCGCCCATCCGGCAGTGGCGGAACGCTTTGCGTCGGAGTAGTTTTTTGCCTGCCGGACCCGTCGCAGCGCGCCCGGATTGCGTTGGTTATCGGTCGATGGTCGCAGTTCTCCCTCGTTCTTGCGACATCGCAGGCTGATAGTCGGGTGCGGTCATGGCAAGAAAGACTCCGCCAGTCGCCAAACAGGTGGTCGAGGCACAGCTTTCCAGCAATGCCTATCTGAAGGCGCGCCTGATCGATTTCGATACGGGCAGTGCGCTGCTCGAGGAGCAGCACAAGACCTGGCTGCGCCAGCAGATCGAGCAGGCGCGCAGGAACTCGATGTACCGGATACGCCTGGTCGGCTATGCGTCGCGGTTAGGTGATGTCGCGCAGAATTTGCAGCTGTCCTACATGCGTATCGATCAGGTGCTGAAGTTTCTCGAGGCGATCGATGGCCAGGCCGGCGATCGGGTCGAGACGTTCCGGGCGATGGGCGATAACGCGGACTGGTATGAGGCGTCCGACGATTCGGCCATCTGGCGCGCGGTGGAGGTGCACATCTTCATCGGCGATGACGAGCCCACGCCGCCGCCACCGAACATCAAGCCGTATCACCACCGGCGCCAGCCTTTGCCAGGAGGCGCGCGCTATACCGAGTGGGAAGTGGCTTCGCCCGGCGGCGTGTTCGTGGCCGAAGTCTTTGGCGGTGGCTTCAACATCTTCTACATCCGCAATCCGCGGTTGAACGAGACCCGCGGCTATCTGCAACCAGTGCTTGGTGCCGGAGCCTCGCTGAGCCTTTCCGGATTCAAGATGGTGTGGCGCATCATTCAGCAGTTGGTGACGGGCTGGCAGTATGCCAAGCCCGACTTCACTGCAGTGAAGTCCAGGCTGCCGGTCACATGGGAGGAAATCGAGGACTGCCTGGTGCGGGTCAGCAGTGCCGGGGCCGGGATCGGTGTGGCCGGTGTTTCCTACGCCGTGGTCACATTCACTGCCGCCGGCGTCTGGCGCTACAACGAGAACGAGTATCCGTTGAAGCTGCCGGGTGGGGAGTTGTTCCAGTTTCACGCCTTCGGCAAAAACTTCCAGGTGGGTGGCGGCGCATCGGTGGCGCTGGGGCCGCTTCATCGCGTGGATGGCTGAGCGCCGGCACGCGTGCAGGCCCGGCTGCTGGTTGCGCCTGTGACCAGGAGCGTGGGCGGCAGAAAACTTTGGGCTGCGATGGTGCTCTCATCCATAGGCCACGCCTCTCTTCGGGCTTGCATAGAATAACTATGCGCACCCTCCGATAGACGCGTCCCATGGCGATAGCCCAATCTCGCTATCCAGAGTTTCTACCGCCCACACTCCTAGGGCTTCACGAAGCGCAGCGTCATCCGGTCCGACTCGCCCACTGCCTTTAGTCTGGCGTGTTCGCTCTCGGGCCCGGCCAGATCCGGTGGCAGGCGGTGCACGTTGATGTCTTCGGGGTCCTTCGGGTTGGCGTTGATCTCGGAGATGCCGCCGAGGCGGAAGCCGGTTTTCAGTGCCAGCGCAAGCAGGTAATCCTCGGGAATGCGGTGCAGGAGCCTGGCGCTTTCCACCGGGTCGGCGAACGGCTTGGCACGGTGCTCGACCACGCCGAAGACGCCGCCTGGCTTGAGCACGTCGAACACCGACTTGAACGCGGCGGCCAGTGCGTCGGGGCTGCGGTTGAGCCAGTCGTGGGTGTTGCGGAAGGTCAGCACCATGTCGGCGGAATTCGCTGGGCCGAGGTCGAGCTGCAGTGGCGGCGTGAACGGGATGACCTTCTCGACGTGGCCAAACAGGGCCGGGTTGGCCTTCACCTTGTCGGCGAACCTGGGCGAGCCGGCCTCGATCAGGTGGCCGTGGTGGTACAGGAACGGCGCCAGGATCTCGCTGTACCAGCCACCGCCCGGATCCAGTTCGATCACTGTCATGTCCGGCTTGATGCCGAAAAACTGCAGGGTCTGGAGTGGGTGGCGATAACGGTCGCGCGCCTTGTGGGCCGGGGAGCGCCAGCGGCCATCGACGGCATGCTGCAGCTGCATGGGGATGCTGTTGCCGGCAGCGGGTGCCGTGGCGGCGAGGGCCAGCCCGGGCAGCAGTGGCGCACTGGCCAGCAGCAGCGGCAGCAGAAGATTGCGGATGCGATGGGACATGGTTCACGTCTCCCAGAGGGGCGACGCTCAAGCCTACTCCAGCCGCGCGCATTCGGCAGGTCGGCCGGGAAGCAGGTTGCCGATTCGTCTATGCAGCACGGGTCGAAACCGCTGTCTGCAACCGGCAAGACCTCTCCCGCTCGCGGGAGAGGTCTTCTGCCTGGATCGATTGTGGGAGGCGTGCCGTCGCCAACCGATCCGCTTCCACCTTGACCGGCTTATGGTGTGACCGCAGCAATCCTCGCCGGCTCGCCCGTCATCAGCGTCGGTGCGCCAGCCGCATAGGCGGCGTGGTTGTAGCTGGCCACATCGCCGGCGAGCAGGGCGTTGAACTGGCTGACCTTGGCCGCGACCTTGCCGTCCAGTTGCTGCGCCATCTCCAGCAGGGCCGGCGTGGGCATCTGTCCCTGCAGGCCGGAGAAGCCGTAGCCACCGAGCGCCTGCAGGCTGCCTTGCAGATCGGTCAGTTGCTTGAGGTCGTCCTCGACCACGTCGTGCTGCACGCCGGGTGCGTAGATGCTGTCGCGGAAGCTGCCCAGTTCGCCGTCGAGCTTCTTCGCCTGCTTCAGCGCATCGGCGTAGCGGGCATCATTGCCCGCCTTGTCCTCGAACTGCTTCAGGGTGGCGCGCATGGCGGTTACCCGGTTGAGCATGTCGTTGATCACGCTGAGTTCGTTGCGGGCGGCCAGTGCGTGCTGCAGGATCGCCTGCCCGGCCTGCGGCGCCGGCTTCTGGTTGGGGTCGGCCTTGACCACCACGCTTTCGCTGGCGCTGTGACCGTCGGCGCTGACAGTCACCTGGTAGGTACCGGGCAGCACCATCGGACCGTGGCTGTTGTTGCCGTCCTTGTCCTTGTCCTGGTCGTCGCTCTGTGGCTTGTCGAAGTCCAGCCGGGTGGCGCCGTCGTACTGCATGTTCCAGACATAGCGGTTCACGCCGGCCTTGGCATTGGTATAGCGCGTGGCGATGACTTGCCCGGCACTGTTGCGCACGGTCAGCGTAACCGCGCCGTGCTTGTCCTTCTTGGCCGCCTTGATCGCCTTGGGCACGCTGTAGTCGATCACCACACCGTCGGGTGCGTTGGGCACGGTGTACAGCGGCTCGGCGCCCTCGCCGCGCGACCAGCGCACGAACTCGATGCCGGCACGCGGGGTGAACAGGTGCAGATCCTGCTTCGCGATCGCATCGCTGTACTCGGCCAGCGGCGCGAAGTGGTCGAACACGAAGATGCCGCGGCCATGCGTGGCCAGCACCAGATCACCCTGCACGAACTTCACGTCGACCACCGGCACGGTCGGGAAACCGGCGCCGAGCTTGCTCCAAGATCG
>JAJXYE010000361.1 GCA_021780735.1 Pseudomonadota bacterium | reverse complement strand
GCGGCGTGCCTGCCCGCGCGCCGTTGACTATGCGTGCGGCTGTGCAGCCGCCTCGCGTTCGGCATCTTCCACCGACGGCGTGCGCCAGCCCGACTTCACGCCCCACACGTAGAACACCAGGCCGATCAGCGCCACCACCGCCAGGTCCCAGCCGTACGGAAGGTAGCCCTGACCGCCGAAGGTGGTGCTGCCGGCCCAGGAAACGAGGGCGATGGTGGGCAGGTAAGCGATCAGCCACCAGGCGCCCTTCAGCTGGCGGCCGAAATCGTGCCAGCCGCGCTTCGCCTGATAGTAGAAGTAGATCGGCAACGCCACGACCATCAAGAGGATGATCTCGCCGGTCAGCGGCCACTTGGCCCAGTACAGCAGTTCGGTGGACATCACAAAGGCGATGCCGGCGAGTACCGGCAGGCCGGCCAGGCGCAGCGGGCGGTGCAGGCCGGGCGCGGTGCGGCGCAGCGTCATCACGCTGACCGGGCCGGTGAGGTAGGAGATGATCGTGGCCACCGAAATCACCGCCGCCAGCGTGCCCCAGCCGCGGAAGAAGAACAGGAACAGGAAGGACACCGCGAGGTTCACCCACATCGCCGGGCGCGGCACGCCCCACTTCGGGTGGACGTGGCCGAGGATGCGCGGCAGCGTACCGTTGCGCTCCATGCCGTAGAGCATGCGTGCGGTGGTGGCGGTATAGGTCATGCCGGTACCGCTGGGGCTGATCACCGCGTCGACGAACAGCAGCGTGGCCAGCCACTGCAGGCCGAGGATGATGGCCAGGTCGGCGAACGGCGAGCTGAAGTTGATGCCGTGCCAGCCGGCCTTGGCCAGCATCTGCTGCGGCACCGCGCCGATGAAGGCCACCTGCAGCAGCACATAGATCGCCGTAGCCAGCACGATCGAGCAGACGATCGCAAACGGGATGCTCTTGCCCGGGTTGTGCGCCTCGCCAGCAAGATTCACCGGGCTCTGGAAACCGTTGAAGCTGAACACGATGCCGGCGATCGCCACCGCCGTGAGCACCGAGGCGAAGTTGATGGCATGGGGGCCGCCGTGGACACCCACGTGGAAGTTCGCGGGGTGAAAGCCGCTGGCGATCAACAGCAGCGCGGTAAGCGCGGGGATCACCAGCTTGAACAGCGTGATCGCGGTGTTCGAGCGCGCGAACAGTTTCACGCTCCAGAAATTCAGCAGGAAGTAGCCGACCACCAGCACCGCGGCGATGGTGAGGCCGACCGCGCTCAGTTCGCCGTGTCCGCCGGGGGCCTGGTGGTAAAGGCTTTTCGCCCACGCCCACTTCCACGAGGACATGTATTGCGCCGAGGCCTCCGCCTCCACCGAGATCACCGAGACGATCGCGATCCAGTTGGCCCAGGCCGCGATGAAGCCGACCAGCGATCCGTGCGAGTAGTGGCCGTAGCGCACCATGCCGCCGGATTCGGGGAACATCGCGCCCAGCTCGGCATAGGTCAGCGCGATGAAGAGGATGATCACCGCGCCGATCACCCACGCCCAGATCGCGCCGGGACCAGCGATCTGCGCCGCGCGCCAGGCGCCGAACAGCCAGCCGGAACCGATGATCGAGCCCAGGCCGGTGAGCATCAAAGCGAACGGGCCGACGTCGCGGCGGATCGAGCTGCTGGAAGACATGGAAACTCCTGAAGCGCGCGGCTGCGCGTCCCCGAAAGGGGTCGATGGTTGCAGAATCGGGCCGCGGCTGTCACCTGCCGGCGGTCATGGCGCCCTGGTGGGCATTCCTTGGGCTTGTCGCTCAGGACGCGCGATCGAAGGGAAGTATCTGCGCGGCCGGCAGCAGGCGCTGGCGCAGCAGGTCGAGCGGGCGGTGGTATTCCATATTGTGGCGCGTGTTGCGGCCCAGCGCGGGGTGCTTGAACAGGCCATCCCAGTCGCGCGCGGCGGCTTCGGACAGGGAGCGGTCGCTGTGTTCCAGCATCATCCACAGCTCGAACTTGCGCTGGTTGAGCGAGGAAACCAGGCTGCGGTCGCGGGTGGCGGCGTAAGCGAAGCCGGCGTCGAAGCCGTGTAGCTCGGCATCCACGCCCGCACCGCGCAGGCCGTGGTGTTCGGCGATGGCGGCAAACTGCAGCAGCGCGCGTTCGTGCAGCACGCGCAGGTTCGCCGCGTTGCCCGGCAGCACCAGCAGCGCGCCGGTGGCGGCGTTGAGCAGCACCACAAAGGGCTGCCGGCGCCAGACGTCGATGTCCGCATACCACTCGCCCAGCGGGTTCGCCTCGGGCATGGGTTCCGCCGGCTTGGCCGGCTGTTTCAGCCGCTTGAGCAGCTTGGCGGTGCAGCGCAGCACGGTCATGCCACGCGCACCTGGCCGTTCATCAGCAGGGGGAGCAGCCAGTCTCAGAGGCTCATCAGTTCGCGGTTCTCGGCGGCATTTCTCACCTCTTTCGCAAGCAACGGAGCTGCCAGTTCGCCAAACTTCTCCGAGATACGCGGGCAATTAGGAATCTGGAAGCTCATCATCGCCTGTGGATTGACCCGCTTGTGACTGTGAGAGGTTCCATTCGCAGACTGGGTTCAGTGCATGACGAAGCGGGTCTGTTGCTGGTAGCTGGGTGGGTTCATCGGATCTTGGGAATGTCGGTGGTTCGGTTCAGTAGTAATCGTCTTCGCGCTGGTGGCGAACGGCGAGGATGGTGACGATGTGCTCGCCTTCTATCTCGTATTGCAGGACATAGCCCGAGTTGCCGAACGACACCAGAAGCTCGCGCAACAAGGGGTTGTCCGGGTCGACCTTGCGGCAGGTGAAAGGAAACTGTCGCAGCAAGTCGACGCCTTTGACGATGGACGCCAGCGCGCGTCGCGCCGCGCCGGCGTCCTGCTCCAGCAGAAAGCCGTACAGCCGTTTCAGGTCGTGGCGCGCCGCCGGTGTATAGCGGACTTGCCAGTTCACGCCTTGGTCTTCGCTTTTGCCTCGGCCTCGGCCAGCATCTCGCGCAGCTCGGCGTGGACGGTATCGGCGTCGTAGTACACGCCGGTGCGCTTGGCCTCTTCCCGCGAAGCCAGGCCGCGGGCGATGAACTCGGCCTGCAGGCGGCGACGATTGACTTCGTCACGCAGCGACTGCTCCATGAAGCTGGACAGGCTCTCGCCCTCGCGGAGCACTGCCTCGGCCGCCTGGCGCAGCTCGGGAGCGACACGCAGAGGCGGCAAGGTGGCGGTTTTCATGACGGCATCCTCTTGCATAGCATTTGCGATGCAACCCTAGCACGGTCGACGCCGGGCCACCAGAAACAGCGGCTCATCCCCGGTCGAACGGCAGGCGCCCTTGGGATTCGCCCAGGTATTCGCCCACCAGCAGCCGCTGGATCAGGCGGCGGGTATCGGCATCCGGCTCGGGCGGCTTGTCCTGGAAGTGGCGCATCACGATGGGCATCACGCTGCGTTCGAAAAACGCCGGGTTGCCCAGCAGTTCGCGGTTGCCCAGCACTGCGCCGTCCATGTCGCGCTTGATGCCGACCAGCGCAGCGTGCAGGCGGGTCTGGTTTCGCCCAGGCGGTGCGAATCCAGCAGGCCTCGTGCACGCGCATCAGCTTGCCGTCGCCGCCGTAGCGGGCGGCCAGATTGGCGTTGGCCTGGTTGAGTCCCCGGGCGTGCTGTTCGATGTCGCGTCAGCGCAAGCTCCGCGACCCGCATCAGCACTCGATGACGTTGACCGCCAAACCGCCGCGCGATGTTTCCTTGTACTTGTCTTTCATGTCGCGACCGGTGTCGCGCATGGTCCGGATGACCTTGTCCAGGCTCACGCGGTGCTTGCCGTCACTCTTCAG
>JAJXYE010000051.1 GCA_021780735.1 Pseudomonadota bacterium | reverse complement strand
TTCCTGCCATGCCCGCACCTGCCGCACTTCCCCCTCTGCCGATGGCTCCCAGCGCACCCGGCGTGCCGGCCAGCACGCCGGGCGACGATGCTTCGCCCAGCCCGTTCGACCAGCACCTGCAGGCGGCGCGCAATGCGCAAGCCGCCGACACGACGCCATCGTCAAACCCGCCAAGCGCATCGGACGCAACCCGGCCCACCGCGGATGCGCAAGGCGCTGCAGCTGCCGCCGATGCCAACGGCAAACCCGCGCAGGAGCCGAACATGTCCACGCTTGCCTCTGCCGCCGCCGCACCGGCTGCAAACAGCGCCGCTGCGACCGGCGCCCCATCGGCCTCGCCCGCGCAGGCGGATGCCACCTTGATCGACAGCGCCCTTGCCACGGCGCAGGCCGCCTCCGCCGCTGCCGGGGCGGGCGCTGCGACGGCCGCCAAGGCGGTCGCGACGAAAGCCGCTGAGCCGGACAGCCAGGCTGTTGCCTCGCTGGCGGGCACCATGCTCGCCATGCTGGGCCAGATCAGCGGAGCCGCCACGGGAGCGGCGGCTGCCGAAGCGGATGGCGGCAAGGTTTCTGCGGATGGCGCGGCATCGGGTCGTGGCAAGGCGACCGGTGTCCTGCTGCAAGCCAACGCACAGGATGGCCAGGCAGGCAACGCCATGGTCGGTGCGTCCGTGGCCGGCCTCGCCAATGCGTTGGGCAGCGCCGCCGGCATGCCGACGGCGGCCAGCGCCGGGGCGCACAAGGATCACGCACTGGATGCGCTGGCACTGGCCACCTCGCCGGTGCCGGCCGCCACGCCGAGGACGCCGGCGCCGGTCGCGCCAGCCTTGCAGTTGTCGTCGGCGCCGGGCAGTGCCGGTTTTGCCGGCGAGCTCGGCCAGCAGGTGGTATGGCTTGCCCAGCAGGGCGTGCAGCAGGCGAAAGTCCGCCTGCATCCGGAAGACCTTGGTGCGCTCGACGTGAAACTCAGCGTGAGCCACGGTCGCGTGGACGTGGTGTTCAGCGCGCAGCATCCGGCTGCCGTCACCGCCGTGCAGCAAAGCCTGCCGCAACTCGACCACATGCTGTCGCAGCATGGTCTCGCGCTCGGCCATGCCGAAGTCGGGCAGCAACAGGGCCACGGCCATGGCCACGCGCGCAGCGATGGCGATGCGTCGGCGGCCGCCGACGAGGGCGGCAACGCCCAGGGCGTTGCCTCGATGGGTACAGCCACCAGCCGCATCGGCTTGCTCGACGCGTTCGCCTGAGTCCGCGGCGGCCGCGTCGCACAGACGCCAGCTTCATCACGCTTCCGCTTACATGGGCGGGTGTCGCGATGGCGACGCGACGTGCTTCCGGCGCGCGTCAAGAAAGTGCCGTCTGCCAGCGAATCGCGGCAAGAACGCATGCACGCCATTCCACAAAGTAGAAGCCAGACAGCACAAAAGCCGCATCCGGGACGCGGCTTTCCTTTGGCACATGGATTGCATCCAACGCAGCATCCACACGATAGATCGAGGGTTTCATGGCAGACGAAGGGAAAGCGGCGGCACCGGCGGCCAAGTCGCGCAAGCCGATGATGATCATCGGCGTAGTAGCGGTGCTGGCGCTGGCCGGCGGCGGCTACTTCTTGAAGACCCGACTGGCGGGGCATCCGGGGGGACAGGCTCGGGGCGAGCTGTCCAAGGCGGACCTCTACCTGCCGCTGGATCCGCCCTTCGTGGTGAACTTCAAGGACGGCGATTCGTTGCGCTACCTGCAGGTGTCGGTGACGTTGATGTCGCACGATCCCAAAGCCATCAGCGCGGCCAAGGATGCCGACCCGGAAATCCGCGACGCCCTGGTGTCGCTGTTCAGCAACCAGGATTACACGGTGATCGTCACTGCTGCTGGCCGCCGCAACCTGCAGGACAAGGCGCTGGCGACCGTGCGCAAGATCGTCAAGGCGCACACCAACGGGCAGTCCGACATCGAAGCCTTGTATTTCACCAGCTTCGTGATGCAGTGACGGAGGCATCGCGCGCATGAGCGACCTGCTTTCCCAGGACGAAATCGACGCGCTGCTCGACGGCGTGACCGACGGCGCGGTGGAAACCGGCAGCGACCAGCCGCTGCCGCGCGATGCGGTGTTGTCCTACGACTTCACCCAGCAGGATCGGATCGTGCGCGGTCGCCTGCCGACGCTGGAGATGGTCAACGACCGCTTCGCGCGCTATTTCCGCACCGGCCTGTTCAGCGTGCTGCGCAAGACCTGCGAGGTTTCGGTGCTGGGCGTGAAGATGGTGAAGTTCGCCGAGTACGTGCACGGGCTGGTGGTGCCCACCAACCTGAACCTGGTGAAGATCAAGCCGCTGCGCGGTACCGCGCTGGTGGTATTCGAACCACGCCTGGTGTTCAGCGTGATCGACAACTTCTTCGGCGGCGATGGCCGCTTCCACGCGCGCATCGAGGGCCGCGACTTCACCGCCACCGAAAACCGCGTGATCCAGATCCTGCTGGCCGAACTGTTCACCGCGATGGCGGAGGCGTGGGCGCCGGTGCTGGGGCTGAACTTCGAGTACCAGAGCTCGGAGATCAACCCGCAGTTCGCCAACATCGTCAGCCCCACCGAGACGGTGGTGGTCTCGCGCTTCCACATCGAACTCGACGGCGGCGGCGGCGAGATCCACCTCACCATGCCGTACGCGATGGTCGAGCCGATCCGAACCCTGCTCGATGCGGGTGTGCAAAGCGACCGCGTCGATCGCGACGACCGCTGGGCCGAGATGCTGCGCGAGGAAGTGCTCGATGCCGAAGTGCCGCTCAGCACGGAACTGCTCGACATCGAGATCACCCTGGGCGACTTCCTGCGGCTTCGCCCCGGCGACGTCCTGCCGATCCAGTTGCCCGAACTGTCCACCGTGTACGCCGAGGACGTGCCGCTGTTCCGCGCCCGTTACGGCCAGGCCAACGGCCGCAATGCGATCCGTTTCCATACCCAGGTCGGCCGGCGCGAGCTGCGCACCGCCGTCGACCCGCTCAGCCGAGAAGAAAACGCATGAACCAGTCCACTGAAGCGATGGCCGAGAACGCCAGCGAACGCGTCGAATTCGATTCGCTGCGCGGCGGCGCGGCTGCCGGCACCGGCGAAGTCAACCTCGACATGATCCTCGACGTGCCGGTGACCCTGGCGATGGAGGTCGGCCGCACCCGCATCAGCATCCGCAACCTGCTGCAGCTGAACCAGGGTTCGGTGGTGGAACTGGATCGTGCCGCCGGCGAGCCGCTGGACGTGTTCGTCAACGGCACCCTGGTCGCGCATGGCGAGGTAGTGGTGATCAACGAGAAGTTCGGCATCCGCCTGACCGACGTGATCAGCCCGGCCGAGCGCGTGCGCAAGCTGAGGTGAGGCCATGATCCGGTTCTGGCAGATGGATGGGGCGGGCAGGGCAGGAGCCGGGACTCGGCTCGCGGCCGTGCTGCCTGCCGCGGCTCCAGCGGCCGACATCAACGTCGGTGGCGAGTTGTTGCGCGTGCTGTTCAGCCTGGTGGCAGTGGTGGCGCTGATCTTCGTGGCGGGCTGGATGAGCCGACGCCTGCAGGCGCGCAACCGCCCGGGCGGGCGACGCATCCGTTGCGTGGAGGCGATGGCGCTGGGCGCGCGCGACCGCGTGCTGCTGATCGAGGCCGACGGCAAGTGCCTGCTGATCGGCGTGGGCCCCGGCGGCATGCGCACCCTGCACGTTTACGAGGGCGAGGCACCGATGGAGGACGATCCGGCCGCGCTGCCGGCGGTGCCCGACCTTGCCCAGCTGCTGTCGCGCTGGAGGGGGAAGTCGTGAGCCGCACCGTCGCCCGGGTGCGCTGGTGGCTGGCGTTCGCCCTGCT
>JAJXYE010000079.1 GCA_021780735.1 Pseudomonadota bacterium | reverse complement strand
GTACCTGGGTGTTCTCGTCGTTGAAGATGCAGGCCGACATGGGGGTGCTGCTGGTGTTCATGTTCCTGATCAACGCCTTCGCCGCGCTGCTGCTGTTGCCGGCACTGTCGGCATTCCTGTTGCGCCGGTCGCACGCAAGATCCTGAAGCGAAGCCATGTCGAGTGCCATCGAAAAGCGAGTCCGGTTCTCATCGCCATGGGTGTCCGCCGCAACTGCGGAAGGCACGTCCAGACCGTTTTTCAGCGACGAAGGATCCGGCAACAGCCATCCTGTGGACGCCACACCAACCACCGTGAAGAAGGGCCGATTCACAGAACAGCAGATGATCGACATCCTGCGTGAGGCCAGGCGCACGACGGTTGAGGAGACGGCCGCGAAGCACGCTGTCGACGAGTCGACGATCTATGCCTGGCACGAGCGTTTCGGCCCGATGGATGCGGCCGATGCCCGGCGCCTGCGGGAACTCGAAGTGGAGAACGCCAGGCTGAAGAAGTTGCTCGCCGAGCGCGACCTGGACATCGACCTGCTGCAAGAGATCAACGCAAGAAAGTGGTGAGCGCTCAGGTTGCCCGGAAGCCCGTGAGGTTCATGAGGCGGGTTCCACGGACGGCTGATCGAAGCGATCCCCTCCAGTCGGTACCGGCCACGTTGTTTTGCCAGCTGTGCGCGGTGCCTTTGCCGCAATTTGCCATTGAGTCAGACCCATCAACATCCAGGAGACACGATATGGACGCGAAGACCATGAAAGCCGTATGGATTGCCACGCGCTGTGGAATCCCCATGGCTATCGCGCTGGCGTCCTCGCTGGCGTTCCCGAGCGTTTCGGCGTATCCGATTGACCCGCCGGCCAGCTCGACCCCGGGGCGGCAGGTTAGCGGGACGCTGGGTGCGCCCGATGCCACCGTCACCATCCGGGGCAACCAGCTGCCGGCACCCGATCAGCCGTTCTGCGGCAAGATCGAGCAGAACGCCGCGCAATCGCGGCCTTGCTGGCCGGCTCGTATCGCGCCACCCAAGGGCGCGCCCAACGTGTTGCTGATCATGACCGACGACGTGGGCTTTGGTGCGCCTTCCACCTTCGGCGGCGTGATTCCCACGCCAGCCCTGGATCGGATCGCCAGGATGGGCCTGCGCTACAACAATTTTCACACGACGTCGCTGTGCTCGCCGACGCGCGCCGCGCTGATAACCGGCCGCAATCACCATGCGGTGGGCTTCGGCATGATCTCCGAAGGTGCCACCGGCTATCCCGGCTATGACAGTCTGATTCCGGAAAATGCCGCCACCATTGGCCGGATTCTCCAGGACAACGGCTATGCGACATCATGGTTCGGCAAGGATCACAACACGCCGTCCTGGGATGCGAGCCAGCTCGGGCCCTTCAAGCAATGGCCCACCGGGATGGGATTCCAGTATTTCTACGGTTTCATAGGTGGCGATACCAGCCAGTGGGAGCCGGGCAATCTGTTTCGCAACACCACGCCGATCCACCCCTACGTAGGCCATCCGGGATGGAACCTGGGGACAGCCGAAGCCGATGACGCTATCCACTGGCTCACCCAGTTGAACGATATCGATCCGAGCAGGCCGTTCCTGCTGTATTTCGCGCCCGGTGGCACCCATGCTCCGTATCAGCCGACGCCCTACTGGGAGCAGAAAATCAGCGCCATGCACCTGTTCGACAAGGGTTGGAACGATTTGCGCCGGACCATCTTCGCCAATCAGAAGCGGCTGGGCGTGATTCCGCAGAGCGCCAGACTCACCCCTTGGCCCGACAAGCTGCTGAAGCGTTGGGACACGCTGACGCCCCTGGAGAAGAAGCTGTTCATCAAGCAGGCGGATACCTATGCAGCCTATCTCGCCTACACCGATCATGAAATCGGACGCGTGGTGGATGAGGTGGCCAGAGAGGGCAAGCTGGACAACACGCTGATCATCTACATCAGCGGTGACAATGGCGCCTCCGCCGAGGGCTCACCGAACGGCACTCCGAGTGAGGTGTTGCAGTTCAACGGGATCCAGCTTCCGGTGGCCCAGCAGATGAAGTTCTACGATGCCTGGGGCTCTGACCGTGCCTATTCCCACATGGCGGTGGGTTGGGCCTGGGCGTTCGACACACCGTTCAAGTGGGTCAAGCAGATTCCGTCGTTCTTTGGCGGCACGGCCAACGGCATGGCCATCGCGTGGCCGGGGCATATCAAGGACGCCGGCGGCATGCGCCACCAGTTTGCCTACGTCACCGACATCGTGCCCACGATCCTGCAGTCGGCGCATATCCCGGCGCCTTCGATTGTCAACGGTATCAGGCAGAAGCCGATGGATGGCGCGAGCCTGGCCTATACCTTTTCCAGAACCGGTGCAGATGCTCCTTCGCGGCACGAAACCCAGTACTTCGAGATGTTTGGCCTGCAGGGCCTGTACCACGACGGCTGGATGTTGAGCGCGGTGCCGAAGCGACCACCGTGGCAATTGCTTTCCAACGCCGACATGGATCCGGCACACAGCTACACGTTCGAACTTTTCGACATCAAGCACGACTGGACCCAGGACACCGATCTGGCGGCACGGTATCCGGACAAGGTCAGGCAGATGCACGCGCTGATGTTCCAGCAGTTCAAAAAGTATCAGGTGTTCCCGCTGGATGCTTCAGTGGCACCGCGCCTGGTCACGCCGCGCCCGAACCTGACGACAGGTCGTCACCTGTTCACGTACTCGGGTACGCCGGTCACCGGTCTGCCGCGTGGTACGGGCCCGAACCTGCTCAACACCTCCTACACCATCATCGCGCAGATCACAGTGCCCGAGGGCGGCGCCAGCGGCATGATCGTGACCGATGGCGGGCGCATGGGCGGCTACGGCATGTATCTGCTCGACAGCAAGCCGGTGTTCACCTGGAACCTGCTGGATCTGCAACGTCTGCGCTGGGAAGACAAGACCCCGCTGGCGCCCGGGAAGCATACGATCGTGTATGACTTCAAGTATGACGGGCTTGGCTTCGCGACGCTGGCGTTCAATCAGATCAGCGGCCTGGGTCGCGGTGGCGTCGGCACGTTCAGCGTGGACGGCAACGTGGTTTCGACCCAGACGCTGAAGCGAACCGTACCGCTGACCTTGCCCTGGGATGAATCCTTCGATATCGGCTCGGATACCGGTACGCCGGTGGACGACAAGGACTATCAGGTGCCGTTCGCCTTCACCGGCACGATCGACAATCTGACGTTTGCCGTTGCGCCACCGAAGCTGACACCGCAGGATGTGCAGAAGCTGAGGCAGGCCGAGGCCGCAGCCAATGATGCCCGCTAGGCCGGTTGGCGCGATGCGAGGGATAACGATGGCAACCCCCAGTGGAATGAACTCGGCGGGCTGACAGGCAGTGGGGATTCGCGATGGGGTCGCTTTCGATGCCTCTGACTCCCGCACCGACATTCGGACACGCTCGAAGATTCAGGTCTTCGGGCGTAGTCCGACTACCTCATGAGGCATGCTAGGCACGGGGTCGCTGATGATGTCAGGCAAATCCACTGGCCGGATGCGTCCAGCGCGCAAGTCCGCTCTGTGGCTGCGCTGGGTCATTGTGCTGGCCGTGATTGTCGCGAGTACAGACATCGCCTGGTGCCTCGGCCGCAGCGCCGGGCCTGAAGCCGCCAGCAAGCCAGCTGTCGCGGCGGCAGGAGTCGCGGAATATGTGGGCAGCCATGCCTGTGCTTCCTGTCATGCCGCGCAGTTCGCACAATGGCGGGCCTCGCATCACCAGGCTGCCATGGCCGTCGCCAGCGGGCACAGCGTGCTGGGCAATTTCGACAACAGCCGTTTCAGCCATGCCGGGGTTGCCAGCACGTTCTTCAAGCGCGGCGACAGGTTTTACGTACGCACC
>JAJXYE010000208.1 GCA_021780735.1 Pseudomonadota bacterium | reverse complement strand
ATGCCTGGCGCGCTGCTGATCGGCGACACCGCCGGCCTGCTCAACGTGCCCAAGGTCAAAGGCACCCACCAGGCGATCAGGAGCGGCATGCTGGCCGCCGAGCACCTCGCCGCGAATGACCTGACGGCCGCCGGCTTCGACGCGAAGTTGCGGGGCTCGGATGTCATGAAGGAGCTGAAGAAGGTGCGCAACGTCAAGCCCGCCTTCAAGAAGGGCCTGTGGTTCGGCATGCTCAATGCCGCCTGGGAAACCGCCACCGCCGGCCTCTCGCCGTGGACACTGAAGAACAAGGCCGACTGGTCGATGCTGCACAAGGTCGGCGCGCAGGAAGAGCCGAAGCGCGACTACCTGCAGCGCACGCTGCCCCCGCGTGACCGCCTGGCCGGCGTCTACTTCGCGGCCACCGAGCACGACGAGGATCAGCCGATCCACCTGCACGTGGCCGATACCAGCATCTGCATCGATCAGTGCACCACTGAATACGACAACCCGTGCACGCGCTTCTGCCCGGCCAACGTGTACGAGATCGTCGACGACGCGGCCGGCAAGCGGCTGCAGATCAACGCGGCCAATTGCGTGCACTGCAAGACCTGCGACATCAAGGATCCGTACGAGCTCATCACCTGGGTTCCGCCGGAAGGTGGTTCCGGGCCGAACTACCAGAATCTGTAGGCGCCCGCATCGCGCCGCCGGGGCAGATCGCCGATCAGGGCTTGTGCAGCAGCCCTGATGGGCCTTCGCCCTGGTAGCCGCGCAGCCCATCATGAATGCCGCGCAGCATCCAGCGCAGGTTGCGCCGGCGCGGCCCGATCAGCACACCGAACAGCAGCAGCTTGACCAGCAGCCGGGGCAGGTCCTGTGCGGTCCAGGCGCGCGGGGTATGCGCCATCCGATACAGACGCACGCGGTTGCGCATCATGTAATACAGCCGGGTCGGCCCGTGCACCACCACCTGACCCAGGCCGAGCGGCAGCGCGCGCCGCGCGTCGCCCAGACGATGTTGCATGGTCGCTGCGCACACGCCGTGCAGGGCATAACCCTTCGCCCGAGCGCGGAAGCTCCATTCCAGATCCACGTTGTCGATGAACAACCCGGCGTCCATCGGGCCGATCTGGTCAAGCACCGTCAGCGGAATCAGCATGCCCGAGCTGATCAGGAAGTCGCAGGCGATGGTCGGCGTCGAACGCCCGCACCAGAGTTTGCGATTGAACGGAAAGCCGATGCGCACGAACGGTGCATCACGGTGCTCTCGCATGTCGTGAAAGCGCGGCCCCACGGCGGCGATCCTGCCGACCGCCGACAAGGTTGCCAGCGCACGCAGCAACGACGCCACCATGCCTTCGCCCGGTTCGCTGTCCTGATCGAGCAGCAGTACATGCCGGTAGCCGTGCGCGCGTGCCCAATCGATACCCAGATTCTGCGCCGCCGCCAGGCCGATGTTGCGCGGCTGGGCAATCAGCGCACCGCCAGCGGCCGACAGGGTCTCGGCGAGGCTCGCTTGCCAGGCGCCGTCACTGCCGTTGTCGACCAGCACCACCGCCTGCGCCTGCGCGGCGACGGCGGCGACCAGTGCCGCAATGGCGGCAGGCTCGGGGTGGTAGCTGACCACCACCGCACAGACCTCTCGATCAGCATGCTCAGTCATGGCGCAACAGATCCCGCAGCATCGAACGCCCGCCGGTGCCATAGCGTCGATAGTCATCCTGACGCGCCTCGCGCAGGATGGGCCGCAAGCGCTGCCAGCGCGGCAGGCGACCGATCGCCATGCGCCGTTCGAAATGCGCGCGCTTGTGGCCGACCTGCCTGGCGCAACGTGCCGCATCCGCAAACGTGGCGCGCAGCAGGAACTGCTCCAGTCGTTGCAGGCGCTGCGCCTCGTCTGCCAGCAGGCGCCCACGTGGCAGCAGCAAATCGCGCCATTTCATCGCCAGCGTGCGCCTGCGCGCGCCGATCTGGTTTGTGTCGTGCTGGCGGTAATCGATCAGTGCATCGTCGATGAAGTCGAGCCGGCCCGCCGCCGCGGCCACCGCAGCCAGCCACTCGTCGTGGATCCACCCCGCGGCCACCGGCAGGGCCAGATCGATCAGCTCGCGTCGCAGCCCGACCGTCGCGCCAGTGACAAAACTCCGACGCATCACCACCTCGAAGGCCATGCCGACATGAATCGCCTGCTTCTCCTGCGCGGTCAGCTGCAGTGCGTCAAACATCGAACAGCGCAGCGAGACACCTTGCGCGTCGACCAGCCGTGCGTCGCTGTGCAGCAGCAGCAGCGTGGGGTCACTCTCGAACGCGGCCGCCATTCGCAACAGCTTTTCCGGATACCAGACATCATCCTGATCGCAAAGGAACAGCAGATCGCCGCGAGCCTGGCGCAAGCCCTCGGTAAAATTTTCGACATAGCCAAGATTCCGCGGTCGACGGCATAACTGCACGTGGATCCCGACCTCACCGGCACTTGCGGCAAATTGCCGCAGAATCTCCATCGTGGCATCGGTCGATGCGTCGTCGCCAATCACGATTTCGTCGGGTCGCAGGGTCTGTGCCAGCAGGCTGTCCAGCTGCGCCTGCAGGTGGGCGGCACCGTTGTAGGTACACAGCACGATGGAGAGGCGCGGTCGGATCATGATCCCTCAAAGCCGTGTATGGCGAAGCCGCGAACACCCGCAACCCGGCCGAGCACCCTGGCCGACAGCACCGTTGCATCGACGTCCCCAACGGTTCTGTCGGTGCCTTCGCAGCCACCCCTTGGGGCGAGTGCGCATGATAGCCGGACGGCACCGCGGCGGCCGCATGTGCCTGATGGCAACCGAATTGGCGGCGTGACCGGGCCAGAGCGCCGGCTCGGGTTAGAATAGCTTGCTATCTTCGTGGCAAATGCGTCCCTGCGGACACCTTCGCATAAGGAATTCCTGATGAAAATTCTGGTCGGCTACAAGCGCGTCGTGGACTACAACGTGCGCATCCAGGTGAAACCCGACGGCAGCGGCGTGGTGACTGACGGTGTCAAGCTGTCCGCCAATCCGTTCGACGACATCGCCCTGGAAGAGGCCCTGCGGCTGCGCGAGAAGGGCGTGGCCAGCGAAGTCGTGGTGGTTGGCATCGGCCCGGCCGACCTCACCGCGCACCTGCGCAACGGCCTGGCGATGGGTGCCAATCGCGCCATCCACGTCAGCACCGCCGATGCCGTCCAGCCGCTGACCGCGGCCCGGATCTTCCTCAAGCTGGTCGAGAAGGAGCAGCCGGGGCTGGTGATCCTGGGCAAGCAGGCGATCGACGACGATGCGAACCAGACTGGGCAGATGCTTGCCGCATTGTGGGATCGCCCGCAGGCGACCTTCGCCGGCAAGGTCGAGATCGCCGATGGCAAGGCCACGGTGACGCGCGAGGTCGACGCCGGGCTGGAACTGATCGAAGCCGACTTGCCGGCGGTGATCACCACTGACCTGCGCCTCAACGAGCCGCGCTTCATCAAGCTGCCTGACATCATGAAGGCCAAATCCAAGCCGATCGACACGATCGAGCTCGATTCGCTGGGCATCGAGTCGCACGACCATCTGAAGACCACCCACTTTGCAGCGCCGGCAAAGCGCAGCAAGGGCGTGATGGTCAAGGACGCCGCCGAGCTGGTCGCCGCGCTGAAGCAGAAAGGCTTGCTATAACCCTCATTATTTCCCTGTAGGAGCCCACCCTGTGGGCGATGCTTTTCACCACGCATCAAGAGCATCGCCCACGACCGGAGGAAGTCCCCTCCTGTGGACAGGGTGGGCTCCTACAAAAAACGCTTCGGAGACACACATGAGCAAGATCCTGGTCATCGCCGAACACCTCGGTGGCAAACTCAACAGCTCCACTGCACGCGCCGTCAGCGCAGCCAT
>JAJXYE010000298.1 GCA_021780735.1 Pseudomonadota bacterium | reverse complement strand
GCGAGGAGTCGCTGAACGAGGCCATCCGCGAGGGCGCGGTGCAGCGCGTGCGACCGAAGGCGATGACCGTGGCGGTGATCCTGGCCGGCCTGCTGCCGATCATGTTCGGCCACGGCGCCGGCTCCGAGGTGATGCGCAGCATTGCCGCACCGATGGTCGGCGGCATGATCACTGCGCCGCTGCTGTCGATGCTGGTGATTCCGGTGGTGTTCCGGCTGGTGGAGCGGCGGCGTTTGCGCCGTCGCGAAAGACACCTTCCCTATCTTGCTTCAACCCCCAAGGAGACTGACGCATGAACAAGTACCGTATTGCCCTGGCCGTAGTAGCAGCGTGCAGCATCGCTCCAGCCTTCGCCACCCAGCAGCAGATGGATCCGAACATGCCGGGCATGGCTGGGATGCACGAGACCAAACCCACTCAGGCGCAGGGCGTGGGCATCGTCAAAACCATCGATGCCGCCAAGGGCACGATCACGCTCCAGCACCAGGCCATTACGGCCATCGGCTGGCCGGCGATGACCATGACCTTCAAGGTCGACCCGCCGGCGCTGCTACAAAAGGTGAAGGTGGGCGAGCAGGTGAGGTTCACCCTGCATCCGGCCGGCATGGCCAGCACGGTGACGGCGATCAGCCCGGCACGTTGATCGGGAACCGCCGCCGACCGGTGCTTGCCTCCGGCAGGGGCCGACCGGCGGGGGTGGAAGTGCAGCCACGCGCATCGTGGGGTTTGTGGCCGCGCCTATCACGATAGTCAGATTATTTTGGAGTACAACGATGAAATCGCACGCTACTTATCTAGGCACCGCCCTGCTACTCACGGGCTTGACCATCGGCACGATCGCGCATGCGACCGATCCCTACACCGACGGCTGGATTGGTCATGTAAACGGCCGGCAGCTGGACATCTGCTACCGGGTTACGCCACTGCCCGCGGTCGGCACGCGGCTGCAGGTCATGAGGGTGGCTTTCGTGATTCCCAACAAAGGTTTGCCCCGTGAACAATTCGCCTCGGGTGGGCAAGCCACAGTAACGTCGATCGTGGACGCGCATTGCGTGCATGCCGAGCTGATCCAGGGCACGGCGCAGCGGACTGATCACGTGCGGCCCGCGCGCTGAACGGAGGCGACGGCGAGGTCGCCAGGACTTCATGCTCCACAACGGCCCATAGCGGAGCGGTGGCGTGGCTACAACATGCAGCCGATATGCTTCGCCAGTGCCCCGGCCGTTGCACCCTGCCTGCCGCCATTTCAGCAGGCATGCAGCGAGGCGATCAGCGGGCAGGACACGCTGCGCTGGCGCGCACCGCATTGTTCGACGAGCGCAGCGAGGGCCGTCTCCATGCGGGTAAGGTCGGCCAGCCGGTTGCGTACATCGGCCAGCCGCAGCGCGCCCAAACTGGCCGCTTCCGTGCAATGGGTGCCGTCCTCCAGTCGCAGCAGCTGCGCCACCTCATCGAGGCTGAACCCCAAGCGCTGCGCGGATTTCACGAACTTCACCCGTGCCACCTCCGCGTTTCCGTAGCGACGGATGCCGCCCGGCGGACGGGCGGGTTCCGTCAACAGGCGCTTGCGCTGGTAGAAGCGGATCGTCTCGACATTGACCCCGGCTGCCTTGGCGAAGGCACCGATGGAAAACGTATCCCGCGTGGAGGGCATGGGCTTGACTCCGTACTTGACTACGGGAATACCTTAGACCACCAGCATCCCGCGCGAAAGGAGAACCCGATGTCCCTGCTTACCCGGCTGGCCGACAAGGCCGGACTGATCGGCAGTGTCGTCTCGGCGGCGGCCTGTGTGAATTGCTTTCCCGCCCTGGCCAGCCTCGGTGCGGCGATCGGGCTGGGGGTGCTGAGCCCGTACGAAGGCCTGTTTATCCGCATCCTGCTGCCGGCGTTTGCCGCCATCGCGCTGCTCGCCAATGCACTGGGCTGGCTCAGTCACCGGCAGTGGCCGCGTGCCGCGCTCGGTATGCTCGGCCCGCTGCTGGTGCTGGTGGCGGTATTTGTGATGCGGGCCAGTGGCCATCGCACCGGGTGGCTGCTCTATCCGGGCCTGCTGCTGATGGTGGCCGTGTCGATCCGCGATCTGCTGGCGCCGGCACCGAACGCATCCTGCCGCACGGTCAGCGATACCGTGGATGCCCGCTGAATCGACACGATAGATACGGGCACTGCGAAGACTCAGCCGACACTTCACCCTCATTTCTCCGGCGAAATACATGACGACCGAGCTCATCCTGCAGAGCACGCTGACCTGTCCGCATTGCGGCCATCAGGCCACCGAGATCATGCCGACCGATGCCTGCCAGTTCTTCTACGACTGTGAGGGGTGCGGCGAATTGCTCCGGCCCAAGGCGGGCGACTGCTGCGTTTTCTGCTCCTACGGCAGCGTGCCGTGTCCACCGATTCAACAGCAGAAATCCTGCTGCGGATAGCGGTCGCCGAATCTTGTCCGTCAAGCCGTTGGGACGTTGACTCTGCTCCGCGATCTGGTGGTCGCCGCTATCCAGATGCTCAGGGTGGCTAACGCAGCGAGGGCCAGCGCTCCCATCATGTCGCCTGGGTAATGCACGCCCAGATAGATGCGCGCCCACGCCATTGGCAAGCCCAGCAGAGCGACCACCATGCCCCAACGACGCGTGCGTGGATCGAGCAAGAGCACACCGGCGACCACCCACTGGGCGGTCAGGTGATCGCTGGGGAAACTGCCGGTGGCGGCGTGATTGATCCACGCCCGGCCCACGCCCGCCACGAACGGGCGTGCCCGATCCCACACCAGGCCGATGAATGCGTTACCCATCAAGGCTACGGCAGCGGCCAGCAGCGCTTTCAGCGCGGTGCCGCGCATCGACCATCGGGACTGCACCAGCATCAGCCCAAGGACGCCGGCGGTCAGTACCAACGGCCCATCGGCGAACACGCGAGCCAAGTGCAGCATGGCAGGTGACGGCGGTACCGTTGGGTGGATGGCTTGGAACAGGCGAAGATCCCAGCCGTACACCACCGTGCCGATCCACGTGATGAGAGACATCATCGCTCGGCGATCGCGGCAGCGGCGGCGACTTTTGCCTCGCGCGCCTCGCGAAGAATGCCCACGGATTCTTTGAGCACATAGAACGCGATCGCCGCACCGATGACCAGATCGGGCACGGGGCTGTGCAGCCAGAGCACCAGGATACCGGACACGATCACCGCGCCATTCGCGACGACATCGACCCGGGTGAACAGCCACGTTGCGCGAAGATGGACCTCGCCCTGACGGAAACGTCCCAGCATTCGCAACACCGTGGCGTTGACGATCAGAGCGACGAAGGCGATGGCCATCATCCATACGCCCTCTGGATGGCTCCCCATCACACTGCGCCAGATCACGCCGAGCAAGACACCCAGACCCAGGATCAGCAGCAGGATGCCACTCAATTGTGCGGCGGAGGCTTTGAAGTGGGCGCTGCGCGCCCACGCCGCCAGACCGATGCCGTAGGCACAGGCGTCGGCCAGCATATCCAGCGAATCGGCGATTAAACCCATCGACTGGGCGATCAGTCCGGCGATGATACCGACCACGAACATCGTGGCATTAAGCCCCAAGGCGAGACGCAGTATCCGGCGCTCCGCCTCATTGGACGCTTCTGCGTGGCAACCACACTCACTCATCCCGCATCGCCTTCAGTCCGCATCGGAAAGAACTTCCCCGGTCGTAGAGGGTGACAGCATCTGTTGGCGGCCACGTCGGATATTGAACACGAACCCGACAGCCAGCAGCACCAGAATCGCCAACTGGGCCAGCAAGGATTGCCAGGTCGGATAGATGCCCAGCAGTTCGATATGCGGCACCGGCGCGACGCTCACTGCCACCCAGCCAGCCTCCTGCAGGGCGGCGAC
>JAJXYE010000394.1 GCA_021780735.1 Pseudomonadota bacterium | reverse complement strand
GGTCGGAGGCAGCCTTCGACGCCGAATACGGCGAGTTCGGTGCGTACGCCGTGGTCTCGGTGAACCGGCCTTCGGCGCCGAGCGAGCCGTAGACCTCGTCGGTCGACACATGCAGGAAGCGGAACGTGTCGCGGGCATCCCCCTCGAGGCTGCGCCAGTAGTCGCGGGCGCACTCCAGCAGGGCCAGGGTGCCGACCACGTTGGTCTGCACGAATTCGGCCGGGCCGTCTATGGAGCGATCGACATGCGACTCGGCGGCGAAATTGACGATGGCGGCGGGGCGGTGCTCGGCCAGCAGGCGCGCCACCAGCGCGCGGTCGCCGATATCGCCGTGCACGAACATGTGCGCGGGGTTGCCGTGCAGTGGTGACAGGGTGTCCAGGTTGCCGGCGTAGGTGAGCTTGTCCAGATTCAGCACACGCAGGCCATCGGCCAGCGCCTTCAGCACGAAATTGGCACCGATGAAGCCGGCGCCGCCGGTGACCAGCAGAAGAGGTTTGTGATCGGATGGGCTGTTCATCGGGCCTGCTTTGGTGTCATATGGGCGGACATTCGCTCGCGAATGGTGGGTTGGCGACGGGTCGAGCCGGCCCGTTCGCCTTGCGCCGCCAGGGCGGGCCGCTAGTTTGCCATTGATTGGCGGGGCGGATCGAGGAAAACACGTGAATGGCGGGTGACGGGTGGCAATGGCAGCAGTGGTGTTGCGACGAATCAGGCAAGTGCGCGGAGTAGCAATGGGAACGGCAAGCGGGTCGCTGACAAGGCGTATCTGGATCAGACGGCACGTATTCTGGGAACTCACCAAGCGTGATGTCGCAGGGCGATACAGCGGCTCGTTCCTCGGCCTGTTGTGGTCGTTCTTCAATCCGCTGCTGATGCTGGCGGTCTATACGCTGTCGTTTCGCGTTTTCCTCGGCATGCGCTGGCCGAACGCCACGTCCGGCGCCGATTTCTCGCTGATGATCTTCTGCGGGATGATCGTCCACTCGATGATGGCCGAATGCCTCACGCGCGGGCCGGGCGTGATCGTGTCGCAGAGCAATCTGGTGAAGCGGGTCGTCTTTCCGCTCTCGATCCTGCCTTGCGTGATGGTGGCATCCACCCTGTTCAACGCCCTGCTCACGCTGCTGGTTCTGCTGATCTTCGTGCTGGTCACCCAACATGGCATCCACCCGACCGTGCTGTACCTGCCGTTGCTGTATGCGCCCTACGTGCTGCTGTTGTGCGGAGTAGGCTGGTTGATGGCTTCGCTGGGGGTGTTCGTGCGCGACGTCAGCCAGGTCGCCGGCGTGCTGACCTCGCTGCTGATGTTTCTCAGTCCGGTGTTCTACCCGGCATCGAACCTGCATGAGCCTTACCGCGGCTGGATTGCGCTCAATCCGCTGACCCTGATGATCGAACAGACCCGTCAGTTGGTATTGTTCGGGCGGCCGCCGGACTGGCACGCACTGGCGGTCTACTCGCTGGTCGCCATGGCGGTGATGCTGTTCGGCTACATCTGGTTCCAGCGCACGCGGGATGGGTTTGCCGATGTCCTCTGAGTCCGCGCGCACTGCGCTGGAGGCAACCGATGCCGCGATCGAAGTACGCGCGTTGGGCAAGTGCTACCAGTTGTTCGACAAGCCGGTGCACCGAATGTGGCAGAGCCTGATCGGCGGGCACCAGCGTTTCTATCGCGAGTTCTGGGCCCTGCGCGAAGTCGATTTCGCCGTGCATCGTGGCGAGACCCTGGGCATCGTCGGTCGCAACGGCGCCGGCAAGTCCACCTTGCTGCAGCTGATTGCCGGCACGCTCAAGCCGAGCGAAGGCCGCGCCGCGATCCACGGTCGGGTGGCGGCCCTGCTGGAGCTGGGCAGCGGCTTCAATCCGGACTTCACCGGCCGTCAGAACGTCCATCTGAACGCCGCCATTCTCGGCCTGACGCGGGAGGAGATCGAGGCGCGCATCGACGCCATCCTGGCCTATGCCGAGATCGGCGAGTTCGTCGACCAGCCGGTACGCAGCTATTCCACCGGCATGGTGATGCGGCTGGCGTTCGCGGTGGTGGCGCACGTGGATGCAGACATCCTGATCATCGATGAGGCGCTGGCGGTGGGCGATGCCTTTTTCATGCAGAAGTGCATGCGCTACCTGCGTGACTTCCGCAAACGCGGCACCATGCTGTTCGTCAGCCATGACAGTAGCGCGGTGACCAGCCTGTGTGATCGTGCGATATGGCTGGAACATGGCCGCGTGCAGCGCATCGGCGATGCACGCACGGTGATGGATGCCTACCTAGAGGCTTCGCTGATCGAGCGTCAGGGCGGCGCCGGTGCGCGCCGCGGCGGCGTCGCCGGCCGTTTGCGCCAGGCGCCTCCGCGACGACAGCTGGCCGACGTGCGGCAGGAGCTGCTGGATCGTTCGATCCTGCGCAACGATGTGCAAATCTTTCCGTTCCAGCCCGACGCGGAGAGCTTCGGTGAATGCAAGGCGCAGATCACCGAGGTAACGTTCAGCAATGAAGCGGGCCAGGCGCTGGCGATGGTCGTGGCCGGTGAATCGGTGAGGTTGGATATCGAGCTGCACGCAGCTGCGTCACTGGGCAATGTGATCGTTGGCTTCTATGTCAAGGATCGCCGCGGCCAGTTGCTGTTCGGCGACAATACCGCGCTGTGCCAGGAAGGCGACTTCGCGGTGGCGCAAGGGCAGGCGTTTCGTGCCAGCTTTCATTTTGTGATGCCCCGCCTGCTCAACGGCGACTACTTCATCACCGCTGGCCTGGCCGAGGGTACCCAGGAGCAGCATGTGATCCAGCACTGGCTGCACGAGGCGTTGCGCTTCACCGCCACTGGGGGCACGCTGTCGGCCGGGATGATCGGCATACCGATGCTCGACGTGCGACTGGAGCGGGTGACGCATGAGTGATGAGTTCCAACTCGAGGCGCATCCGCTGGTATTGATGAAGCCCCGTGTGGTGCCGCCATATGGCTGGGTCGGACATATTCCGTTTGCCTATCTCGCAGTCGACCTGCTGCGACCGCGGCGGCTGGTCGAGCTGGGCACGCACTCGGGCAATTCCTACCTGGCCTTCTGCCAGGCGGTGAGCGTGCTGGATATCCGCTGTGCCTGCACTGCCGTCGACGCGTGGCAAGGCGACGCGCATGCGCTGCATTACGGTGAGCAGGTCTATCAGTCGCTGCGGGCGCGGCACGATCCGTTGTACGGCGGGTTCTCGCAGCTGCTGCGTGCCGGCTTCGACCAGGCCGTGGAGCAGTTTGCCGATGGCAGCATCGACCTGTTGCATATCGATGGGCTGCATACCTACGAGGCGGTGCGTCACGATTTCGAGACCTGGCTGCCCAGGCTGAGCGACCGTGCCGTGGTGCTGCTGCACGATACCGCGGAGCGCGAACGCGGTTTCGGTGTCGCCCAGTTCTTCGAGGAACTCGCCACGCGCTACCCCTGCTTCGAGTTTCGTCACAGTCATGGCCTCGGCGTGGTGGCGGTGGGCGCGCACGTGCCGGCAGCCTTCGTCGCGTTCATGCACAAGGCGGCGAATTCGGCGCTGGCGATGCAGGGTTTTTTCGCGGCACTGGCCGGCAACCTGGTCGATGCGGACGAGCATCCGGTGGGTACGGCGCTGGCCGAGGAGCAACCGGTCAGCTGCCACCTGTTCTATCGCCGGCACGATGAAAGCTACAACGAAGCCCGCATGCTTTCGGTCGAGGTGGATCCGGCCGATGGGGTGCTGGATCTGCAATTCCGCTTGCCGGCCGGCGTGGCGCCGGACTATCTGCGGATCGACCCGGCGGATCTCGCCGGTGTCTTTGCGTTCAGTCGGGTCGCCTTGCGCCAGCAGGCCGATCGGGATTGGTCCGTACTTGACGGCTTGCCCGAGCG
>JAJXYE010000349.1:12305-15816 GCA_021780735.1 Pseudomonadota bacterium | reverse complement strand
TTCCCGCTGCGGGATTCCAGTGGTGGATGCTCGGCGCCGGTTTCATCCTGTTCCGCCTGTTCGATGTGTGGAAGCCGTGGCCGATCCGCTGGCTGGATCGGCGGGTAAAGGGTGGCATGGGGGTGATGATCGACGATGTGATTGCGGGGGTATTTGCGGCAGTGGTCTTGACGCTGGGAATGCTTGTCGCGGCCGAGGGTGTCCTGGATTTTGTGTAAACGGGCGACTGCAGACCGCGACTGCCGGCTGCCGTCGAGTCCACAGCGTCGGCGCTGACCTTCGATCAATACGCCGGTCGGGGCAGCGCGTTGCGTTCGTGCGCATGGATAAAGCCCAGAACATCATCCAACGTGGATGCCCGGTATCGCATCGGTCGCGACAGCGAGAACACCAGGGCCATGTGGCCCACACCCGGATAGAGCTTCAGCTCGGCATCGTCATGGCCAGCCTCTGCCTTGCGCGCCAGAGCCACGCTTCCTGCGGCGTCCACTTCATGATCGGCCGCGCCCTGCAGCAGCAACATCGGCGGATCGCCTTGGCGCACGAAGCTCATCGGGTCGGCGCGGCGCTGCTCGGCGGGCCGGGTGCCGAAGATGCGGCGCATGCCGGCTTCCTTTTTCGGGAGCGGCACGAAATCGTAGACCCCGGCCAGGCCGATGAAGCCGGCCAGGTCGTGCAGCGAAAGCTCATCCTCTGCCAGCCAGGACGGATCGGTGGCGAGCAGGGCGGCGATCTGGCCGCCGGAGGAGTGGCCCATCACGAACAGATCCTGCGAACTGCCACCGAGCGGTGCCGCATGGCGATGCGCCCAGGCCACCGCATGTGCCGCGTCCTGCATGAAGCCGTCCAGTCCGACCCGCGGATACTTGCGATAGTCCGGGATCACCGTGATCACCCCATGCGTCGCCAGCGTCGCGCCGACGAAGCGGTACCACTGGCGCTTGCCGTGCGTCCAGTCGCCGCCATAGAAGAACACCACGATCGGCGCATGCAGCGCATGAACCGGACGATACACGTCCAGGTCGAGATGCCGGGCGGGGTCGTACGCCACATCGCGTTCGACTTCGATACCGTGGCGCTGGTCGGTACTGTTGAGCGCGCCGAACAGCAGGCTGCGGCAGCCGCCCAGCAACAGCATCGCGCCCAAGGCGAAAGCGTACGCAAGGCAACGTTGAAACACCGGCCGGCGCAACCTGGGCAATTGAAATTCCTTTGTCGGTGCCGCGGAGGAGGCGCGGATGAGTGGGAGTGCGGATGAACAAGGGTCGTCAACGGTCGATGCCGGTGTTTGGATGACAAGGCCGCGCGCGGCGCCTGCCGGCAGGGACATCATCATGACGACAGCCGTGCGATGCTTGTCGTTCCCCGCTCCAAGGAGTCACGCCATGCAATACCGTCGTCTCGGCAAATCCGGGCTGCAACTGTCCGCACTTTCATTCGGTGCCTGGGTCACGTTCGGTCGCCAGGTCGGTCGTTCGCAGGCGCGCGACATGCTGGCGCTGGCGCACGATCGCGGCGTCAACTTCTTTGACAACGCGGAGACCTACAACAATGGTGTCGCCGAGCAGGTGATGGGTGACGTGCTGGCGGATCTGCGCTTTCCGCGCGACAGCTATTGCGTCTCCAGCAAGGTGTTTTTCGGTGCGGTCGAGCAGCCGCTGCCGACCCAGCGAGGCCTTTCGCGCAAGCACGTGATGGAAGCCTGTCATCAGGCCCTGCAGCGCCTGCGCGTGGACTATCTCGATCTGTACTTCTGCCACCGGCCCGACCCGGAGACGCCGATCGCCGAGACGGTGGCGGCGATGGATACGCTGATCCGCCAGGGCAAGGTGTTGTACTGGGGCACCAGCGAATGGCCGGCGGAGGCGATCGTGGAGGCGCATCGCGTCGCGCAGGACAATCATTTCTACGCGCCGGTGGTCGAGCAGCCGCAGTACAACCTGCTGCACCGCGAACGGGTGGAGCAGGAATACGCGCCGCTGTACGAGAGTTACGGCATGGGCACCACGATCTGGTCGCCGCTGAGCTCGGGCCTGCTCAGCGGCAAGTACAACGATGGCGTGCCCGGCGATTCGCGACTGGCGCAGGCCGGCTACGAGTGGCTGCGCGAAGGTGTGCTGGGCAAGGGTGACGAGCGGCTGGCCAAGGTGCGCGCGCTGCAGCCGATCGCCGATGAGCTCGAAACCAGCCTGGCGCAACTGGCAATCGCCTGGTGCCTGCTCAACCCCCATGTGTCCACCGTGATGCTGGGTGCCAGCCGGCGCGAACAGCTGGAACAGAACCTGGATGCACTGGATCTGTTGCCGCGGCTGGACGCGGCAGTCGCGCGGCGCATGCGCGAGGCGGTCGGTGGCTGATTGATCGGCCGGAAGCCGGCCAGCGGCGACTGGCCGAGCGCGACCGTCGCGCCGGCCGGACAGCCGTCCGATTGTCCGCAGAGTGTCCGCGGACATCGGATCACCTTCGGCGCTGACTCACAAAGTCTTGAAAAAGAAAGGCTTTACTGACCGCCCTTGGAGTGGCACGCGGATTGCAATTCCCCCTGTGTAGCCGCGCTGCACGCGGCCGGGGAACGGCATCGATGATTCGCGACACCTCCGCAACCGACCGTCTGGTCGAAGTCAAACCGAACCGCAAGCGGCAACTGCTCCTGCTCGGAGCCGGCGTGGCCGTGCTGGTGCTTCTGGCCTGGCTGGCGCCTGGCGTCGGGCGCCTGTTCTCCGCCTCCGGCTCGGTGAGCAGCTCGCGGCTGTCATTTGCCACGGTCGAGCGCGGCTTGTTCGTGCGCGACATCGCAGCCGAAGGCAAGGTGGTCGCCGCGGTCAGTCCTACCCTGTACGCCACCTCCGGCGGTGCGGTCACCTTGCAGGTGCGCGCCGGCGACACGGTGAAGAAGGGCCAGGTGCTGGCCACCATCGTCAGCCCGGAGCTGACCAACAAGCTGGCCCAGGAAGAGAGCAATGCCGACGCGATGCAGGTCGATTACCTGCGCGCGCAGATCGACGCGCGCAAGCAGCGCTCGGCGCTGCAGAAGGCCTTCGACAATGCGAAGATCGACCAGCAGACCGCTCAACGCGATCTGGCCCGCTACCAGAAAGCCTTCGGCGAAGGTGCCGTGCCGGGCATGGATGTCGACCGCGCCAAGGACACCCTGGACAAGGCCAACATCGCCGTCGAACACGCCCGCTCCGACCTGGGCATGGACAACGCCAGCCTCAACTTCGAGATTCAGTCGAAGAAGCTGGCACACGACCGCCAGTTGCTGCTGGTGGCGGATCTCAAGCGCCAGGTCGACGACCTCAACGTGAAGTCGCCGGTGGATGGCCAGGTCGGTCAGTTGTTCATCGCCGAGAAAGCCACCGTGGCCAAGGACGCGCAACTGCTCAGCGTGATCGACCTGTCCGCGCTGCAGGTCGAGATGCAGGTGCCGGAGAGCTTCGCCCGCGACCTCGGCATTGGCATGACCGGCGAGATCAGCGGCAACGGCAATACCTGGAAAGGTATCGTCAGC
>JAJXYE010000349.1:0-12295 GCA_021780735.1 Pseudomonadota bacterium | reverse complement strand
GCGGCTGCGCTTCGATGGCGCCACGCCGAAGCAACTGCGCCAGAACCAGCGCCTGTCGGTGCGCGTGCTGCTGGATCGGCGCGAGAACGTGCTGACCGTGCAACGTGGCTCCTTCGTCGACGAATCCGGCGGCAGCTACGCCTACGTCGTGCGCGACGGCGTCGCCAGCAAGACCCCGATCCGCGTCGGTGCCTCCAGCATCGACAAAGTGGAGATCCTCGAGGGCCTGAAAGTGGGCGACAGGATCGTGATCTCCGGTACCGACAACTTCAAGGGCGCGGCGAAAGTCGCAATCAGCAACTGACACAAACGGGCCCCTCGCGGTTCCGCGCTCCACAAACCACCACCGAAGGAACTCAAGCCATGCTGAAGATGAGCCATCTGTCCAAGGTCTACCGCACCGAAGTGGTGGAAACCTATGCGCTGCGCGATTTCAACATCGACGTGAAAGAGGGCGAGTTCGTCGCCGTCACCGGGCCGTCCGGTTCGGGCAAGACCACCTTCCTCACCATCGCCGGCCTGCTGGAAACCTTCACCGGCGGCGAGTATCACCTCGACGGCATCGAGGTCAGCAACCTCAACGACAACGCCCGCTCGAAGATCCGCAACGAGAAGATCGGCTTCATCTTCCAGGCCTTCAACCTGATTCCCGACCTCAACGTGTTCGACAACATCGAGGTGCCGCTGCGCTACCGCGGCATGAAGTCGGCCGAGCGCAAGCAGCGCATCATGGAGTCGCTGGAGCGTGTCGGTCTGGCCTCGCGCGCCAAGCACTATCCGGCCGAACTGTCCGGCGGTCAGCAGCAGCGCGTGGCCATCGCCCGCGCCCTGGCCGGCAGCCCGCGCCTGCTGCTCGCCGATGAACCGACCGGCAACCTCGACACGCAGATGGCCCGCGGCGTGCTGGAGCTGCTGGAAGAGATCCACCGCGACGGCGCCACCATCGTGATGGTCACGCATGACCCGGAGCTGGCCGCCCGCGCCCAGCGCAACGTGCACATCATCGATGGCCAGGTGGTCGATCTGGCGGAGGAGCCGCGCTTCCACGCGCATGCCGGTGCGGGTGTGAGCCAGGGGCAGGCCTGACCGCCCGGCGCGACAGCTTTCCGCCCCCGGCAGCGTCGGGAATGAAAGCGGGTTGAGGGGACGCGCCGGAACGACAAGGCGTCCCCATTCCAGCACGCTCCGCGGCGATTCCATCGCGCGGAGCGGGAGTCACTTCGCTCACGGAGCCAACAGGCGTGTTCGGTTATTACCTCCAACTCGGCTTGCGCAGCCTGCGTCGCAACCCCGCTCTCACCGCGCTGATGGTGATGGCGATCGGGTTCGGCGTGGCGGCCTCGATGATCACGTATTCCGTGTTCCGCGCGGTTTCGGGTAATCCGATTCCCGACAAGTCGTCTCGACTGTTCACGCCGCAGGTGGACAGCTGGGGGCCGCAACAGAACAGCAGGGGCGAGCCGCCGGATGCGCTGGATTACGTGGATGCCATGGCGCTGCGGCGTGCACACGAGGCGAAGCGCCAGACGTTGCTGTATCAGGTCCAGATGTCGGTGATGCCCGGCGGCGATCGCGACCTTCCACTTGCCGCGAACGGCTACGCCGTCGACGGCGACTTCTTCCCGATGTTCGAGGTGCCGTTCCAGTACGGCTCCGGCTGGAGTGCGCAGGACGACCAGGCACGCAGTGCGGACGTGGTGATCAGCGAGAAGCTCAACCGGAAGCTGTTCGGTGGCGTCGACAGCGTGGGACGCAGGGTGAATCTCGGTGGCCACGACTATCGCGTGGTCGGTGTGGTCCGCCCCTGGAACCCCAAGCCGCGCTTTTTTGATCTGTTCAACACCGGCGGCTTCAAGGACGCTTCGGATTTCTACATGCCGTTCACCCGCGCGCTTGACCTGAAGGTGCGGACCGGTGGCAGCAACAGCTGCCGCGGCAAGCTCACCTTCACCGGTTGGGACGACTTCCTGCAGAGCAACTGCGTGTGGATCACTTCGTGGGTGGAACTGGATAGCGCCACTGCTGTCGCCCGCTATCGACACTTCCTCGAAAGCTATGCCGCCGATCAGCAGAGGGCTGGCCGTTTCGCCTGGGCCCCCAACGTGCGGCTGCGCGACGTGACGCAGTGGCTCGATTATCAGCAAGTCGTACCGCCGGAGAGCCGCATCTCGCTACTGGTGGCGTCGGGCTTCTTCCTGATCTGCCTGATCAACACGATAGGCCTGTTGCTGGCGAAGTTCCTGCGCCGCGCCGGCGAGATCGGCGTGCGTCGCGCGCTGGGCGCCTCGCGGCGGGAGATCTACACGCAATACCTGATCGAGGCCGGCACAGTGGGCCTCGCCGGCGGCGTACTGGGTCTGCTGATCACCGTCGTCGGGGTATCCGGTGTGGGCGTGCTGTTCCCGTCCCAGGTCGCGAAGCTGGCACACCTCGATTTCTCATTGGTGGGGCTGACGTTGCTGGTGGCGATCATCGCGACCGTGCTCGCGGCGTTCTATCCGGCATGGCGCGCGGCACGCGTGCAGCCGGCCTGGCAACTGAAATCCAGCTGACGGGATGACGATGAGCCTTCAGATCAAACCCATTCTTCTCGCGCTGCGCCGGCACAAGGCGGGCACCGTGCTGATCGCGCTGCAGATCGCGCTGACCCTGGCGATCGTCTGCAATGCGCTGTTCATCATCCACCAGCGAGTGGTCAACCTGTCAGAGCGCAGCGGCGTGGATGAGGCGAACGTATTCGTGATCACCAACCAGTGGGCTGTCGACAGATCGACCCGGGCGATTGACGCGCAGGTGCAGGCTGACCTGGCTGCGTTGCGGCAACTGTCCAGCGTACGCGATGCCGCCTCCGCCACCGGCTATCCACTGCAGGGCGGTGGTTGGGACAACTTCGTTACGATGACACCCGACCAGGTCAAGCCGACCACCGATTCGGCGGTATATTACGGCGACGAGCATCTGCTTGACGCGCTGGGATTGCGGCTGGTCGCGGGACGCAATTTCCGTCCCGACGAAGTCGTCGCCGTGGGTACCCAGCAGGCGATCAGTCCACCGGTGGTCATCGTGAGCAAGGCCTTGGCCCGGCGGCTCTTCCCCGACGGCTCGGCACTGGGCAAGAGCTTTTACGCGATGACCCCCACGCCCACCACGATCGTAGGCATCGTCGATCCCTTGCATCGTCAGGGCGCGTCCCAATGGGACAAGGCCCATGCCGGGCAGTCGCTGATCTGGCCGGCGCGGCCGGATGACGCGCGCGGTATCTACTACATCGTGCGTGCCAAGTCTGGTCAGCTTGCCGCCGCGATGAGCGAGGCGCCGAAGGCGCTTTACGCGCAGAGCCGCATGCGCATCATCAGCCCCACGGACGGCATCCAGGACTATGCGCAGATCCGCCACCACGTTTTCGACAGCGACCGCGGCATGGCGATCCTGATGGGCATCATCAGCGTGGTTTTGCTGGCGATCACCGCCGCAGGCATCGTCGGCCTGACCAGTTTCTGGGTCGGCCAGCGGCGCAAGCAGATCGGCGTGCGCCGCGCGCTCGGTGCCACGCGGCACGACATCCTCAGTTATTTCCTTACCGAGAATCTGCTGATCGGCTTCGCCGGCGTGGTGGTGGGTGCGCTGCTCGCGATCGTCATCAACTTGTGGATGGTGACCCGTTTCGAGATGGATCGGATGTCGCTGGCTTATGTGGGTGTCGGCGTGATTGCCCTGCTGCTGCTGGGGCAGGGTGCGGTATTCGCACCGGCCTTGCGCGCCTCGCGCGTGTCACCGGTTGAGGCCACCCGAAGCGTATGAAACGTCAGCCATCGACCCATCGAGCCAACTATTTGCCGGAGCGCTGAACCCATGTTTGCCTACTACCTTGAACTGGCGATACGCAGCTTGAAGCGCAGCCCCGGCCTGACCGTGCTGATGGTGTTGGCAATCGGCTTCGGCGTGGCCGCGTCGATGACGACCTGGTCGGTGTTCCGAGCGGTATCGGGCGATCCGATTCCTTGGAAGTCGTCGAAACTGTTCGTGCCGCAGATCGACTCGTGGGGGCCGAATGGGCGCGGCGCGGATGGCGAGCCGCCGAACGCGATGGACTACAACGACGCGATGAACCTGATGCGCGATCACCGCGCCAGGCTGCAGTCGGCGATGTACCAGATCTCGCCGTCGGTGGTGCCATCTGACGCCAGCAAGCATCCGCTCAATATCGGCGGGCACGCGGTGTTCAGCGAATTCTTCCCCATGCTGGACGTGCCGTTCCTGTACGGCAGCGGCTGGAGTGCGGCCGACGATGCCCATCGTGCGGCGGTGGTGGTGATCAGCAGCAAGCTCAACCAGAAGCTGTTCGGCGGTGCCGACAGCGTGGGCAGGACGGTCAACGTCGAGGGCAAGGATTACCGCGTGGTCGGCGTGTTGAATGACTGGAATCCGCAGCCGCGCTACTTCGACGTGGTCAACAGCGGCGGCTTTTCCACCGGCATCGAGGATATCTTCCTGCCCTTCACGCGGGCCATCGCCGTCGACATGACCAACAACGGCAACACCAATTGCAACGCGGTGCCTGCCGAATCCGGCTTTGTCGGCCTGCAGCATTCCAATTGCGTGTGGATCGCCTACATGGCCGAGCTGGACGATGCCGCGGCGGTGACCGCCTATCGGCAATATCTGGACGGCTATGCGCGCGAGCAGCAGCAGTCGGGCCGCTTCAACTGGCCGCCCAACAACCGTCTGCGCGATGTCCCGGCCTGGCTGGACAGCCAGCATGTGGTGCCCAGCGATACCAGGGTGTCGCTGCTGGTGGCGATCGGCCTGCTGTTGGCCTGCCTGGTCAACACGGCCGGCCTGTTGCTGGCAAAGTTCCTGCGCCGCAGTGGCGAGATCGGTGTGCGGCGCGCGCTCGGTGCGCCGCGTCAGGCGATCTATGCGCAGTTCCTGATCGAGGCCGGCATGGTCGGGCTGGCCGGCGGCGTGCTGGGCCTGCTGCTCACCGGTGTTGGTGTGGCGAGCGTCAGTTGGGTACTGCCCCGGGACATCGCCGCACTGGCGCGGCTGGATGTCCCGCTGCTTCTGCTCACCCTGCTGGTCGCGGTGGTGTCCACCACTCTGGCGGGCCTTTATCCCACCTTCCGTGCCTCGCGGGTGCAGCCCGCCTGGCAACTGAAAAGCAATTAGCACGATGTCCGCGCGCACAAAAGCGGCCAACCACGGCGGCACTACTCAACTGCAGCCCGTTCCATCGTCAGCGCGAAAGGAAAACCTCTCATGACCTTGCATCCCATTCTGGCGGCGCTGCGCAAACACAAGGCGGGCGTGGTGCTGATCGCGCTGCAGATCGCGCTGACCCTGGCGATTGTCTGCAATGCGGTATTCATCATCGGTCAGCGCGTGGAGCGGGTAAACCGACCCACCGGCCTGGACGAGAGCGACCTGTTTCTGGTCAGCCAGCAATGGGTCGGCGCCCCCAGCGGCGATGACCCGGCGGGGGCGGAGAAGCTCGACGTGATGCAGCAGGAAGACCTGGCCGCCCTGCGCAACCTGCCCGACGTGGCTTCGGTGTCGCCGACGAACTCGATACCCTTGCTCAACTCGTCATGGACCGGTTCGCTGTCGCTGAAGCCGGGCGACAAGCTGGCCAAGGGCAATCCGCGCACGGCGTACTACTTCACCGACGAGCAGGTCTTCAAGACGCTGGGTCTGCGCCTGGTCGCCGGGCGTGCGTTCACCGCCGCCGACGTGCAGCATTCCAACGACCCGCGCGACCGGCCAGTGGTAATCATCACCCAGGCGCTTGCGGACCGGTTCTTTCCGGGCGAAAGCGCCGTCGGCAAGGTGATCTACAGCGATGGCAGCAGTGCGCCCAGTACCGTCATCGGCGTGGTTGCGCGCCTGCAGATACCCAGCGCCGGTGGTTTTGGCAGCGATTTCGTGTGGAACTCGACCCTTGTGCCGGTCAGGCTGGACGGGAGTTACGCGCGCTACGCGGTGCGCGCCAAGCCGGGCCGCCTCGACGCGGCGATGCGCGAGGTGACCCCGGCACTGTACAAGGTGAACCCGATGCGCGTGCTCGACGATGACAGCATCAAGTCGTTCACCGACATTCGCGCCAGGGCCTACCGTGCCGATGTCGGCATGGCCGTGCTGATGGGCGTGATCTGCCTGATCCTGCTCTGCGTCACTGCCGCCGGCATCGTCGGCCTCACCAGCTTCTGGGTCGGCCAGCGCCATCGCCAGATCGGCGTGCGACGTGCGCTGGGCGCGCGCAAGATCGACATCCTGCACTACTTCCAGATCGAGAACCTGCTGATCGCGGGCATCGGCGTGGTCGTCGGCGTGCTGCTCGCCGTCGGGCTCAACCTGTGGTTGATGACGCATTACGAGATGACCCGCATTCCGGTGGCGTACGTGGTGACCGGCGTGCTGGCGATGCTGGCGATCGGCCAGGCCGCCGTATTCGTGCCGGCGCGGCGTGCCTCCAATGTATCTCCCGTTTCAGCGACACGGGCGGCGTGACGAGGGTATGTAATGTTTGCCTATTATCTTGATCTGGCCTTGCGCAGCCTCAAGCGCAACCGTGTGCTCACCGTTCTGATGGTGCTTGCGCTGGCGCTGGGTATCGGCGCGACGATCACCACGTTGACCGTGCTGCGGCTGCTGTCCGGTGATCCGCTGCCGCAGAAGAGCGCGCAGCTGTTTTATCCGCAGATCGACCCGAACACCAAGGACGGCTATATCGAGGGGCAGACCAGGCCCGACCTGCTGATGACCTATCCCGATGCGATGAACCTGCTGCACGCCCACCGCGCCACGCGGCAGGCAGCGATGGCGATGACCCAGGCCAGGATCATGCCGCGGCAGCCCAATGCCCATCCGTTCTACAGCGACGCGGTGATGACCACGTCGGATTTCTTCGCCATGTTCGACGCACCGTTCCAGTACGGCGGAGGCTGGACGGCCAGCGATGACGACAGCAGGGCGCACCTGGTTGTCATCGCCAGCTTCCTCAATGACAAGCTGTTCGGCGGTGCAAACAGCGTGGGCCGCATTATCCGCATGGACGACCACGACATGCGCATTGTCGGGGTGCTCAAGCCGTGGGCGCCGCAGCCACGGTTCTACGCGCAGGGCCTGGGCAGTCGCAGCTATGGCGACGGCGACGCGTTGTACCTGCCGTTGCACACCGCGCGGGCACTGGAGATGCGACCGCAGGACACGGAGTGCTACGCCGAAGTGCCGGACATGTTGAACCTGGAAACTGCGCCGTGCGAATGGCTGGGGTTCTGGGTCGAGCTGGACAGCTCCAGCGCAGTGTCCAGTTACAGGCAGTTCCTCGATGGCTACGTCAGGCAACAGATCGAACTGGCCCGCTTTCAGCGCCCGGAAAGCTCGATGCTGGACCTGATGAGCTTTCTGCGCCAGCAGCAGGTGGTTCCCGATGACGTGCGACTGCAGGCCGGGCTTGCCTTCGGCTTTTTGCTGATCTGCGTAGTCAACACGGTGGGTCTGTTGCTGGCCAAGTGTCTGCGCCGCTCGCGGGAGATTGGTGTGCGCCGTGCACTGGGTGCCACGCGCAGGGAGATCTTCATCCAGTTCATGGTGGAGGCCGGCATGGTGGGCCTTGCCGGTGGCGTGCTCGGGTTGCTGTTCGCCGAGCTGGGCCTGTTCGGCATCCGTCATCAGCCGGCCGAATACGCCGGCCTGGCGCACCTCGACGTGACGATGTTCCTGTTCACCTTCGTGGTGGCGCTGGTTGCCAGCCTGATCGCCGGCATCCTGCCCGCATGGCGCGCCTGCGTGCTGGCGCCAGCCCCGCAACTCAAAGCTGCCTGAGGTCATCATGGCAATCCGACCGATCGAAATTCGTCCGATCCTGGCCAGTCTGCGCAAGCATCGCATTCCAGCCATGCTGATCGTGCTGGAGATCGCACTGGCCTGTGCGGTACTGAGCAATGCCGTGTTCATGATCAGCAAGCGGGTCAGCGACATCCGTCTGCCCAATGCCATCGACGAGCAGGGGCTGGTGGCGGTGAGCCTTCGTGGCACTGACCAGAAGCTCGTCGGCAGCGACATTCCGCGCAACCTCGCGGCCTTGCGCTCGATTCCCGGTGTGCAGCAGGCGGCCATCACCAACAGCCTGCCGCTCTCCCGCAACAACTGGGGCTGGGGCTTCGGGGTCAGCCCCGATGCAACCCTGAGCAGACAGAAAAGCGTCAATGTGTCGCTGTATTTCATCGGCGAGGGTGGCGCCCGGACGCTGGGCCTGAAGCTTCTGCAAGGGCGATTCTTCAACGCCGACGAACTGGGCGACAGCAAGTTCGGCAAGGCGGCGCTGCCTGAAACCCATGCCGTGATCATGACCAGGCAGGCGGCGCAGCACTTCTGGCCGGGCCAGTCGGCGCTGGGCAGGACGATCTATTCCAGGCCTTTCTATTACACCGTGGTCGGTGTGGTCGACAACGTGCTGCGGCCGAACGTGTTCACCCAGAACACCGAAAAATCCTACGACGTGCTCTACTTTCCGATGAGCGCCGCCGGCAGCATGGGTGCGTTGAGCTACTACATCGTGCGTGGTGCGCCGCGGGACCGTGATCGCATCATGCGCGACGCGGAGCAGAAGCTGGCCGAGCTCAATCCCGGCGCGGTGGCCAAGGGCGAGACCTACCTCTCCGTCCGCGACAAGTATTTCGCCGACATGAGCAGCATGGCCTGGATGCTGGTGCTGGTCTGCGTGGTGATGCTGGCCGTGACCGCCTTCGGCATCGTCGGCCTGACGAGCTTCTGGGTTGGCCAGCGGCGTCGGCAGATAGGCATTCGTCGCGCCGTTGGCGCCACGCGCGGGCAGATCCTGCGCTACTTCCAGACCGAGAACTTCCTGCTCAGCGCCGCCGGCGTGCTGCTGGGCATGGCGTTCGCCTTCGCCATCAACCTGTATCTGATGCAGCACTACGAGATGGATCGGATGCCCTGGTACTACCTGCCCGGCGGAGCGATTTCCCTGTGGCTGCTGGGCCAACTGGCCGTACTCGGCCCGGCACGCCGCGCCGCAGCGGTGCCGCCAGTCGTGGCAACGAGGTCGGCGTGATGAATCCCGGGAATGAGGGGCGAGCGATGAGTAGCGAGGACGCGAAGACGCAGGGAGGCGGCAGCCCCGGCCTTGGTCACGGCGCATGTCTGCCGTGCATGTCCGGATCCATCGACGGGGACTTTGCGTCCTCGCCGCTCATCCATCGTCCCTTGCCTGTCAACGGCGGAGCCTGAACATGTTCACCTATTACCTCGATCTGGCCCTGCGCAGCCTCAGGCGCAACAAGGCGCTGACCGCGCTGATGGTGCTGGCGATCGCGCTGGGCATCGGCGCCAGCATGACCACGCTGACCGTGCTGCATGTGCTGTCGGGCGACCCGCTGCCCGGTCGCAGCGGCGACATCTACTACCCGCAGGTCGATCCGCAGGATCTCAGAGGCATGTATCCGAGCAAGGAGCCGCCGATGCAGCTCACCCTGATCGATGGCATGAACCTGCTGCATGCGAAGCGGGCCGATCGCCAGGCGCTGATGACCGGCGGCGACGTGCCGATCCAGCCGGAGCAGTCCGCGCTGGATCCGTTCTACGTGGATGCGCGCTACACCACGGCGGACTTCTTTCCGATGTTCGGCACGCCGTTCCTCTACGGGCATGGCTGGAATGCGGCCGACGACGAAGCGAAGACGCGCGAGGTGGTGATCAGCCGCGAGCTTGACCAGAAGCTCTATGGCGGCGCCAACAGCGTCGGCCGCACCCTGCGCATCGCCGGCACGGCGTTCCAGATCGTCGGCGTGCTCGATCGCTGGCAGCCCAACCCGCACTTCTACGATCTCAACACCGGTTCGTACGCCTATGGCGAACAGGTCTTCCTGCCGCTGCAGACGATGATGGATCTGCATTTGAACCGGGACGGCTCCACCGACTGCTGGGGCAACGGCGGAGGCGGTACCGGCACCATTCTGCCGGCGGCCAGCTGCGTCTGGTTGCAGTTCTGGGTGCAACTGGGCAATCCCGTGAAGGTGGCGGCGTACCGGCAGTTCCTTGTGCACTACTCCGAGGATCAAAAGGCGCTGGGTCGTTTTCAGCGCGCCCCCAACGTGCGCCTGCGCAACGTCATGCAATGGCTGGACCACAACGGTGTCGTGCCGGATGACGTGCGCCTGCAGGCGTTGCTGGCTTTCGGTTTCCTCGCCGTGTGCCTGGTCAACACGGTAGGGCTGATGCTGGCCAAGTTCATGCGCCGCTCCGGTGAGCTGGCCGTGCGCCGTGCGCTGGGCGCATCGCGCCGTACGCTGTTTGCGCAGCTGCTGGTCGAGTCGGGTGTGATCGGCCTGGTCGGCGGCTTCGGCGGCATGCTGCTGGCCATGCTCGGACTGTGGCTGGTGCGACAGCGATCGTCGGACTATGCGGCGCTGGCGCACCTGGATTCCAGCATGCTGCTCACCACCTTTCTGCTGGCATTGTGCGCCACCCTGCTGGCGGGGTTGCTGCCCGCCGGGCGCGCCTGCCAGATCGCGCCCGCGCTGCAATTGAAGAGCAGCTGATGCGCCGTCGCCGCACGTGCAAGCGGCCATCCATGGCCGCGCTTCCCCAGACAATCCGCTGCTGTCAGGCGTAAGGAACTCCCCTATGGAACTGCGACCGATTCTTTCCACCCTGCGCCGGCACAAGCTCACCGCCTGCCTGCTGATCCTGGAGATCGCGCTGACTTGCGCGATCGTGTGCAATGCCGTGTTCCTGATCGGCCAGCGCCTGCAGCGGATGGACATGCCCAGTGGCGTGGCCGGGCACGAACTGCTGCAGATCCAGGTGGCCGATGTGGCGCAGCCGGTCAATCCCTATGCGCGCGTGCAGGAGGATCTGGCCGTGCTGCGCCAGGTTCCGGGCGTGCAGTCGGTGGCCTTCTCCAACCAGGTGCCGTTCGGCGGCTCCTCGTCCAACGGCAACGTGCTGCTCGATCCCAACCAGCCGCAACGCACGCTCAATGCGACCACCTACTTCGGCGAGAACCTGGTGCCGACGATGGGCGTGCAGCTCGTGGCCGGGCGTGACCTGCAGCCGCAAGACTTCGTCGACGTGGACACGGCCTTGAAGGCGCTGGGCACCGGCGACAGCAAGGATCTGCCGCACGTGACGCTGATTACCCGTACCCTGGCCGAGCGTCTGTGGCCCGGGCAGAATCCGCTGGGCCGCCTGATCTACCTCACGCCCACCGTGGGCTTGCGCGTGGTCGGCGTGGTGGCGAGCCTGGTGCGGCCCAATGCCTACGATGCGGCCACGGCGCAATACTCCATGGTGGTGCCGCTGCGGATGGGCGCCGACAAGGGCGAGAGCTACGTGATCCGTACCCGGCCGCAGGATCGCGAACGAGTGCTGACCGCCGCATTGGCAGCGCTGAAGAAAGCCGATCCGCAGCGCGTGGTCACTACCCAGCGCAGCTTCGACGAAGTACGTCGGCACTTCTTCAAGGATGATCGCGCGATGGCCGGCATCCTGGTCGGCGTGGTCGTGGCGCTGCTGATCGTCACCGCGCTGGGCATCGTCGGCCTGGCCAGCTTCTGGGTCTCGCAGCGCCGCCGCACCATCGGCGTGCGCCGCGCGCTGGGCGCCACCCGAGGCAACATCCTGCACTACTTCCAGACCGAGAACTTCGTGCTGGCCACGCTGGGCATCGGGCTGGGCATGGTGCTGGCCTACGGCATCAACCTGTTCCTGATGACGCATTACGAGCTGCCGCGACTGCCGGCCATCTATTTTCCGGTCGGTGCCATCTCGCTGTGGCTGATCGGCCAGCTGGCGGTGCTCGGCCCGGCATTGCGCGCGGCAGCCGTGCCGCCGGTGGTGGCGACGCGGAGCGTGTGATGAGCAAGGAGCCGGCAGGAGCGCACCCTGTGCGCGATTGCCTTTCGCCCGATGCACCCAGAGCATCGCGCACAGGGTGCGCTCCTACCGATAACGCCGGTTTTGATGGTTGACGGGGGCACGTAATGTTTGGTTACTACTTCGATCTGGCGCTGCGCAGCCTGAAGCGCAACAAGGTGCTGACGGCACTGATGGTGCTGGCCATCGCCGTGGGTATCGGCGCCAGCATGACCACGTTGACGGTGATGCACCTGTTGTCCGGCGATCCGTTGCCCGGGCGCAGTCAGCACATTTTCTACCCCCAGGTGGACGCCTCGCCGGCCGGCTATGCCAAGGGCGGGCCTCTGGACATGCTCGACTACCGCTCGGCGGTGGATCTGTGGAGTGCGCAGCGGGCCGACCGACAGGCGCTGGT
>JAJXYE010000314.1 GCA_021780735.1 Pseudomonadota bacterium | reverse complement strand
GCCCGCCACGCCGGCCGGCACCATCACCGCGATCGCGGTGCCGATCACCACCAGCGCGCACGGCAGCAGCACCGCGAGGCTGGCCATCTTCATCTCGTAGGCCTCGATCTTCTTGCCCAGGTATTCGGGCGTGCGGCCCACCATCAGGCCGGCGATGAACACCGCCACCACGGCGAATGCGAGCATGCCGTACAGGCCCGAGCCGACGCCGCCGAAGATCACCTCGCCCAGCTGGATCAGCCACATCGGCACCAGCCCGCCCAGCGGGGTGAACGAGTCGTGCATCGCATTCACCGAGCCGTTCGAGGCGGCGGTGGTGGCGGTCGCCCACAGGGCGGAGTTGACGATGCCGAAGCGGGTCTCCTTGCCTTCCATGTTGCCGCCGGCCTGCAGCGCCGAGGCGTGCTGGTCGACCCCGAGATGCGCCAGCAGCGGGTTGCCGGCCTGCTCGGCCGCCGTGCAGGCCAGCAGCAGCGGGATGAAGATCACCAGCATCACCGCCAGCAGGGACCAGCCCTGGCGGCGGTCGCCGTACATCTTGCCGAAGGTGTAGCAGAGCGCGGCCGGGATCAGCAGGATCGACAGCAGCTCCAGGAAGTTGCTCAGCGGCGTGGGGTTCTCGAACGGATGCGCCGAGTTCACGTTGAAGAAACCGCCACCGTTGGTGCCCAGCTGCTTGATCGCGATCTGCGAGGCCGCCGGCCCCATCGGCAGGGTCTGCGTGGCGACCTGCACCGGCGCCATCATCGCGTTGCCGGCGGCATCCTTTTGCGGGTTGCCCGCGGCGTCCAGCGCCGGCTCGCTCACCGTGGTGGCCTGCACCACCGGCACCGTGAGGTAGGGCTTGAAGTTCTGCACCACGCCCTGCGACACCAGCAGCAGGGTCAGCAGCAGCGACAGCGGCAGCAGCAGGTACAGCGTGCTGCGCGTCAGGTCGACCCAGAAGTTGCCCAGGCCCTTCGCGCTGCGCCGGCTGAAGCCGCGGATCACCGCGATCAGCACCGCGATGCCGGTGGCCGCGGAGACGAAGTTCTGCACCGCCAGGCCCAGCATCTGGGTCAGGTAGCTCATCGTCGATTCGCCGCCGTAGCCCTGCCAGTTGGTGTTGGTGGCGAAGCTGATCGCGGTATTCATCGACGAGTCCGGCGACACCGCGCCGAAGTGCTGCGGGTTCAGCGGCAGCCACGGCTGCAGCCGCTGCAGCGCATACACCACCAGCACGCCGAGCACGTTGAACAGCAGCACGGCCAGCGCGTAGCGCTTCCAGCCCATGTCCTCGTCGGGGCGGATGCCGCAGAGGCGATAGATCAGCCGCTCGCTGCCCGCGCCGATCCGGGTGACGCGGTTGGGCGTGTCGGAAAACACCGCCGCGATGTAGCCGCCCAGCGGCTTCACCAGCAAGAGCAGCACGGCCAGGTACAGGCCCAGCTGGAGATAGTCGTTGCTGGTCATTCGAACCACTCCGGCTTGAGCAGGGCCACGCACAGGTAGACGGTCAGCGCCAGCGCGATCAGCGCGGCGAACACGTAAAGGACATTCATGGGCGGCAACTCACGCAGGCATGGTGGAAGGGAGAAAGCGCGCGGCGATCACTTGCGCGGGCCCAGCCGATCGCAGATCAGCGCAAAGCCCAGCGTGGCGGCGCACAGCACCAGCAGGAACAGCAGATAGACGAAATCCATCGACGTCGACTCCTCGGGAGAACGACGCGCACTGTAGGAAGTGCCGCATAAGAAAGGGGTAGCGAAATGCCGCCACTCCATATAGATCGCGTAAAGCCTTGCGCTCCTGGCGGCTTCGATGGAAGCGGCTGCTGCAGGTGAGGATCCGGCCCCTGCCCCGGCTGGCGCAGGCTGCGCTGCCAGCAGCAGGCAAGCCCCATGGCCGTCGATCGATGGTGCCGCAATGCAAGGCGCTCGCCTCCTGCCTGCAGGCATCCAGCGCCAGACAGGTCGGGTGGAAGCGGGAATACTGACATCGCCAGGTTCAAGCGATGGGACCGAACACCTCGACCTTCACGACGCAGCGCTGGGGGACCGCCACGCTCCTCCCGGATTACGCCGCTGGCGAACGCTTGGTCGACCGAGTGGTTGCTCCCCGATGTGCAGCAGCGGCCTGGCCATCGAAGCTCGTGGTGCTGCGCCAGGGCCGCTCCCGCCGGAGCCATTCCGCCCTGGAGATCACCGGGTGCATTCCCGTCGCGAGTCCGGCCACGTCAAATCTCCACTTGCGCACCCAGCTCGATCAGACGGTTGCCGGGAATCTGGAAGAACGCCGCGGCCGGGAGCGCGTTGCGGGAGAGGAAGGCAAACAATTTGTCGCGCCAGAGCGCCATGCCGGGGCGACGCGCATCGGCCACGATGTTCTCGCGCGACAGGAAGAACGTGGTGTCCATCATGTCGAAGCCCAGCCCCTCGCGTGCGCATAGCGAGAGGGCATACGGGATGTTCGGATCCTCGGCAAAGCCGAAGCGCAGTTCCAGGCCGAAAAAATTGCCCTCTATCGGCGTGATGTGGATGCGCTCGTCGGCCTCGGCGAACGGCGTCTCCAGCATGTCCACCGTCAGCAACACGTTGCGTTCGTGCAGCACCTTGTTGTGCTTGAGATTGTGCAGCAAGGCGTGAGGCACCGCGGTCTGGTTGGCGGTGAGAAACACCGCCGTGCCGGGCACACGCAACGGCGGATGGTCGGAGATATTCTCGATGAACGGCAGGAGTGCCAGGCCTCCCTGCTTGATCTCGCGTATCACCAGCTCGCGGCCTCGATGCCAGGTGGTCATCACCACGAACAACACCACGGCAAGCACCAGCGGGAACCAGCCGCCGTGGGCCACCTTCAACAGGTTGGCGCCGAAGAAGGCCAGGTCGATGATCAGGAACAGAACACCGACCAGGATCACGGCCGGCAGGCTCCAGTTCCAGCGCTTGCGGGCCACCACCAGCGCCAGCAAGGTCGTCACGATCATCGTGCCGGTCACCGCGATGCCGTAGGCCGCGCCGAGGTTGTCCGAACTGCGGAAGCCGAGCACCGCCAGGATCACCATCACCATCAGCAGCTTGTTGACCCACGGCACGAAGATCTGCCCGGACATCTCGCGCGAGGTGTGCACCACCGCCATGCGCGGCGAATAGCCGAGCGACATCGCCTCGCGGGTCATCGAGAACGCGCCGGAAATCACCGCCTGCGAGGCGATCACCGCCGCCGCCGCCGCCAGCAGGATCATCGGATACAACAGCGATGGTGGCACCATCAGGTAGAACGGGCTGGAGATGGCCTTCGGGTTGTGCAGCAGCAGCGCGCCCTGACCGAAGTAGTTCAGCAGCAGCGCCGGCAATACCAGCCCGAACCATGCCATGCGTATGGGCTTCTTACCGAAATGTCCCATGTCGGCATACAGCGCCTCGGCACCGGTCAGCGCCAGCACCACGCCGCCCAGCGCGATGAACGAACCGTCGCCGTGGCGTACGAAGAACTGCACCGCGTACCAGGGATTGAGCGCATGCAGCACCTGCGGATGGGCCACGATCTGACGCACGCCGAGCACGGCCAGCACCAGGAACCAGACCGTCATCACCGGCGCGAACGCCTTGCCGACCTTGTGCGTGCCGTGCCGCTGCACCGCGAACATGCCAATCAGGATGAGCAGGGAGATCCACACCACGTACTTGCCCAGCACCGGCTCGGCCACGCCCAGGCCCTCCACCGCGCCGAGCACCGAGATCGCCGGCGTGATCACGCCGTCGCCGTAGAACAACGCCGCACCGAAGATGCCCAGCGCCGCCAGGATCCAGCGCGCACGCGACGAGCCTGTCATCGAGCGCTGCGCCAGCGCCATCAGCGCCATGATGCCGCCCTCGCCCTTGTTGTCGGCGCGCATCACGAAGGTCACGTACTTCAGCGAAACCACCATGATCAAGGCCCAGAACACCAGCGACAGCACACCCAGCACCGCCGCCGGCGTGGGCGACATGCCGTGCGTGCCGAGGGTTTCCTTCATGGTGTAGAGCGGACTGGTACCGATGTCGCCGAACACCACGCCGATGGCGCCCAGGGCGAGCGCGGTAATGCGCCGCCTGGCTTCCGACGACACCTCGTCGTGCCTGGATTGCGTAGTCACAGATTCAACTCCCGAGCGCGGCGCGCAGCGCCTTGCGAATGATGGCTTCGGCACTGTCGCCCTCGGCGGCGACCTTCTGCACCAGTCGGCTCACTTCCACCGGCTTGTAGCCCAGTTGCTGCAAGGCCACCGTGGCCTCGCCGGCAGCATCCAGCGCTGCACCGGGCGCCTGCATGGACGCACCGGGCAGGCTCGACACGCCGTCCAGACGATCGCGCAATTCCACCACGATGCGCTCGGCGGTCTTCTTGCCGATACCGGGGATCTTGGTCAATGCGACCACGTCACCGGCGTGCACCAGGCGGGTGAACTGATCGGTCGACACGGCGGACAGCACCGACAGCGCGATCTTCGCGCCAATGCCGCTGACTTTCAGCAGGCTGCGGAACAGTACCCTCTCGCTCTCCCGCAGGAAGCCGTACAGCGACACGCTGTCTTCCTTCACCGCGTGGTGGATCAGCAGGATCACTTCCTTGCCAGGAACCGGCAAGTCGTAGATTGTCGACATCGGCGCCTCGACCTCGTAGCCGACACCAGCGACTTCGATCAGCAATGCCGGCGGCTGCTTGGAGACCAGGATGCCGCGCAGCCGACCGATCATCGGCGGCGCCTCCATGCCGTGCGCGGAATGCCCACGCGGGCCAGGCTGGCGCGGGTATGCGCGTGAGTCACCGCAATGGCCAGCGCGTCGGCGGCATCAGCCTGCATGGGCCCCTTGAGGCCGAGCAGCACGCCGATCATGTGCTGAACCTGGGTCTTGTCGCCGCGGCCACTGCCGACGACGGACTGCTTCACCTCGGTTGCTGCGTACTCGTGCACCACGATCCCCTGACTGACCACCGCGCAGATCGCGGCGCCCCTCGCCTGCCCCAGTTTCAGTGCCGAGTCGGGGTTGCGCGCCATGAACACGCGCTCGATCCCGCACTCGACCGGCTGATGGGTGGCGATGATGTCACACAGCTCGTCAAAGATGCGTTTCAGGCGCAACGGGAAGCTGGCTTCGCCGGCCACCAGCAGTGCGCCGTGGAAGACATGGGCCAGCTTGCCGGCGTCGTCCACGTCGATGATGCCGACGCCGGTGCGCTGACTGCCCGGGTCAATGCCGATGATGCGGGTCATGGATGATGCGATGCGAAGGCCATTGGCCTGCGACTTATTCGGCGGCCTCGACGGGCAGCAGGGCGTTGTGCGACACCTCGCTCACATCGTCCAGCGAATCGAGCTTCTCGAGCAGATCCAGCAATGCCTCGAGCGCGTCATCGGGAACCTCCACCCGGTTGTTCGGACGCATCACCACGCCGGCATGCACCGCGTTCAGTCCGGCATCGATGAGCGCCTGCTGCACCGACTCGAATTGTTCCGGTGCACAAAGCACCGTACTCTCGCCATGCTCATTGACGACGTCGTCGGCACCGGCCTCGAGCGCCGCCTCCAGCACCTTCTCCTCAGCCGCTTCGTCGCCCGCGGTGGCGAACACCAGCTCGCCGCAGCGGTTGAACTGGAACGCCACCGAGCCACTGGTACCCAGGTTGCCGCCATGCTTGGTCAGCGCATAACGCACGTCGGCCACGGTACGGGTCGGGTTGTCGGTGAAGCTCTCGATGATCAGCGCGATACCGGCCGGGCCGTAGCCCTCGTAACGCAATTCCTGCATGTCGGCGCCGCCATCGGCGCCGGAACCGCGCTTGATGGCGCGCTCGATGGTGTCCTTGGTCATGTTCGCCGACAAGGCCTTGTCCACCGCTGCCCGCAGGCGCGGGTTGCCGGCCGGATCGGCCACCCCGGCGCGGGTGGCCACGGTGATTTCCCGGATCAGCTTGGTGAACACCTTGGCGCGCTTGGCGTCTTCGGCGTTCTTGCGACCTTCGATGGACGGGCCTCTACCCATGACACCCCAACCTGCACTGTGGACAAGCGCAGAATTTTAGCCTATCCGGCACCGCAACCGGCAAAAATCGCTCAAGCTCATGCCGCCAGCGGCGCAAACTGGCCATGACGCAGGAATTGCTCGATCTGGCGCACTACCTCGGACGACAGCACCAGGCCGGTGTGACTCGCCTCCACCACGCAGTGATCGGTCAGGCCCGGCAGCCGGGTCTCCGCCACGGCAACCGTGCCGTCGTTTTCACCCTCGATCTGGCCGAACATGGCGCCCAGCCCGATCGGCATGCGGCCGGCGATCATGCCCACTTCGCGCGGGCCGTCCCAACGCTCCAGGCCCTGCTGCAGCAAGGCGCGGTTGTGCCCCAGCAGCACCTCGCCGCCACGCCCCCACCCGGCAAACGCCCGCGCCGCCGCACTGCCCTTCAACGGCGAGCCCAGGCAGACGATGCGGCCCGGCGGCAGGAATTCGACATCGAGGCAGGCGCGCAAGGCCAGCAGGCCACCCAGACTGTGGCCGACCAGGTGCACCGGATCGGGCGCGATTTCCCTCATCTGGGCCTGCAGCCGGCCGAGAATGTGTTCCTGCGTCGCTGCCACGCTCATGTAATCGAATCGCTGCACCCGATAGCCGGCGTCGGTCAGTCGCCGATCGAGCAGGCCCAGCGAGAAACCGCGCATCCATAGGCCATGCAGCAGGATGATGTGCTCGTTCATGCGCAGCGCCACGGCAGGAATACGGCCGGGATCAACAGCTGATGAGCGGCAGCGGACTTCATTCAGCCGCTCGCCGGTGAGGTCAGCGCGACGGCTACGTGCAGTTCCTTCAACTGTGCCTCGGCCACCGCCGAGGGCGCATCGGTCATCAGATCCTGGGCGCTGGTGGTCTTGGGGAAGGCGATCACGTCGCGAATCGACTCGGTGCCGGCCATCAGCGCCGCGATGCGATCGATACCGAAGGCCAGCCCACCGTGCGGCGGCGCGCCGAATTTCAGCGCCTTCAGCAGGAAGCCGAATTTCATCTCCGCCTCTTCCGCGCCGATGCCGAGCAGCTCGAACACCGTACTCTGCATCTCCGGACGATGGATACGGATCGAACCGCCCCCGATCTCGTTGCCGTTGAGCACCATGTCATAGCCGCGGCTGACCGCATTGTGCGGATCGGCACGCAGCTGGGCAGCATCATCGACCTTCGGTGCAGTGAACGGGTGGTGCAGCGCCACGAAGCGCTTTTCCTCGGCGTCGTATTCGAACATCGGGAAATCGGTGATCCACAATGGCTTCCAGCTGTCCTCGACCAAGCCACGATCCTTGCCGACCTTCAGCCGCAACGCACCCATGAAATCGCTGACGACCTTCCAGCTGCCGGCACCGAACAACACGATGTCGCCACTCTGCGCGGCGGTCGCCTTCAGCACGGCCTCCAGCGCCGCGTCGTCGAGGAACTTCGCCACCGGCGAATGGATCCCGTCACGCCCCTTGGCCAGGTCCTCGACCTTCAGCCAGGCCAGTCCCTTCGCGCCGTAGCGCGAGGCGTATTCGGTCAGCCCATCGATGTCCTTGCGGCTGAGCGTGCTGCCGCCGGGCACGCGCAACGCGGCGACCCGGCCATCGGGCGCGTTGGCGGGCTCGGAAAACACCTTGAATTCGACGTGTTTCACCGCGTGGGCAATATCGACCAGCTCCAGCGCGATGCGCAGATCCGGCTTGTCCGAACCGAAGCGCCGCATCGCCTCGGCCCAGGTCATGCGCGGGAAGCTGGCGTCCAGCTCGACGCCCTGCACCTGGCGGAACACGTGGCGGATCAGCTCCTCCACGAAGTCCTGCACGTCCTTCTCCTCGACGAAGGCGAACTCGAGGTCGAGCTGGGTGAATTCCGGCTGGCGATCGGCGCGCAGATCCTCGTCGCGAAAGCAGCGCGCGATCTGGTAGTAGCGGTCAAAGCCGGCCACCATCAGGATCTGCTTGAACAGCTGCGGCGACTGCGGCAGCGCATAGAACTGGCCCGGATGGACGCGGCTGGGCACCAGGTAATCACGCGCGCCCTCGGGCGTGGCCTTGGTCAGGATCGGCGTCTCGACGTCCTGGAAGCCGCGCTCGTCAAGGTAGCGACGCAGCGCCTGCACCAGCTTGATGCGCTTGCGCATCATCGCCTGCATCTCCGGCCGACGCAGATCGAGGTAGCGGTAAGTCATCCGCATGTCCTCGTTCGGGTTCTCGTGCAGCGCGAACGGCAGGTCGCGTGCGGCATTGAGAATTTCCACCGTATCCGCAACCAGCTCGACCGTACCGGTCTTCAGCTTGTCGTTGCTCGACAGGCGCTTGCGCAGCGTGCCGCTGACGCGCAGGCAGTACTCGTTGCCGATCTCGTTGGCGGCCGCGAAAGCGGCGACGTTGTCGCGCTCGATCACCACCTGCGCCACACCCTCATGGTCGCGCAGATCGACGAAGGCGACATGCGCCTGCAAGCGAATCTTGTTGACCCAGCCACACAGGGTGACGCTCTGGTCGATCAGGGACTCATCGATGAGGCCGCAGTAATGCGTGCGCATGCGCTTGGAACTCCGGGCCGCAAGGCGGCTGAAACGGGTGAAAAGACCCGGAATGTTACCATCGCCACGGGCCAGCAGCCCCAGGCCGGAAGCGCTGATCGCTGCAGCGGTCGATGGCCCCGTGTATCCCTCGCAGGTGGAATCACGCTGGATTGCCTGCGACAGCCGACGAACCGGGCCGCTTTGCGGCGGCGCAAGTCAATCGCCGGCGGGCGACTTGCCTGATGCCGGCGCCGGGGCGGGTGCCGCGGCTGGAGCCGCAACGGGCGCGGCCGTGGTGTCGGCGCCAGCGGCCGCCTTGCTGTCGCCGCTGGTGCCTGGGGCTTCGGCCAGATTCCGCTTCTTGTCGCCATCCTTCTTGAAATCGGTCTCGTACCAGCCGCTGCCGGCAAGCCGGAATGACGGCGCGCTGACCCGGCGGTGCAATTGTGGCGCATCGCAGGCAGGGCAGATCGTGGGATCGCTGTCGGACAACTTCTGCAGCCGGTCGAAGCGATGGCCGCAGTTGCTGCACTCAAATTCGTAGATGGGCATGGAATTCCGTGACGTCAGGCCAGGCAACGGCTGGCAGCACACCATTATCGGTGTGCCAGCGCTGAATTCAATCCAGCGCCACAACGATGCCCCGCCGCACGACCCGTGATTCAAGCTCAGGCGGCAAGCCGTAACGGCACATAACGCTGCATAACGCTTCGTGACGTGACACAGGCCGATGTCGCCGCGAACAATCCGCTCACTGATACCTGCAGGCCTGGCGTCGGGCACACCCCCGGGCAACGGAACAATGAGGACAACTCCATCTACTGGTTCTTGGTCTTGACGACGATGCTGTGGACAACCCTGCCCGCCATTCCTGCCGCATCTGCCGCGGCGCCAGCCAGCACGCTTTCTCCGACGACAAGGCTTGCGAATGGACCGTAGCGGCAGACTGAACATCGACAAGTGGGGCAGCAGCCATGCCAGGTCGCCGCACGGAACTTTCATTGCAGGCATCGACAGCCCCGGCGCGCGTGCCACCCAAGCGCAAGTCAAGTCGATCGTTGAGGTAAATCAGCCGGTGGAGAAGACCTTCGAAGACAGCCCGCAACGACTCTGGTATCAGTCCGAACGCGACGCTTGCAGCTTAAACTGGCATTTCGGCGTGCCGCGCGCGGGCGGGGTCTGCAGTGGGCACTCATCGTCAAGATGGCGTCCGACGCTGCGCTGGCCCGCCTGCCGGTCAGGCCATCGTCCTGTTCGACACCAGGCAAGGCGTCGCATGCCGTCGCGCGCAATCGTTCCCACCTGTGGCCAAGGAGCTCCGCATGAACATTCGCATCTCCCATTCCCTTGCCGGCATATGCCTGCTGGCGCTTGTCGCGGTACCCGCTGGCGCCAGCGAAGCCGGCAACATGATGAAGATGACCACCACCACGCAGATGAGCATGGCCGGCATGCCGGCGATGGGTCCGATGACCCACGCAATGGATGTATGCACGTCGGCGAAAAAGCCCGACCCGACGCAGATGATGAAGCACCAGGGGGCCTGCAAGGTCAGCGACTACAAACAGGTCGGCGACACCATCAGTTATCACATGACGTGCAGCGGACACATGCAGATGAGCGGCGAGGGGAAATTCGAGATGCTCCCCGGCGGCGGCATCCGCGGCCGCAGCCATATCACCGGCAACGCTGGCGGCCACTCGATGACCATGGACGTGGCTTACGACGGACAGCGCATCGGGGCATGCGACTACACGCCGCCGAAGTCCACCGATTGACAATGCGCCCTGGCTTCCGCCGCACCGAGGACTGATGGGCGCGGTTCCTGTCTGACGTCAATCAGCACCGATGCGATGGCCGGTGAGGCAGCTCGCATCGGCCGACGGCGGTTGGCTCCGGCCGACGTCGGCCATGTCAACGGAGCTTCGCATGGGGGCTCAATTCATGAACTGGTATCTCAAGGCACTCGGCAACTGCGCCACTTTTTCCGGATGCGCGCGGCGCAGGGAATACTGGATCTTCGCACTGATCAACGCGGCCGTCCTGATCGCCCTGTTCATCGCCATCACGACGACGGGCAGTGCGGGTCACCCGCCACTGATTTTGAGCATCGTCCATGGCGTTTTCGCCCTGCTTGTCCTGGTGCCGAGCATCGCGGTGGCGGTGCGTGCGCCGCCTGCACGACACCGATCGCAGCGGCTGGTGGTTCTGGATCTCGCTGGTGCCCGCCATTGGCGGCATCGTCTTGCTGGTATTCGCCCTCCTCGACGGCAGCCCGGCAGCAAGCCATACGAACCATCGCCAAGGACATGACGATGTGAGTGGCAGAGCGCATTTCTGCGGCGCATGATGTGCAGGCGACGGGGCAAATCGGGTGAAAAGTCCCGTCTCGATGGCGACGACAACCAGGGCTGTCGTCTCGCCAAAACACCGGGGGGCAGTGTCACTACCATCGAACGGAGGGGAGCAACATGAAGTACACCAAACATATTGCAATGGGCGCAGCGCTGGCCTGGGTCGTCACGGCCAGTGGCGCAGCCATGGCGCGCGAGGCGCCCACCTTGACCATTGCGGTGATCGACTTCACCAACAACAGCGACTCGGTTCCCTGGTGGCATGGCGGCGTCGGCACCCAACTGGCCGACGTGCTCAGCAACGAACTGAGCGCCACCGGCGATTTCAAGGTCATTGAACGACAGAAGATCAATTCGGTACTGGCCGAACAGGATCTGGCAAGTTCCTATCGCATGCGCCCAGGCAGCAGCCCACACACCGGCAACATCACCGGCGCGCAATATCTGGTCACCGGCAGCGTGGCTTCATACACCGAGGACACGTCGCATACCGGCGGCGGCCTCAATATCGCTGGCTTTCGCGTCGGCGGCGGCAAGGCCCAGGCATACGTGGCGATTGACCTGCGGGTGATCGACGCGGAAACCTCCGAAGTGGTGTTTTCGCGCACGGTGGAGGGTCGCAGCACGGACAGCAAGATAAACCTCGCCGGCTATCTGGGGCACGGCATCGGCGGCGACTTCGGACATTCGCAGAAGACGCCGGCTAGCAAGGCGGTGCGCGCCGCGCTGATCGAAGCCACCGATTACCTCGACTGCGCGATGGTGAAGCGCGACGGCTGCGAAGCGAAGTTTGAACAGAAGGAACAGAAACGGCGCAAGAGCGACAAGGATTCGCTCGACCTGGACTGATCCGGGCGAACCGCGTTCCGCGGCGCATGCAAGGTGAACCAATGCATGCGCCGTGACCTGCCCCCTTCACGGAGCCGGCTCAAATGCCACCTGTCGGCGCGGCCTGCCAACCGTGCGGGAATGCCACTCCCGCACAGCCCGTCGCCGGGAAGCGGGTCAGGCCTTGCGAAACACCAGATGTCCACCTTCGGCGACGACACTTACCGTATCGCCGGACAGGAACTGCCCTTCCAGGATCTGCTTCGCCAGCGGATTCTCCAGTTGTTGCTGGATGGCCCGCTTCAACGGCCTTGCCCCGTAAACCGGGTCGAAGCCGACATTGCCGAGCAGGGTCAGGGCATCGTCGCTGACCTCCAGCTTGAGTTGCCGCTCGGCCAGGCGCTTCTCCAGCCACGCCAGCTGGATCCGGGCAATCGCGCGGATCTGGGTCTTGTCCAGTGGCCGGAACACCACCAGTTCATCGAGCCGGTTGATGAACTCGGGCCGGAAGTGCGCCTGCACCACGCCCAGCACCGAAGCCTTCATCTGGGTGTACTGCTCTTCGACATCGCCACCCACCGCATTCTCCGAGGCGTCCTGGATCATCTGTGAGCCGAGATTGGAGGTCATGACGATGACGGTATTGCGGAAATCCACCGTGCGACCCTGACCGTCGGTGAGGCGACCATCGTCGAGCACCTGCAGCAGGATGTTGAATACATCCGGATGCGCCTTTTCCACCTCGTCGAGCAGAATCACGCTGTACGGGCGGCGCCGCACCGCCTCGGTCAGATAGCCGCCTTCCTCATAGCCGACATAACCCGGAGGCGCGCCGACCAGCCGGCTCACCGCATGCTTCTCCATGAATTCGCTCATGTCGATGCGCACCATCGCGTCGGTGGTGTCAAACATGAATTCGGCCAGCGCCTTGCACAGCTCGGTCTTGCCCACGCCGGTAGGCCCGAGGAACAGGAACGAGCCGCTGGGCCGGTTCGGATCGGACAGCCCGGCGCGGGCGCGGCGGATCGCGTCGGAAACGGCGTGCACCGCCTCGTCCTGACCCACCACGCGCTTGTGCAGCTCGTCTTCCATGTGCAGCAGTTTCTCGCGCTCGCCCTCGAGCATCTTGCTTACCGGAATACCGGTCCAGCGCGCGACCACCTCGGCAATCTCCTCGGCCGTAACCCTGTCTTGCAGCAGCTTGAAGTCCTGCTGCTCGGCCGCCTGCGCCGCCGCCAGCTGCTTTTCCAGCTCAGGCAGCTGACCGTACTGGATCTCGCTCATGCGGGCGTAATCCTGCCCGCGCTGGGCGGTCTCCAACTCCAGCCGCGCCGCCTCGATCTGCTCCTTGACCCTGGTCGTACCCTGCAATGCGGCCTTCTCGGACTTCCAGACCTCGTTGAGGTCGGAGAATTCGCGTTCGAGCTTGTCGACGTCGCTTTCCAGATCGGCCAGGCGCTGCTTCGACTCGCTGTCCTTTTCCTTCTTCAGCATCTCGCGCTGGATTTTCAGCTGGATCAGCCGCCGCTCGAGCCGATCGAGCTCCTCCGGCTTGGAGTCGATCTCCATGCGGATGCGCGAGGCCGCCTCGTCCATCAGGTCGATCGCCTTGTCCGGCAGCTGACGATCGGGGATGTAGCGATGCGACAGCGTGGCCGCGGCGACGATCGCGGGATCAGTGATCTCGACGCCGTGATGCACCGCGTAGCGCTCCTTCAGACCGCGCAGGATCGCGATGGTGTCCTCGACGCTGGGCTCGCCCACGAAGATTTTCTGGAAACGGCGCTCCAGGGCGGCGTCCTTCTCGATGTACTTGCGGTATTCGTCCAGCGTGGTGGCGCCGATGCAGTGCAGCTCGCCGCGCGCCAGCGCCGGCTTGAGCATGTTGCCCGCATCCATCGCGCCATCGGCCTTGCCGGCGCCGACCATGGTGTGCAGCTCATCGATGAACAGGATCACCCTGCCTTCCTGCTTGGCCAGGTCGCTGAGCACCGCCTTCAGCCGTTCCTCGAACTCGCCGCGAAACTTCGCGCCCGCGATCAGCGCACCCATGTCCAGCGCCAGCACACGGCGGTCGCGCAGCCCCTCGGGCACCTCGCCCTTGATGATGCGCTGGGCCAGGCCCTCGACGATGGCGGTCTTGCCCACGCCGGGTTCGCCGATCAGCACCGGATTGTTCTTGGTGCGACGCTGCAGCACCTGGATGGTGCGGCGGATTTCCTCGTCGCGCCCGATCACCGGGTCGAGCTTGCCCTTCTCGGCGCGCTCGGTGAGGTCGATGCAGTATTTCTCCAGTGCCTGGCGCTGCTCCTCGGCGTTCTCGCTCTGCACTTTTTCGCCACCACGCAGCTTCTCGATCGCCGCCTCCAGGTTCGGCTTGTTCGCACCGGCCGCCTTCAGCGCCGCCCCCAGCTCGCCCTTGTCATCCAGCGCCGCAAGCACGAAAAGCTCGCTGGCAATGAACTGGTCGCCACGCTGCTGCGCCAGCTTGTCGGTGAGGTTGAGCAGGCGGGTCAGATCGTTGCCGACATTGATGTTGCCTTCCTGCCCGCTGACCTTGGGCAGCCGCTCCAGCATGTCGTTCACGCGCTGCTGCAGCGCCGGCACGTTGACCTGCGCCTGGGTCAGCAGCGGGCCGGTTGAGCCACCCTGCTGGTTCAGCAGCGCCGCCATCACATGCGCCGGCTCGAGCATGTTGTGGTCGCGGCCCACGGCCAGCGACTGCGCGTCAGCCAGCGCCTGCTGGAAACGCGAGGTGAGTTTGTCCATCCGCATGAGTTGATCTCCGTCCGCAACCAAGAGCATCGGCCGATGCCCGGCCACTGTCCGACAAGTGCGGTCAGCAGCACATGATTCAAGTCAAGGACGGAGGCGACAGCTGATCCGCGTGACGCCCGATTCAGCCGTCTTGCAGCCAGACCAGGCTGGCAAACCGGCCACTGCGGGCTCCGTCGCGGCGAAACGAATAGAAGCGTGAGTCCGTCAGGGTATCGAAGCCACCACCATGGATGCGGGAAATCCCCGCCGCCATCAGACGCTGTCTGGCCAGCATCGCCAGATCGCACTGCCAGTGGCCTGGCCGGGATATCGAAAAGCAGTCGGCCGCCACCCGGTCGTGGTCGACAAAGGCGGTGCGCACCTCCTCGCCGACTTCGTAGGACGCCGCCCCGATGCACGGCCCCAGCCATGCCAGCAAATGAGTCGACGATGCCTGCAACTGGGCAAGGGTAGCCTCCAGTACGCCGGCGGCGAGACCACGCCAGCCGGCGTGGGCGGCACCGATCTCGCTGCCGTCATCGGCACAGAACAGGATCGGCAGGCAATCGGCGGTAAGAATCGACAACACCGTGCCGGGGATGTGCGACACCGCTGCGTCCGCCTGCGGCTCGTCCGCACTCGGCAGTGGGCCGAGCTCGGCCACGCTGGTGCCATGGACCTGGTGCAGCCAACGCGGCGCCGCTGGCAAGGCCAGCGCTTGTTGCAACGCGCTGCGGTTGAGCGCCACCGCGTCGGCCGAATCACCGCTGCGCAGGCCGAGATTGAACCGCTCGAACGGTGGTGCCGAGATACCGGGGCCAAGGCGGGTGGTGATGGCGGCATGCACCCGTGCCGGTGCAGGCCAGTCGGGGAAAATCCAGGGTTCGGTCATCGCTGCCGGGAGATCCGCGGGTGGGGATCGGCCAAGCATTGCACACCTGCCCACGGGTTTTGCCGCCAGCGCGCTCAATAGTGCTCCGAGCCGTGCTCTGCCATGTCGGCCCGCAGCGCCTCGATCAGAAGCCGCTGATCCGCAGGTCGTTCGGCACTGAACGACATCGCTTCGCCTGAAATGGGGTGCACGAACGACAATTTCTCCGCATGCAGGGCCTGCCGACGAAAGCCGCGCAAGGTAGCCGCGAGTTCCTCCGTGGCACCCTTGGGCAACTTGAGCCCACCGCCATACAACGGATCGCCGATCAGTGGATGGCCGATATGCGCCATGTGCACGCGGATCTGGTGGGTGCGACCGGTTTCCAGTTGGCACTGCAGCAGGCTGTGCGCCCGGAATCGCTCGCGCAGCCGATAATGGGTCACCGCACGCTTGCCGTCTTCCTCGTCGCGTAACGACTG
>JAJXYE010000288.1 GCA_021780735.1 Pseudomonadota bacterium | reverse complement strand
AGCGTCGGGTCGGCAAACACCCTGCGGTAGAACTGCCCGATGACGCGGGTGACGCAGGGGGTGCCCCCGATGCGGTCGAACAGGCTCACATGTGGCTCGGTCTGGTTCATGTTCGAAGCTCCCCCCACGGCAACGCGACCAACAGGACGGATTGCAGTCTGGGGGGATCGAGCCGGATCCCAGTTGATCCAGGTCAAGCAGGAGGCGGCTGCCGCGGTGGAAGTGCCAAAACAGTGATGCCGGCAACGCCCGGCTGGTGGAGAAACCATGGCGTCCACTGGCCGAAACGCGATCCCGTCCCGCTAGACTGGGGCTTCTGATGTCAATTCCTGACCGAGGGTGTGTGATGACCCTGCGCCACTGGTTTCCCTTGCTTGCCTGTGTCCTGATGCTGGGTATTGCCCAACCGGGTGCCGCGGCCGAGGCCTCGCTGCGGGTGATGACGTTCAATGTTCGGGTGCCGGTGGACACCGACATGAACGCGTGGGCAAACCGGCGTGATCTGCTGGTCAAGGTGATCAGGGAGCAGCACCCGGACGTGCTCGGCACGCAGGAGCTGACCGAGGAGCAGGGCGAATACATCGCCGCGCATCTTCCCGGTTATGCCTGGTTCGGACAGGGTCGGGAAGGCGGCACGAAGGGCGAGCACATGGGCGTGTTCTATCGCACCGATCGCCTGCAGGTGCTGAGTTCCGGTGATTTCTGGCTTTCCGATACGCCTGCTGTGCCCGGCAGCAGGACCTGGGGTCAGCCGTATCCGCGCATGGTGACCTGGGCGAGGTTTCGCCAGCGCCAGGGAGGCGGCACGTTCGACTACTTCAATACGCACTTCCCGTACCGGGACGAGGACGTCCGCGCGCGCATGCTGAGCGCGGCCGAGATCCTGCAGCGGATCGGCAAGCTGCCGCCGACGGCACGAGTGATTCTGGCCGGGGATTTCAATTGCGCCCCCGACGGCCCGGTGCATGCGAAGCTGACCGCAACGCTGCACGATGCCTGGGTCGACGCCAGCTCACGATCGGGTCCGGCCAGAACCTTTCACAACTTCACCGGCAAGCCCGACCGGCGCATCGACTGGATCCTGAGCCGGGGCTTCAAGGTGCGCGCCGCAAGCACCGTCACCACCCACCAGGGCGCCAGCTATCCTTCGGATCACTTTCCGGTGGTGGCCGAGCTCGTGCCGGTGCGCAAGGCAAGAGGCAAGGACGCGCACTGAAAGCTTGCAGTAAAAGCCGGAACGGGGATCGGACTTCATTTCTCCCGCTGGCTGGAGATTGCATTCGCCGGGTGATGATGCGGCCAGCGCTGTCCTCGACGGAAGCTAGGGTGACGGCAGCGGCAGACGCTTGCTGCCGGCAAGCTCCGCCACCGTCTGCGCAATGTTCCTGCCGGCGAAATAGTCGAAGTAGTTCCAGCTGCCGTAGCTGTCTTTCAGCCGGTTCAGCACGCTCCGCTGCAGCAAGGCGCCGCGTTCGCCCTGGCCTTGCGCCGTGGTTATCGCCTGCCGCAATGCCAGCAAATAACCACGGAAGGCCGCTACATCGGCGGCGTGGCCGATCTGGCCATGTCCCGGTACGAAGGTCGCGGCAGGATAGTCATGCCCGAACACGGCATTGCTGCGGATCTGGGCGCTGGTGTCCGCATCGATCAGATTCGGCAGGCTGTGGTTCCAGAACAGGTCACCGGTGAAGACCACGTCCGCGTCGGGTACCACCACGATCGAATCGCCGCCGGTATGCCCGGGCAGTACGCGCACCACCACCTTGCGCTGGCCAAGATAGAGCTCCATGCCGTGCCGGTAGACGACACTGGGCAGGACGAACGACTGCACCGTTTTTCTCTGCGCGGGCGTGATCTTGTCACCGAAGAATTTCAGGTTCTCGGTACGTTCCCAGGCGCGCACGTTGCGTTGCGCCAGAATCACCGCACCGGCAGCCTGAAAAACGCCGTTGCCTGCGACGTGATCGAGGTGGTAATGGGTGTTGACCACGTAGCGCAGCGGCAACGGGGTCTTTTCGCGAATCACCTTCAACAGCGCCTGTGCGGCGGCCGGGTCCTCGAAACTGTCCACGACCAGGACGCCGTCATCGCCAATGATGAAGCCGGCATTGCTGCCGGCATGGCTGCCCGGCAGCGCGATGGCCGCCCAGATACCTTTGCCGATCTGATGCAGGCTGAAGAACGCACCCGCATCGGCAGCCCGGGCAAGACCACCGCTCATGGCCAAGCCCAGCAGCAGCCACAGGTTTCGCCAACGCAGCATGGATCACCTCGTCTGGATCGAATCAGACAGTCACTATGTGCCGGTCGGGTCGTGCCGTAAATGCCTTCATCAGACTTCTTCCGTTGGCGGCGCGCGCAGCCGGGCCCGTGCCAGCACGGGATGGGTCTCCGGCATGCTCAGCAAGGCGGGCAGCACGACCAGGGCGACTGCCGCGATCATGGCGCCGGGCGCGGCGCTGAAGCCGGTTTGCCTGACCAGCAGTTCGGCGACGAAGGGCGTCAGGCCACCGAAGATGGCGGTGGCCACGGTGACCCCCAGCGCCAGCCCGCTGAGCCGGCCTTCGCCCGGAAACTGTTCGGCGGTGGCCGGTGCGCCCACCGCACTGACACCGCCAGCAAGGCAGGCCAGCACGATGGCGCCCGCGGCGATCGGCAGGTCGCCGCCGCCGGCCATCAGGCCGAACATCGCCAGCGGCAGCAGCGTGCTGGCCAGCGTCAGCCAGATCAGCACCGGTTTGCGCCCGACCCGATCCGAGAGTGCGCCCATCAGTGGCGTGACCAGGATCACCGCCACGGCGGCGAGGGTCGACATCCACAACGAGCGGCCTTCGGTGAGGATGCCGCAGGAGATCAGAAAGCTCGGCACATAGGTGATGCCGACGTAATAGGTGATGGAGCCGAGCGCCGAGATCGCGAACGTGCGCAGCAACGCCAGCCTGTGATGGGTGAGGGCATGGCGCAGCGGTGAGTCGGGCACGCTGCGCTGCCGGAGCTGGCGCAGGAAGTCCGGCGATTCCTGCATCGTCGACCGCGCGAACCACACGCAACCGGCCAGAATCGCGCCCGCGAAGAACGGAATGCGCCAGCCCCAGGCGTCGAGATCGACAGCGCTCATCAGCCCGACCGTCAGCGCCGACAGCGCCACGGCGAGCAGTGCGCCGACCTCGCTGGCCGCGGATGCCAGCGAGGTGATCAAGCCGCGTCGATCCTCGCGCGCACCCTCCAGCAGGTAGGCCACCACGCCGGTGTATTCCCCACCGACCGAGAACGCCATGAAACAGCGCAGCAGGATCAGCAAGCCGCCGGCCGCCGGCCCGATCGCGGCGTAGTCCGGCAGCAGCGCCGTCGCCAGCATCGCCAGGGTCATCAGCATCATCGACAGCAACAATGTGCGCTGCCGCCCGATGCGGTCGCCGATATGGCCGAACACCATGGCGCCCAGCGGACGCATGCCATAGGAAATGGCGAATCCGCCCAGCGTGGCCAGCAGTGAATCGGCGCCACCACCGAAAAACACCCGTGACAGCACCGTGGCGAAATACAGGTACAGGGTGAAGTCGTACCACTCCACCACGGTGGACAGTGCCGCGATGATCTTCGAGGCACGCGAGACTTCGGGTTCGCTGTTCGTTTCGACAGGGGGCATGTCCGAAAGTTAGCGGCGGAACCTCGGCAAAGTAAATCCGCTGGCGTCAGCGCCAGCGTTCCATCCGCGCCCGTCGCGGATCGTTGGCGCCAGCGTGCTGCCATGGCGAGAACCCCGACCACCGGGCGCCGCGCGAAGTGTCCGCTCGACGGAGTCGGGAGATCCGGAGCGAGGGGCTGCCCAGCGACAGCGTCAGGAGAATGGCAGCCTGAGCTGGCTGCCGCTTTCCGTCAGGCAGGTCGGCGGTATCAAGGCGTGACGTTGAAATCCGCCTGCTGTGTGGCCAGTGAGCTGCCGCCGACCCACACCGTGTAGTGGGTGGGTTCGACCACTTGCTGGCTCCTGACGTTGTAGAACGACAGCTCGGCAAAGCCGAGCTGGAACCTGACCTGCCTCGATTCACCCGGCTGCAGCGTCAGCCGCGTGAAACCCTCCAGGCTGCGCACCGGTTGCTCGATGCTGGCGCCGAGATTGCGCACGTAGAGCTGGGCGACCTCGGTGCCCTCACGCCGGCCGGTGTTCTTCACGGTGGCGGTCACGGTGACCAGATGCCTTGCGCCAGGTCGGTTGGCCTGGGCCAGCGGCAGCCGCTCGCGCGAAACGTGCACGTCGGAGTAGGCGAACGTGGTGTAGCCAAGGCCATAGCCGAACGGATACAGCGCGTCATTGGGCACGTCGATGTAGCGTGAAACGAAGCGCGTGTCGCCGGTCGGCGGCTTGCTCAGATCGGCATCGCCGGGCGGGCGGCCAGTAGGGAACTGGTTGTAGTAAAGCGGCTCCTGGCCGACCGCACGAGGGAAACTCATGGTCAGCTTGCCACTGGGCGAGGCATCGCCGAACAGCGTGCTCGCCACGGCCGAGCCGGCCTCGGTACCGGGGAACCAGACGGCCATGATCGCCGATACATGTCTGGCCGCCCAATCCAGCACCAGTGGACGGCCGGAGAACACCAGCAGCACCACCGGCTTGCCGGTGGCGGCGATCTCCTGCAGCAGCTTTTGCTGATTGCCCGGCAAATCCAGATGGGCGCGCGAGCCGGCTTCGCCACTCATGCTGCTGGATTCGCCCAGGGCCATCACCACCACGTCGGCCTGTTCGGCTGCCTGCCTGGCCGCCGCGAAGCCGGCCTCGGAATCGCCGTCGATGTCGGTGCCCCGGGCATACAGCAGTTCACCTCCGATCTTTTTCAGCCGAGCCTGCAGGCCGTCACGCAAGGTGACCACGTCAGGCTGGTGCTGGGCACCGCCCCAGGCGCCCTGCATCTCGCCGGCACTGTCGGCCAGCGGGCCGATCAGGGCGACTTTCTTCACGCTGGCGGCGAACGGCAGTACGGGTGCTGTGCCGTCGCCGCCGTTCTTCAGCAGCACGAACGATTCCTCGGCCGCGCGGCGCGCCAGCGGACGATGCGCGTCCACCGCGTGGGTGACTTCGCTGCCGTGCGCATAGGGGTGCTCGAACAGTCCGAGCGCGAACTTCACCCGCAGCACGCGGCGCACCGCCTCGTTCACGGTCGCCATCGACAGCCGATGCTCGGCCAGCAATCGGGGAATCTGCGTGTCGTAGAAGTGGGACATCATGTCGACCTCCACGCCGGCTTCCAGCGCCTTTTTCGTTGCGGTGGCAGCGTCCAGCGCGATGCCGTGATGAGTCAGTTCCATCACCGCGGTGTAGTCGCTGACCACGAAGCCGTTGAAGCCCCATTCCTTGCGCAGGATTTCGTCCATCAGGTAAGGGTTGGCGGTTGCCGGCACACCGTTGAGGGCGTTGAACGAGCTCATCACTGTCGCCGCACCGGCCTCCACCGCCGCCTTGTACGGTGGCAGGTAGACCTGGCGCAGGCGGATGTCGGACATGTCGGTGGTGTTGTATTCGCGCCCGGCCTCGGCGGCGCCGTAGGCGGCGAAGTGCTTGACCGAGGCGGCCACGCTGTCCGGATCGGACAGCGAGCTGCCCTGGTAGCCGCGGATGTAGGCGCGGGCCATCGCCGCGCCGAGGTAGGCGTCCTCGCCCGCGCCTTCGGTGGAGCGGCCCCAGCGTGCGTCGCGCGAAATGTCGACCATCGGCGAATAGAACCACTTCACCCCCGCCGTGGTGGCTTCCACCGCGGCCATGTGCGAGACCTGCTGGACCAGCTGTGGATCCCATGAGGCGGAAAGGCCCAGCGGCACCGGATAGATCGTGCGATAGCCGTGGATCACGTCGGCGCCGAACAGGATGGGAATGCCGAGGCGGCTGTGCATCGCCGCCTGCTGGAAGCGGCGGGTTTTTTCCGCACCGATCACGTTGAGCATGGAGCCCAGCTCACCCTTTCTTGCCAGCGCCATCGCATCGACGTGGTCGCGGGTTTCGGGATTTGCCGCGATGGCCGAGTCCGCATTGGCGGCGCTCGGCGCCGAGGAGCCCTGGTCGTTGTACTGGATCAGCTGGCCGATCTTCTCCGCCAGGGTCATCCGCTTCAGCAGCGCGTCCACCCTGTGCTCGATCGCCGGCGATGCCAGCTGCGCATTGGAAGGATGCGCCGCGCGCGGAAAGGGCGCTGTCCCGGGCGGGGTAGCCAGCGCCGCCGCCATGGCTCCCTGAGCCAGCAAGAGGGTCAGAGCGCAAGCCGCGGCGGATGACCACAGCGATGCGCATCGGCGCGGGGTGGCAGGGAGGGTCATGCTTTTTCCTTGGAGTCGCGAAGCGGTGGGTGGCGTGCCGGCAGCGGCCAAATGTAAACGTTTACATCAACTGACGCAAAGGCGGATTCATTTCATTCGGACTGCCGCGCGCCGCCGAGCCTGACTCGGCGAAGTCCAGCCGGGTGCCGAGGCGGAGTCGGGTCGGATCCGATGCGGTCGTCATGCTGCGCTGCCGCCGAGTTGCGCGGCTGCATGATCGGGCGGACGACCCGGCACGGCTCCCATTACGCTGCCGGATCACGCGGCAGACAGGCTTGCAACCCAGCAGGGAGGCAGGCGGCCAGCTCGCCTGCCCTGGTCAGCAGTTGGGGCCCCCTGCAAGACCCCGGTTTCCGCAGGAGTCGCAGGGCCGAACGCCGCAGGCGCTTCCGGCATGCACCGAGGATTCGGGCCATAATTGCGGCCGGGCATGCCTGATGAGTGCCCGCGACTGGCCGCTGTCCACGGCAACGGCAGGGTCTTCTCCGGGGGCGGAACCATGCATCAGCAGCGTACAACGGGGTCTTTGTCGTGGTCTCGCGGCCTTTTGCTGGCCTTGGGACTGTGCGGACTGATGCCGGTCGCTGCCGCATCGGCGCAAACGGCCACCCCGGGGCGCGCCAGCCAGTTCGATGCGCTGTATCGCAGACTGTATACCGGCGACCTCAGCACCCTGGACGAGCGCGTCGAGCGCACGTATGTGGATCGCCTGAGAACCCTGCTGCCGGCAAACGATGCGCACCGCCGTCGCCTGCTCGATACGCTGCGTTGCGATATCGACTTCGACAGCTCACCCAGGCAGGGTTTCGCCTTCGCCAATGCCCGCTTGTCGGAGGCGCTGCAGGCCAACGACACGGATGCGGTCATTCGCTTCTATTTTTGCCGCGGTGATTACCAGGAAATCGTCGCCACCACGCACGACGCACTGGCCGACTACCAGCGCGCCATCGATCTGGCCCGCAAGAGCCAGTCGAACGTGCTGCTGGCATGGGGCCTGTTGTCGCGTGGCGGCAGCGAATCCCTGCTCGGCATCTACGGCAAGGCCCTGGCCGACCTGCTCGAGGCCAGGCGCATGTTCACCGACATGCACCTGCCGGTAGCGGCCGACCAGACCCTGCAGGAGATCGGCATTGCCTATCGGCGCCTGGGCTACGTCGACAAGGCGCGGGAATTTCTCAGGGAGAGCGTCTCCCATGAACGGCGATCCGATCACCAGGAGGCACTGGCGATCAGTCTGGTGCAGCTGGGTTTTGCCGATCAGGATGCAGGGGACTTCGGCGGCGCGCTCGACATGATGCGTCAGGCACTGAAACTGTCGGGAGCACCAGGCGACGCGCAGATGCGCGGCTCGACGCAATTGGCCATCGCCGGGGTTCTCAATGACATGGGTCGCCACGTCGAGGCGCTGGCCTCTCTGGGCGAGGCCAGAGCCAACTTCGTCGCTACCAACGACAGTTCGGACATGGGCATGCTCGAGTTCGAGTATGGGCGTGCCTACGCCGGCACGAATCGACCGGATAGTGCACTTGCCGCCTACGATCACGCCGAATCCGAATTCGACATGCTGGGCAATCGTCGCTACCAGGAGACCTTTTACAAGGCCCGGGCGAAACTTCTCGAAGCGATGGGTCAGCCTGTCAAGGCGCTGGCCGACTACAAGAAATTCCTTGCTGCGCATGAAGATGTCGAACACCAGCGTGCAGATCAGCAGGCGCAGATGCTGCGTGCGCAGTTCGGTACCGCGCGCAGCAATCTTGAAAATGCCCGGTTGAAGTCCGAACAGGTTCTGAAGGATCGCGAAGTCGAGACCCTGATCCAGGCAAGGCACTGGCAACGGACCGCCACCCTGTTGTTGGCCGCGCTGCTTGCGCTGCTGGCGCTGTTGGCCGTCCGTCAGTTGGGCAAACTGCAGCTGTGGAAGCGCATGGCCTCGCTCGACGCGCTCACCGGTGTGTCCAACCGTCGCGGTCTGGAGCAATTTCTTGATGCCGCCATGCGGCGAGCACGCGCGAATCGCAGGCCGCTGTCGGTGCTTGCGCTGGACATTGACCGGTTCAAGCTCATCAACGACGTGCACGGCCATGCGGCGGGCGACCGCACGCTTGTGCGTATCGCGCATGCCTGCCAGGCCCTGCTTCGCGAAGGTGACCTGATTGGAAGAATCGGTGGCGAAGAGTTTCTGGTGGTGCTGCCGGGCAGCGGGCTGGCGGAGGCGACGGAGATTGCCGAACGACTGCGGGCCTGCGTCGAGGCCTTGCCGGAAGCCGATGTGCAGCGGGATGGCTGTAGCGCCACCATCAGCGTCGGCATTGCGGAAATGGTTCCGGCCGATCTCGGACTGGAGGGTCTGCAGCAGCGCGCCGACGAGGCGCTTTATCGCGCCAAGGCTGAAGGTCGCAATCGTGTTGCCGCTGCGGCGCCATCCTCGGCCGGCACCGCAGCGGACTGTCAGCAAGGCACCGCCACTTCGGCGTCGTGGGAGTGTTGATATCGCCATGGCGATGCGCTTTCAAGGCTTGAACACGCGCCGTCGGTTTTGGGCCTATGCTTTGCCATCTGCGGCGCGGGCCGCTTCCTGCCGGAGAAATGTCATGGCAAACCGATGCATCCGTTGCTTACCAATCTTCCTGCTCGCCCTGGTCTTGCCGCTGGCCACGCTGGCAGCCGGATCCAGTGATGCAGCATCGAAGCAGGCGCAGACCGCCAGCGCCCATGCGGGCATGGCGCTCGCTGCCAAGGATCTGAAGGTGGCGCATATGCACCTGCACCACGTCATCAACTGCCTGGTGGGGCCGGCCAGCAAGGCGTTTGACGCGAGTCAGGCGGATCCGTGCAAGGGCATGGGGCAGGGGGCGCTGGTCGATGCCAGGGGTGATGTTGTCACCGAAGCCCGACTGCACACGGCGCTGATGGACGCCGAGCGCGGGGTCAAGGCCACCACGCTGGACGATGCCCATGCAGACGCACAGAAAGTGTTGACGACGCTGCAGCAGAAATAGACCGGCAACGCCGATCGGTTTCCGCCGCCACTGAGGGTCAGCTCGACTGGCGAAGTTCCCGCCGCAGAATCTTGCCTACGGCTGTCTTCGGCAGGTTGTCGCGGAATTCGATGCACCTGGGCTGCTTGTAGCCGGTCAGGTGCTGGCGGCAGTGCGCGCGCAGGTCGTCCTCGCTCAGGGCCGGATCCTTGCGCACCACGACCAGCCGCACCGCTTCGCCGGTCTTGTCGTCCGGCATGCCGACCACGCCCGCTTCCAGTACGCCCGGGTGCAAGGCCACCACGTCTTCCACTTCGTTGGGGAAGACGTTGAAGCCCGATACCAGGATCATGTCCTTGCGGCGATCCAGCAGGAAGTAGTAGCCCTGTTCGTCGACCCTGGCGATATCGCCGGTACGGAACCAGCCTCCGTCGAAGAAGGCATCGCGTGTCTCCTCCGGCTGCTGCCAGTAGCCGGTGGTGACATGCGGGCCGCGCGCGCACAATTCGCCCTGCTCGCCGACCGCAACGAGGTTGCCCTCGTTGTCGCGCAGGGAGATCTCCACCTCGGCCATCGCCAGCCCGATCGAACCGACCGGGTTGGGCGAGTCCCAGCGGTTGAAGGTGATCGCGGAGCTGGTTTCGGACAGTCCGTAGCCTTCGATCACGTCCTTGCCGGTCAGCGCCTTCCAGCGTTCGGCGGTGCCGCGGCGCAAGGCGGTGCCGCCCTGCAGGCACAGCTTCAGGCAGGAGAAGTCCAGCTTGGCGAATTCAGCCGAGTTGAGCAGCGCGTCGTAGAGGGTGTTGACGCCCGCGAACACTGCCGGCCTGACCCTGGCGAAGGTGGCGACCAGTGCCGGAATATCGCGCGGGTTGGTCACCAGCACGGAATGGAAGCCATGTGCCATGTTGAAGGTGAGGCTGCTGTAGGCGGCGATGTGGTACAGCGGCAGGCAGACGATCGCCACGTCCGTTTGTGGATCCAGGCAGGTTCCAAAGCATTGTTCGGTGGAAGCCACGTTGGCGACCAGGGCGCGATGCGGCAACACGGCGCCCTTGGACAGGCCGGTGGTGCCGCCGGTGTACTGCAACTGCGCCGTGTCACCGCTGCCGGCCTGCGCCTGCACGCGCGGATGGCGGCTCCCCCGGGCCAGTGCCTGGGTCCAGCGCAGGGCACCGCTGATGTGGAATGGCGGAATCACCTTCCTGACGTACTTGAGTACGGTATCGACCAGCAGCGATTTCGGCCAGGGCAGCAGGTCGCCCACCCGCGTGGTGATGACGTGTCGCACCGCGGTGCCAGCCAGCGCCTCGGCCGCCACGGCGCCGAAGTTGTCCAGCACGATCAGCACCGTGGCGCCCGAATCGGCCAGTTGATGGTGCAACTCGCGAGCGGTATAGAGCGGATTGACCAGCACGGCGACCAGGTCGGCGCGCAGGGTACCCAGCACGGCGACCGGAAACTGCAGCAGGTTGGGAAGCATGATCGCCACGCGCTCGCCGCTTGCCAGTCCCAGCCCATGGCGCAGGTAGCTGGCCAGGTCGCCGCTGAGGCGCTCGACATCGGCAAAGCTCAGCGTCCTGCCCAGGTTGCTGAAAGCCGGTCGGTCGGCGTGGCGCCTGCATGCAGCGAGCAACATCTGCGGCAGGGTCTGCTCGTTGTCGAAGGCGTCGCTGGCGACGTTGTGGAAGTCCGGCTGCGTCTGCGCCGAGGTCGTGTTGTTTCCGAACGGCTTGATCACTTCAGCACCTTTTGCAGTGGTTGACCGACCAGTCCCCCGGGCTGTCGATACCTTAGCCCGGGAGTGCGCCCGATGGGTGAAAAAGGCGATTCGCCCAAGCCGAATCCATCCAGGCGCGCCGGACGACAGGCGCGTTCAGGACGCGGCGACGATCCCCTGGCTAGAAGATCGACTGCCCGGTCAGTTCGGAAAACCTCTCCAGCGCGCGGGTGCCGGCCAGCGAATTGCCGCTGGCATTGAGCCCCGGCGCCCAGACGCAGACGCTGAACAGGCCAGGCATCACCGCCACGATGCCGCCGCCGACACCGCTCTTGCCGGGCAGGCCGACACGGTAGGCGAAGTCGCCAACGGCATCGTAAGTGCCGCAGGTGAGCATCAGCGAGTTGATGTACTTGGCCTGGCTGGGCGTGATCAGCGCCGTGCCGGCGTGCTGCCCGTGGCTGGCCAGGTACAGGAAGGCGCGCGCCAGTTCGGTACAGCTCATCGACAGCGCGCAATGGTGAAAATAGGCGTCGAGCACGTCGGCGGGCTCGTTGCGCAGGTTGTCGAAGCTCTTCAGGAAATTGGCCAGCGCCGCGTTGCGATAGCCACGCCCTGCTTCCGAGGCGGCGACGGCCGGGTTGTAGCAGACGTCAACGCCGCCGCTCAGCTTTCGTGCCAGCTCGCGCAGCGCGAGCTTGGCCTCGCCCAGGTGCGACAGCACCATGTCGGTGATGACCAGCGCACCGGCGTTGATGAACGGATTGCGCGGTATGCCCTGCTCGTACTCCAGCTGCACCAGCGAATTGAACGAGGTGCCCGAAGGTTCGCGGCCGACGCGCTGCCACAGCCGTTCGCCTTCGAGCTGCATCGCCAGGGTCAGGGTGAACACCTTGGAGATGCTCTGGATCGAAAAACGCTCGGCGGCATCGCCGACGCAGGCGATGCCGCCGCTGGTGTCGCACACGGCCATGCCGAATTTGTGCGGATCCACATGCGCCAATTGCGGGATGTAATCGGCGACACGGCCCTGCGGCAGGGTCGGCACGATTTCGGCGTGGATCTTCTCGAGGATGGACTGGTATGGCATCGGCTGGGGTTGCAGTGGCTGATCGGCCAGCCTAGGCCATTGCCGCCTCGCTTTGTAGTCGCGGGCAGGGTGACCTCGAATGGAGCGCCGCGGTGACTCGGGTGCTGGCTATTTCTCCAGTGCCTTCACGGCGTCAAGCGTCTTCTGTACATGCCTGGTCGGGCTGAGGCTGGAATAGACGTAGGTGATTTTTCCGGAAGGTGCGATCACGTACGAGGTGCGATCGGACCAGCCTGGCCGCATCAGCAGCAGGGCGTCGTACTTCCTGGCGATCTTCGCGCCTTCATCGGCGGCGACCGGGAATCTTCCGCTGCAGTGATCGGTTTCCTTCGAGAACGCAGCCAGCTGGTCAAGGTTGCCGGCGGTAACGCCGATCACGGTGGCGTGTTCCGCCTTGAACTGGTCGATGGCCTGCGAGAACAGATGCGCTTCGACATTGCAGCCGGAGGTATGCGGGGCCGGGAAGAAGTACACCACGACCGGGCCCTTTTTCAGGGCAGCGTCGAGATCGAAGGTGAAGGGCTGTCCGGCCAGATAGGCCGGCGCGCTGAACTCGGGCGCTTGAGTACCCACCTTCAGTGCGGCGAAGGCCGGCATCGCAACAGCCGCGGTACCGACGAGGGCGAGGGCAGCGAACGCGGTCAAGGATTTCATGGCATGGATTCCTGGCGGCAGGGAAACTGAGCAACGTCACAAGGTATACGCCAAAATGATCCGGATGGATGCCGCGGCAGATCATCTTCTGCGGCCATGGGTCGGCGGGGCCGCATGACGAGCGTCGCCGTCTTGTCGTCCAAGCGACGAGGAAAGCGGCAGCGCCGTTGATTCCGGCCCCATTCGAGCGCCTCGGCTTCAGTCCACGCAAAACCTGATGGCGCTGCCGGAGCAGACCGTCGACACCTGCTCGACCCTGATCGGCGCCGGGAGATTTCGCGCATGTCCTTGCCCATGTCCTTCGTTGCGCTCGACTACTGCAGCGCGCCGCCACCGCGCCAGGTGGCTTGGACAAGCGCCTCGCCCGTGATGGCGCGCATCGATGCCTGCCGGCAATGCGCTGATGGCACCGCTGGCGCAGCACGTCATCGACAGGATTCTGGCGGTGCACCAGCCGCGGCACAGCCGGGTCAGCGGTCGGGGGAAGCCTTTGGGTGCAGCCCGGTCATGGCAAGAGCCGGTTCAGTCCGGCACCTTTTCGGACGCCGACCTGGCGGCCTCGCGGGCTTCGCGCTTGCGCGCATCTTTCTCATCCTGCTGCTTCTTCTTGGCGATTTCGCGCTGACGCTTTTCAAACGAGTAGTTGGGCTTGGCCAAGGATTTCTCTCCGTCGGGTGTGCCAGTGTAATGCTGCCGGGTCGCATTGACCGTCGTTCCGACGTGAACGCTGCCGTTTGCTGACGCCTGCGGCATCAGCGTCGCATCGCCAATACGCCGTCCAGTGCAAGCTGTGCCTTGAAGCCGGCCTTGTCCAGTCGCCTGGCCACCTCGCGCGGCACGTCGCGGCCGCTGGTGAGCTTGTTCGGGCTGCCGGTGTAGTGGAAGAGGCGGCCGCCGCGGCGCAGCACACGAGCCAGCTGGTCGTAGAACGCCTGCGAATAGAGCTCGCCGGCGATGCCGAAGCGTGGCGGGTCGTGCAGCAGTGCATCGACCGAGGCATCAGCGAGTTGCGTGATGGCCTGGCACACGTCGGCATGCGCGAGTTGCAGTCGATCGCCGCTGGCGGGTGCATCGGGATCCGGCGACCACGGGTTGAGCGTGCGCAGCCACAGCACGTCCGCGTTCTTCTCGAACGAATGGATGCGCGTCGCGCCCGCCGCCAGACAGCACGCCGCGAAGTAGCCCAGGCCACCGCAGGTGTCGAGCACCACCTTGCCGTGCGGCTCGATCAGGTCAACCTTGCGTCGTGCATCCTCGAACGGCGATTCTTTCGACGTGGGCAACATCTTGATGCCGTCGATCTCGAAGGTGGGTGCACCCCATTCGGTCGGCACCAGCTTGATCAGCGAGCCGGCAAAGCGCGCCACCGGCGCGAACTCGTCGCCGTCCACGTAATAGATGGTGCGGTCTTTCAGCACGGGCGGGTAGGGATGGCGCTGGCCCTGCCACGACCAGGTGTCAGCCTGCAGCGATGCGTTGCCGGTCGATCGGCCCAGATCGAGCGAGCCGATCCATTCGCCTGCCGCGGCGTCGCGCGCGGCAAGCAGGGCCTCGGCGGTCGGACGCGTGAACAAGGGGCCGGAATAATGCGGCACGTGGTCATCTCCTGGAGCGGCGACAGCAGGCCGTCACACGACCAAGGAGCGGCATCGTAACCCTGGCCGGAAGCGTTTGCCACGATCTGCCTTGCTCATTTGCCCGATCGAGCGGCAGGTGAATCCACCGTGCTGGCATGCGCACCTGCTCAGGGGCGACCGAGCAGCCAGGCAGAAATCAGTGCACCTGCCGCGATCAGCCCGCCGAACAGGAGTGCCAGCTTCCTGTTGACGTTCTGTTCCGCGGCGACGGCGACCGAGCCGGGCAGCACGGTCATCAGGTGGGGATCGCTGGAACCCAGATGCTGGCGCATCTCGTCGAGGTTCGCCGGCATCTCGAAGGCGAGACCTTCGTCCACCGTGCGCGTCATCATCAACAGCTGGCTGGCTTTGGCAACCAGGGTTCGCGGCGGGATGTTCCACCCGGTGAGCGGGCGCATGACGGTTCCGACTGGACCCGGGACAAAAACTATCCGGTGCACCGATTGCCCCTGATCCGGGCGCAGTTCTTCCGGCGCCCAGAGCATGGTGCCCAGCAGATCTTCGGCACCAACGCGCAGGCTTTCCCGCGCCAGGTCATTGTTCAGTTTGTCCGCCAGCGAGCTGGCGCCGCGCCCGTGAGGAACCGCCCGGGCAAACTGGTCCTCACCCTCACCGATACGCCAGCACAAGGCGATGGGCCGGTTTTCAGCGTCGAACATGGCGGCCACCGAAACCAGCGTGTCCAGGGCCATGCCGATGTTCAGGAAGTTCGGCTTGTCGGCCCAGCCGGCGGGGAAGTCGATGCCGCGGTAGATGACCGCGACGACGCGTGAAGTGACGGCGGGCATGGTCAGCGAAGCCTGGCGGCGGTGATCGACGGGGCTGATCGTGCGCGCAGAACCGTCTGACCGGCAAGTGCCTCGACACGGTCTATTCCTCTGTTCGCGATCAGCCGCCCCTTGGCTGCCCGGACAACGATAAACGCAGGTACGCCAGACTCATTCCGCTTGGCACGTGCATGACGTTCGACCTTGAATCAACCGACACTGGATTTGGGGAACAGCGCCCTCATCAGCATCGCCAGGCCGACGGTGATCTCCAGGATGCCCGCGCCGATCAGCGCATGCAGCAGGAATACGCATGCCACGCCACCGATCATCGCGACGGCCCACTGAATGAGTATGGTCGGCCAGCCCAGGCTGCTCTGATATATCAGCGCAATCAGCAGCAGCATCCCAGGCGCGGTCGCGTGCAGCCAGATCAAATAGGAGGCGTACCGGGTTACTGCCCTCTCCCGGTCCATTTTGCGCTCAAGCAAGGTTCTCGCCGGGAGAGTCCAGTGCGGTGCCGTTGCTTCGGCGACTTCGGGGCGGGTCGGTGTGTCACTGACACCAGCCATGTAACAGGACTTCGGCGGTACGGTCGTGCCGTCGACACGCTGGAGCGTTTTCGTGCTGTAGTCGTCGGCGATCAGGGTGCCGACCGTGAGCTTCTGGCCGTCGGCCGAGATCACTTCGGATTCGGAGCGGCTGGCGCCATCGGCGAAAAGCGGGTTGACAATCGCAGT
>JAJXYE010000096.1 GCA_021780735.1 Pseudomonadota bacterium | reverse complement strand
AGGCCAGCGTGCGCAGGTAGTCGGTATAGCCGCCGACCACGACGAACAGCCGCTCGAAGCTGCGTGCCAGGTCGCCGATCTCGTCCGGCGCGTCGGTCATGGGGAATTTTCCGCTGGCGAACAGGCCGTCCAGACGTCCATCGTTCAGTTGTGCGCTCTCGGCCGCATTGCGCAAGCGACCCAGCCGCAGACTCAAGCGGGTGGCGAACACCAGCAGGACCCCGCCAGCCACCAGCAAGACGCCGAAGCTGGTCAGCAGCAGCCCGAACAGCGCGCGATTGGCCAGCAAGGGCACGGTGCGACTGGCCTGTTCCAGCAGCAGCACGCCATCGACCTTGCCGGCGCGTTCGACCGGCACTGCCACGGCCAGCACCACGCTGCCGCGCTCCTCGCCGCTGCGCCACTCGCTGACCGGTTTGCCGGCACGTGCCTGGAGCACCTCCGGTGTATCCAGCCGTGGCACGTCCTGCGCCCACAGGTTGGCATCCTCCAGCCGCGTGGCCAGCAGTGAGCGATAGACCAGCGCAGCGAACCAGCCCGGCTGGCCATTGGCACCGACGGCGCTGTCGAGGCGCCCGCTGCGCGCCAGCAGCCAGCCCGAGGGCGACAGCACGCGCGCCTGCACCCGCTCGGGCACGAGCCGGGCCAGCTCGCTGGAAAGCACGCCGGAATAGCGGGTCAACGCACGCGTGGTCGACGCCATCGGATCGCCTCCGGCATCGGCGTCGTAGGCACCCAGTCCCAACGTGCGCAGTGACGTCCGGTGCGGCAGGCGCAATTCGACCCGATAGCCGCTGCCGTCTTCCTGCCATTGCGCGGTGAGCACATCCGGCAGCCCGTCGACCGGCGGATCCAGCGGCTTGGCGAGCACCTGCCCCGGCGCCGCGCTGGCCAGCAGATAGCGTCGCTGCCCGACGTCATTGCCCAGGGTCAGGATCAGATGATCGGCGGCCAGCGCATTCGCATCGTCCGCATCCGCGCGCGTGCGCCGGCTGTCGCGTACCGTGGCAAACAGGTAGAGGCCGCTGTCGTCCTCGGCCAGCATCAGCTGGCCACGCTGATCGAAAGGCTGGCTCCACGGCGTCAACGGCGCCCAGTCGTCGCCATAACCGTCCACCGTGATCGGCCCCGGTGCCTGCTGCACATACCAGCTCAGGCCATTGCTTGGTGGCAGCGCTCCAGTGACGACCAGACTGCGCGCCACCACCTGCGCCGAAGCCTGCAGGCCCCGCGCCTGTCCGTCGCGCAGCAGGGCTTCCATCTGGCGCACGTCGAACCAGCCGGCGATCGGCAGCGCCAGCGTGCACAAGGCAACCAGCAGCAATTTCCGACGCAGGCTCATGACGCCGTCAGCTGCCGTCGCACGGCACGCTCAACCGCCATGCGCCAGGGCCAGCGGATCCTTGCGGTAGCGCGACGCCACCACCACCCGCATGAACGCGTCGAGCAGCGCGCGACGGGTCGGGTCGCTGTCGTCGAAACTCATCGACCAGCTCAGGCGGATGCCGCTGGCCCGGCCCGGGTCGCAGAACACCAGCACGTCGTCGATGCGATCGCTGCCCTGATAGACGCTGGCCTGACATGGCATGTCGGGGTGGTGGACGGGAAAGCTGGAGACCTTGCCCGCCGGATCGAGCTGCAGATAGCGCTTGCGGTCAGCCGCCACCTCGGCGGCCAGGCTGGCCAGCTTGCGCGGCCAGACGTTGAGCACCATCACCCGCTGCGGCTTGCCGCTCCACTCGCCCTGGTACAGCACCGCGTTGACGCCGATCGCCCGCGCATACATGCAGCAGTCCCGCGTCCAGCCGACCGGCGTATCGACAACAATCGCCCACGCCGGCACCTGACCATCGCGCGCGCCTTGCGCCAGCACGCCGGCGTCGGTCGGCGTGGCCCCCAGCGCAGTCGCCAGGCCAAGCAATGCCAGCATGCCGAGCACGCGAAGCATCACGGCTTCCACCGATAGCCGACGCCATGCACGGTTTCGATCGCGTCGAACTCGGGTACTACCGCGATGAATTTCTTGCGGATGCGCTTGATGTGCGAGGTGATGGTGGCGTCATCCACCACCAGTTCCGCTTCGCGCATCAGCTGGTCGCGATTCTTCACGTGGCCGGGGAAACGGATCAGCGTGTGCACCATCCAGAACTCGGTGACGGTGAGCGGGATCTCCGCACCGTTCCAGCTGATGCGCATGCGCTCGGACTCCAGCTTCAGCGGCCCGTGCTCGATCACCGTCTCGCTCGAAGCGGGCGCACTCAATGAAGCGATGCGGCGGAACAGTGCCGCGATGCGCGCCGCCAGCTGGTGCAGGCTGGTGTCCTTGCTGAGGTAGTCGTCGGCGCCCAGGCGCAGGCCGGAAATCACGTCGAAATCCGAGTCGCGCGCGGTGAGGAAGATGATCGGCAGGGTGGCGGATCTTGCGCGCAGCTCGCGGCACAGGTCGAAGCCACCCTCCGGCTCGTCGCCGAGGCCGATATCGATGATCACCAGCTCGGGCAGACGCATCGCGAATGCGCTGGATGCCTCCTGCCGCGAAGCATAGCCGCGGGCATCGTAGCCGAAGCGGTTCAACGCCTCGACATAGTTGGCGCGGATCAACGGTTCGTCCTCGACGATGGCAATGCTGCGGCCCATGACCTGCTCCCTGAGATGATGGACGCAGCGTGCTATGCGGATCGCATCTGCGCAAGCCATTGGCGGTCACTGCCCGCGTTTTGCCACAAGCCAGCGGCAAACCGGCCGCTTCACGTCGCCAGCGGCGCCCGCAGCGGCGCTTTGATGGCAACCGTCAACCGCACAGCGAGAACGAGCATGAACGTCGACACCGAGCGAAGCGATCCGAACGCCGAGCTGCACGCCTTTGAGCCCTTGCGCATCACCCTGGCACTGGGTGCCCTGCTGCTCGGCCTGTTGCTGGGCATCCACTGAGGAGACCGTCATGCGCACCCTTCGATCCCGCCCATCCCGATTCCTGCCGCATGCCGTGGAAGGCACTGGCACGCCCGCTGCGAAGGGACTCGCAGCGGGCGTGGGCCAGCCCGAACCCGACCCGGACTGGCAACCGCTGTAACTCCCCCCGTTCCGTCCGACATGGTGGTTCTTCTCCCCTCCTCGCGAGGGGATTTTTTTGGGCGATGACAACCGGGCTTCGCGCCAAACGGGCAAATCATGGCTGTCAGCTTTCTGCCCTGATTGCACCGCGCTGCGCCCCAAACGCGACGCCACACAGGCCGCAGCGGATGCGGCAATGCAAGCGTGACACTCACATCCAACCGGGGGACAGCCATGCATGCATCCAATCGATTCCTGTCCACATGGCAGCCACTGTTGATTCTCGGTGGCCTGCTGTTGGCACTGGCCGCGCACGCAACCACACCAGGCAGCGGCGAGCTGCGCCTGCACGACCGTGCCGGCCACAGCCAGAACCTGGCCAGCCTCGATACCGACGTCGACTATCACGTCAGCGGACTGGTCGCCGAGGTTGAGGTGCGCCAGCAATTCCGCAACACCGGCAAGGACTGGCTGGAGGGCGACTACCTGTTGCCGCTGCCTCCCGGCGCTGCGGTGTATTCGATGTCGATGGAGATCGGCGAACGCCGCATCGTCGCCGAAATCCAGCGCAAGCAAGCCGCGCAAAAAGTGTTCGCTCAGGCCCGCGCCAACGGCCAGCGGGCCGCCCTGGTCGAGGCGGACAGCGGCAACCTGTTCCGCGCCGCAGTGACCAATGTGGCACCGGGCGAGGCGGTGACGATCGTGCTGCACTTCTGGCAGCGCATCGATTACCGCGCCGGCGAGTTCTCGCTGCGCTTTCCGCTCACCTTCACCCCGCGCTATCACATGCGCGAAGGCGCGCAGCCCGGCGATACCGGCATCCACACCGCGCAGGTGTTTGCCGATGACAATGCGCAGGCGCCGCTGCGCACGCATATCGCGGTGCGGCTGGATGCCGGCGTGCCGCTGGCCACGGTCAACAGTCCCAGCCACGCGATCGTCAGCGAGCAGCACGGCAAGCTGTGGAACATCCATCTGCGCGACGCCCGTGTCCTGCCGGATCGGGACTTCGTGCTGCGCTGGCAGCCGAAGCCGCAGACCCAGCCGAATGTGGCCAGCTTCAGCCAGGACATCGACGGCCAGCACTACGCGATGCTGATGCTGTTGCCGCCACAGCAGCAGGCGCGGCGGCTGCCGCGCGAGCTGATCCTGATCATCGACACCTCCGGTTCGATGGGCGGCGAATCGATCCGCCAGGCCCGTGCCGCGCTGGATCTGGCACTGAGCCAGCTGCAGCCGGGCGATCGTTTCAACGTGGCCGAATTCAACTCGATCCTGAATCCGTGGCGTCCTGATGCGGTACCCGCCACGCCGCAGGCGGTGCAGCAGGCGCGTGCCTGGGTCGACCAGCTGCAGGCCCGTGGCGGTACCGAGATGGCACCGGCGCTGAGCTTTGCACTGGCGGGCCACGCGCCGCCGGGCTACGTGCGCCAGGTGCTGTTTGCCACCGATGGCGCGGTCGACGATCCGAACGGGCTGATGCAGCTGATCGACGAACAACGGGGCGACTCGCACCTGTTCCCGATCGGCATCGGCAGCGCGCCGAATGCACAGTTCCTGCAGGCCGCGGCACGCCATGGCCGTGGCAGCGAAACCCTGATCGCCGATCGCTCCACACTCGACCAGAAAATGCACGAACTGCTGCAGAAGCTCGACCATCCGGCGATGCGCGAGCTGCACGTGGACTGGCCCGCCGGCACCGACGCCTACCCGCGCCAGTTACCCGACCTGTACCTGGGCGAACCGCTGCTGGTCACCGCGAAGCTGGCCCAGCCAGTCAGCGAGGTGCAGGTGCACGGCCAATTGGCGGATCGTGCCTGGACCGCACCTGCGCCACTGGCCGGCTCAACGCCTGCCGAGGGACTGGATCGGCTGTGGGCGCAGGCGCGCATTGCCGACCTGGAGGATCAACTGGCGCGCGGTGGTGAATCGCCCAGCCTGGTCGAGCAGATCACCCGGATCGCGCTCAAGGCCCACTTGGTCAGCCGCTACACCAGCCTGGTCGCGGTCGATCGCACGCCGACGCGCCGTGCCGATGCCGCGCTCAGGCATCAGCAGATTCCCAACCTGATGCCGACCGGCACGCACTTTGCGCAGACAGCCACCCCGGCCGAACTGGAACTGTGGCTGGCCCTGCTTGCCCTGCTGCTGGCTGCACTGGCGTGGTGGATGCAGCAGAGGGCACGTCGATGAAACGGCGGCAGGTATGGCGCGGGTTGATGTTCGGCGCGCTGATGCTGGCCGCCGGACTCGGCCTCGACGGTCTCTGGATCCATGCCAAGGCCGCGCTGGCGCAGGTGCTGCTGGCGCGGGCCTGGGCACGTTCGGATCACGGCCGCCTGGCACGGCGTCCATGGCCCTGGGCCGACATCGTACCGATCGCCCGGCTCAGCGTACCCCGGCTGCGGCAGAACCTGATCGTGCTAGACGGCGACAACGGTCAGGCGCTGGCCTTTGGCCCCGGCTGGACGCCCACCAGCGCCCGCCCCGGCGCCCCCGGGCTGAGCGTGATCAGCGCCCATCGCGATACCCAGTTCCGCTTTCTGCAATGGCTGCAGCCGGGTGACCGGTTGCATCTGGACGGTCCGCGCGGCAGCAGCGATTACCAGGTGGTCGGCAGTCGCATCATCAACAGCCGGCAGGCCGGCATTCCGGCCAGCGACAGCATGAACGGCCTGTGGCTGGTCACCTGCTATCCGTTTGATGCGATCGTGCCGGGTGGTCCGCTGCGCTATGTGGTGCAGGCGCGCCGGGTGAAACTGAACACGCTGGCCGATGGTTCCCTGGCTGCCGCGGGAACCAACAGCGATCGGGCCGGTCAACCGTTGTGACTGGCAGCGTTCCTCTTGCCGTGGAACGTGCCGGTGCGGCGGCTGGATCCCTCCCTATGCAGCCCTCGCGCCGGCACCGCCAGTCGATGGTGTCTCCTCTCACGTCATCCGACGACGTTTAAACCGGCGCAGCGATCCAGGGCGCCGGATTTTTTTGTGCGCGAATCAGGCTGGCAGGGCCGCGCTCAGGCAATCGCCTGGCGCATGGCGCCGATCTCGGCAGCGTAGTCGCCGGCATGGAAGATCGCCGAGCCGGCGACGAAGGTGTCGGCACCGGCGGCGGCGATCGCGCCGATGTTCTGAGCCGTGACTCCACCATCGACTTCCAGCCGGATCGCGCGACCGCTGGCCTCGATGCGCTCGCGCGCCTGGCGCAATTTCTCCAGCGTGCCGGGGATGAATTTCTGCCCGCCGAAGCCCGGGTTGACCGACATGATCAGGATCAGGTCGAGCTTGTCCATCACGTAGTCGAGATGATCCAGCGGCGTGGCCGGATTGAACACCAACCCCGTCTGGCAACCGGACTCCCTGATCAGGCTGAGGCTACGGTCGATGTGCTCGCTGGCTTCCGGATGGAAGCTGATCAGGCTGGCGCCGGCCTTGGCGAAGTCCGGCACGATGCGGTCGACCGGCTTGACCATCAAGTGCACGTCGATCGGCGCCGTGATGCCGAACTGGCGCAGCGACTGCAGCACCATCGGACCCATTGTGAGGTTGGGCACGTAGTGGTTGTCCATCACATCGAAATGCACCCAGTCGGCACCCGCGGCCAGCGCGGCGGCGGTGTCTTCACCGAGCCGGGCGAAATTGGCGGCAAGGATGGACGGGGCGATGATCGGAGATTGCTTGGGCATGGCGGGGCCTGGGAACGGGGAACGGGGAACGGGGAACGGGGAACGGATAGAGCGAAAAACGAAAAGCCGATTTGCGCAAGGTCTCATCACATCGCGGAACACACGTTACATCAGCCCGCACGTTCCCCGTTCCCTGTTCCCCGTCTTATTTGAACCCGCGCGCTTCCTTGATGCGGTCGTACGCGGCGTTGATCTCGCTGGCGCGCGATTCGGCGCGCCGGCGCATGTCTTCGGGCAGGTCGCCGAGGCGATCGGGATGGTGTTCGGAGATCAGCTTGCGATAGGCGCGCTTCACGGCGCGGTCGTCGGCATCGCGCGCAATGCCGAGCACGGCATAGGGGTCGGGCCCCTGCGGCGAACGTTGCGGCGGTGTATAGCCACCTGCGCCGCCATGATATTGCTGCCGTTGGCCGCCCGGCCCGGCATTCCAGGCGTAGCCCTTCATCGCCATCAGCGCCATCAGCTCCATGTCGCTGACGCGCAGGGCAAACGCCAGCTGGCGCAGGATCGACATCTTTTCCGGACCGGGATTGCCATCGGCCAGCACCGTCTCGATCACCACGTCGATCACCGGAAACGCGTGATCTCGACGCATGCCGACCCAGTTGCGCAACTCGGCGATGGTGCGGGTGACGTCGAACTCCGGCTGCTTGCCGACGTTGAAGCTGGCCACGGCCCGCTTGCGCTGCTCGGCATCCAGGTTCCAGCGGGTCATCAGGCGCTCGGCGATCGCGATCTCCGCTTCCGACACGCGGCCATCGGACTTGGCCACCGCACCGAGCAGGGTGAACAGCGGCCCGACATAGCCACCCGCTTCGGGTGTGGCCTGCTTGCGCTGACCATGGCGCAGGTTGTCGAAGATGAATCCGATCACCGCGCCGGTGATCGCGCCGGGCACGCGCCCGAGCAGCAGCCCGAAAATGGCGAACCATATGGTGTAGGTGAAGCTCATGGATGCTCCTGCGGCGGCGCTGCCTGGGCGCTGTACCAGCGCGCCAGCGCGTCGAGCTCGGCGCGGTTGAGCGGGCCGATCGCGGCGCGCATCACCGGCACATCGCGTCGGCCGTCGCGGTACTGGCTGAGCGCGTCGCGCAGGTAAGCCAGTTGCTGGCCGGCCAGATTCGGGGCGCCGGGCAACACGGCATGACCGGTCTCGCCATGGCAGGCCGCGCACAGCCCGAGCCGTGCCGGCCGCGGTGGCGGCTGGGCCTGGCTGCGGGCCTTGATGGGGATGGCAACGACCATGATGATGGCCGCCAGCAGGAAAGTTCGCATCGGCAACAGATGGGGCTGAAGATCGGCAATTCTAGCAGTGCCGCTGCCGCCCCCTGCCACGGTGCTCCCGGCGCCATGGCTGCAGCGGCTAGAATAGGCAGCCTCACCGCCTGCGGATCCGAAGAACGTGCCGACCACCCTGCTGCAATCGAACCTGCCCGGCCTTGAGCTGATCCATCGCGGCAAAGTGCGTGATGTCTACGCACTGGACGACGAACGGCTGCTGATGGTGGCGACCGACCGGCTGTCGGCCTTCGACGTGGTGCTGCCCAATCCGATCCCCGGCAAGGGCGAGATGCTCACCCAGATCTCCAATTTCTGGTTCGGCAAGACCGCGCACCTGGTGCCCAACCACCTGCTCGACGTGCCGCTGGTCGACGTGCTGCCGCGCGGCACCGACCTGGCCCTGTACGAGAAGCGGTCGGTGGTCGCGCGCCGGCTGAAGCCGGTGCCGGTGGAGGCGATTGCCCGCGGTTACCTGATCGGTTCGGGCTGGAAGGACTACCAGGCCAGCGGCAGGTTGTGCGGCATCGAACTTCCCACCGGCCTGCAGCAGGCGCAGCAGCTGCCGGCGCCGATCTTCACGCCGTCGACCAAGGCCGCGGTCGGCGACCACGACGAGAACGTCAGCTACGACGTGGTGATCGATGCCATTGGCGCCGAGCTGGCCGACCAGGTACGCGACGCGACCCTGGCGATCTACCGCTGGGCGGCCGCCTACGCCGCCGAGCGCGGCATCATCATCGCCGACACCAAGTTCGAGTTCGGCACCGACGCCAGCGGCAAGTTGTACGTGATGGACGAAATGCTGACGCCGGACTCCTCGCGTTTCTGGCCCGCCGACGAATACCGCGTCGGCATCAGCCCGCCCAGCTACGACAAGCAGTTCGTGCGCGACTGGCTGGAAACCCAGGACTGGAACAAGACCGCGCCCGGCCCGGTGATTCCGGATCAGGTGATCGCGCGTACCGCCGCCAAATACGCCGAGGCACTGCAACGCCTGGCCGGCATCCGGCTCAGCTGAATCCAAACGGGGGACTACCGATGCGAACCATGCAGGACTGGCTCGACAGCTACAGCAGCGATCATCAGAACCCGACCAACCAGGTGTTCCACTGGTGTTGCGTGCCGCCAATCGTGTGGTCGGTGATCGCCCTGCTATGGACGATTCCGGTGCCGGCCATGTTCCTGCGCCCCGGCTCATGGGCGGTGGCCGTGATGGTGCTGGCGTTCTACTGGTACTGGCGCCGCTCGCGTCGGCTGGCGCTGGCGCTGCTGATCGCGTTCGCCCTGCTCGGCCTGCTCACCAACGTCCTGTATTACCGGCTCGGTGGCGCCTCGCTGAGCTATCTGGCGATCGGCGTGTTCGTGGTCGCCTGGATCGGCCAGTTCATCGGCCACAAGTACGAGGGACGCAAGCCCAGCTTTCTCACCGACCTGTCCTACCTGCTGATCGGGCCCGCCTGGCTGATGGCCAAGCTGCTGCGCAAGCTGGGCTTCAAGCAGAGCACATGACCACTCTGCTGACTGTCATCAGCAGCCTGCTCTGGTGGGTGCTTTACAGCAGCATGGCGGCACTGCTGTTCGCCATGATCGGCTGGATGGTGTTGCGTTGGGTCGAACGCTGCACGGTGGTGTTCAACCGCATCTATCTGGCGTGCCTGCTGTGGAGCATGCTCGGCATGCTGCTGGTGTTCGGCGTGGCCGCGTACGAGGGCCATCTGCATCCGCCGTATGCGGCGCTGCTGAGTTCGGGTCTGCTGCGCATTGCACTGGTGCTGGACATGCTGATCGGCGTCGCCCTGCTGTGGCGACTGGTGCCGCGTATCGACGCGCACCGCATCCGCCCGGGCAGCGCCTGCATGGCCGTGGCGGTGATGATGGCGGTCGGCTTCGGTATCGCCACCAGCCTGGTGTGAATCGAATGGAACGTTGGCGCGGGCGAGCGATCTGCCCGCGTCATCGTGGTGCGCCGCTCAATGCATGCCGAACATTGCCGCACCGAACACCATCGCGACGATGAAGCCGATGATCAGCGCCAGCACGAAGCCGATCACCATGTAGACCAGTTCCACCACGCAGGCCTTGCCAAAGCCGATCTGGCTGCCGTCCGCGGCCAGCAGCAGATAGTTCACCACGGCAGCGCCGACGAGGAAATTCACGATCATCGGCAGCAGCCTGGCACCGCCTCCGTGCATCACCATGCCCAGCACCAGCGACGCCACGAACACCGCAACCAGGGTGAGTACCACTGCACCCAGCGCACGCAGATAGGACGGCATGATGCCGACGACCAGCCTGAACGCCACGCTCAGGATCAGCGCCCCGACCAGGATCCCCACGACGACCATCATCAGCATGGCGAACAGCCCCATGCCGGCCATTGCAGCAAACGAACTACTCATGATGATTCCCCTTCAGTGGATGGTTACTGCCGCGCGGCACCCCCATGCCTCCCCTGACGGCAGCATGCGCAGCCTAGGCGGCGTAGCGGCAGGAATGCAAGCGGCGGGGCGGCCTCAATGAAAATCGCGCGAGCGGCTGTCCAGCGCACCCAGCAGCGTACTCATGTCGGCGAGCCGATCGGCGATCAGGTGACTCACCCCATCGATGCTCTCCCACTGCCCTTCCACGCCGAGCAGGCTGGCCTCCAGGTACACGCGCCGCTGGCGCTCGGCGACATGGCGCCAGACCACCACGTTGATGAAGCCGTGCTCGTCTTCCATGGTGATGAAGGTGACCCCGCTGGCGGTCTGCGGTTGCTGCCGCTGGGTGACCAGGCCAGCTGCACGCACCCGGCTCTGGTGCGGCTGGCTGCGCAGGCTGCGTGAGTCGACATAGCGTGCCGCACGCAGCCGCGGACGGATCAGCTTCAGCGGATGCGGCCCCAGGCTGAGGCCGGTGCGCGCGTAGTCGGCGCGCAGGTTTTCCGCGGTCGAGGGCGACGGCAACACGATCGCCTGCTCGGCCGGACTGGCGCAGCCGAACAGCGGCAGCTGCGGCTCGACTCCGGCCACCGCCCACTTCGCCCGATGGCGATGACCCGCCAACCCGCGCAGCGCGCCCGCCTCGGCCAGCAGCTCCTGCTGGCGCCGGTCGATGCCGGTGCGCGTGCACAGGTCGACCAGATCGGTGAACTCGCGCGCGACGCGCGCCGACGAAAGCCGCACGGCCACATCCTGGCGAAAACCGCGCACCTGGCGCAGGCCAAGCCGCAGCGCGGGCTGGCCGCGAGCACGCGGATCATCCTCCAGCGTGCAGTCCCATTCGCTGTAGCGCACGTCCACCGGACGCACCGCGATGCCGTGGCGCTGCACGTCCTGCACGATCTGGCTGGGCCCGTAGAAACCCATCGGCTGTGCATTCAACAGCGCGCAGGCGAAGGCCGCCGGCTCATGACACTTCAGCCAGCAACTGGCGTAGACGATGCCGGCAAAACTCGCCGCATGGCTCTCCGGAAAACCGTAGCTGCCGAAGCCCTTGATCTGCTCGAACAGACGCGCCGCGAACTCGGCGGTGTAGCCGCGCTCGAGCATGCCGCGCATGATCCGCTCGCGATGTTTCTCCATCCCGCCATGCCGTTTCCACGCGGCCATCGCCCGGCGCAGCTGATCGGCCTCGCCCGCCGTATAGCCGGCCGCCACGATCGCCAGCTTCATCACCTGCTCCTGGAACAGCGGCACGCCGAGCGTGCGTTCGAACACCGCCTTGAGATCCTCCGAGGGATAGTCCACCGCCTCCTCGCCACGACGCCGGCGCAGATAGGGATGCACCATGTCGCCCTGGATCGGCCCGGGCCGCACGATCGCCACCTGGATCACCAGGTCGTAGAAATTCGCCGGCCGGTGCCGCGGCAGCATCGCCATCTGCGCCCGGCTCTCGATCTGGAACACACCGATGGTGTCGGCGTTCTGGATCATCCGGTAGGTGGCCGGGTCCTCGTCCGGCAAGGTGGCCATCGTGTAATCCTGACCGCGATGCGCGCGCAGCAGATCCAGGCAACGACGCACGCAGCTCAGCATGCCCAGCGCCAGGCAGTCCACCTTGAGCAGCCTCATCGTATCCAGATCGTCCTTGTCCCACTGGATGATGGTGCGATCGGGCATCGCCGCGTTTTCCACCGGCACCAGCTCGCTCAGCGGCGCGTCGCTGATCACGAAGCCGCCCACGTGCTGCGACAGGTGCCGCGGCATGTCGAGCAGTTCGGCGGTGAGCTTCAGCACCCGCCGCAGCACCGCGCTGTCCGGGTCGAAGCCACGTTCACGCAGGGCTGCATCGAGCGAGCTCACACCATCCCACCAGGCAAAGATCGCGCTCAGCTGATCCACCTGGTCCGGCGGCAGACCCAGCGCCCTGGCCACGTCGCGCACCGCGCTCTTGCCGCGATAGCAGATCACCGTGGCCGCCAGCGCGGCACGCTCGCGGCCGTACTTGCCATAGATGTACTGGATCACCTGCTCGCGCCGCTCGTGCTCGAAATCCACGTCGATGTCGGGCGGCTCGTTGCGCTCCTTGCTGATGAAGCGCTCGACCAGCAGGTTCATCCGCGCCGGGTCGACCTCGGTCACGCCGAGCGCGAAACACACGGCGGAATTGGCCGCCGAGCCGCGGCCCTGGCAGAGGATCTTCTCGCTGCGCGCGTAGCGCACGATGTCGTGCACGGTGAGGAAATACGATTCGTATTTCAGCTCCTCGATCAGGCCGAGCTCGTGTTCGATCTGCGCGCGGACTTTTTCGGTCGCGCCGTCCGGCCAGCGCCAGCGCATGCCCTGCTCGGTGAGCTGACGCAGCCAGCTGATCGCGCTGTGCCCCGCCGGCACCAGCTCGTTGGGGTAGCGGTATGCCAGCTCGTCGAGACTGAACTGACAGCGCGCGGCGATCGCCACGCTCTGCTGCAGCAGCGCCTCAGGATAGATCGCCGCCAGCGCCTCGCGCCGGCGCAGGTGACGCTCGCCGTTGCGGAAGATCAGCGCGCCGGCCTCGGCGATCGGCAGCCGATGGCGAATCGCGGTCAAGGTGTTCTGCAGGGCCAGCCGACGGCGCACATGCATGTGCACGTCGCCGGCCGCGACCAGGCGCAGATCCAGGCTGGCAGCCAATATCCCGAGCTCGCGCAGGCGCTGCGCATCGTCGGCGCCGTGGTGCAGCTCCACCGCCAGCCACGCCCGCTCGCCGAAGCTTGCGCGCAGCCAGCGCCCGTGCGCGGGATCCGGCTGGCGCTCGGGCAGCCACAAGGCGAACGTTCCCGGCAGGCCATCGGCCAGATCGGCACAGCACAGCCGATACGTACCCTTCGCCGAGGCGCGCCGACCACGCGTGATGAGACTGCACAACGCGGTGTAGCCCTGCTTCGTCTCGCACAGCAGTACCAGTTTCGGCCCATCCTCCAACTGGAATTCAGCACCCACGATCAGTTTCACGCCGGTCTCGCGCGAGGCCTCCAGCGCGCGCACGATGCCGGCCAGCGAGCATTCGTCGGTGATCGCCAGCGCGCTGTAACCGCAGCTTCTGGCGCGCTCGAACAACTCGCGCGCGCTGGAGGCGCCACGCCCGAACGAGAACGCCGACAGGCAGTGCAGCTCGGCATACGCAATCATGCAAACCAGCCCTGCAGCATCCAGCCGGCCTGCTCGCCCGGCGCGCAGAACGCCCACGCGCGCTGGCCCTGCGCAGTCTCGACCACGTAGTAGTCGCGGCACACCTCGCCACCATCCCACCAGCCGGTTTCCAGCCGCTCGGGCCCGGACAGGATGCGCGGCGCCATCCCGCGCAGCGGAATCGGCCGATCCAGCAACCAGGTCGGTCGCGGCGATGGCTCCTGCCCACCGTCGTCGCGCGCCGCGATGCGCTGGGCCCGTTCGGGTCGCGGGTCGGTGGTGCTGCCCAGTTGATGCACGGCATGATCGCCCAGCCGCGCACGCAGGCGTTCGCGCAACTGCTCGATCGGCAAGGCGTTCGCCGGGCGCTCGTCGAACAGGTCGCGACCAGCCGGCACGAATGGTGGCAGCTCGCGCGCCAGCAGCCGCAACGCCAGCACCGGGCCGGGCAGTTGCACCTGCTCCAGTCGCCCGCGCGCCACCTCGAACAACAGGCCCGCTTCGCGCTCGGGCGTCAGCAGGCCGACCTGCACGTCGGTGCTGCTGCCATCGCGATGCTCCAGCCGCAGCACGAAGCGCTGCACGCCGCCATCGCGACCGGCCAGCCAGGCGGCCAGATCAGCGGTCATGCGGCGCAGCGGAAAAACCAGCGCGGCGATGTTCTCCACCTCGTGCGACAACTCGACGCGCAGGTCGAAGCGATCCGGCGGACGAAAGCAGTCCAGCCCGGCCGGGGTCTCGCCGGTCAGGCGATCCAGCGCCAGCAATAGTTCGGCGCCGAAGCGCCGGCGCAGGCCATCGCGTGGCATCCGCAGCAACTGGCCGAGACTGCGAATGCCCATGCCCGGCAACGCGGCAGCGGTCACGGCAGGCAAGCGGCTCTTGTGCAGCGGCACGTTCTGCAGCGCGCGAGGCAGGGCTTCGGGTGTCAGCACCGCCTGGCCATCCTCGACGCCAGCCAGCACATAGGCCGCATGCGCGGTGGGCGCCACGCTGATGCGGTGGCGAAAACCCAGCGCGGTGAAATCCGCGCGCAGCAGGCTTTCCAGCCGCGGCCATGGGCCGAACAGGCCCATGCTGCGACTGACCTCCAGCACGATCGCATGCGGCAGCAGGCTCACCTCGGAGCTGTAGCGATACGCCACCGCGGCGAGAAACTGCTGCCAGCGATCCACCGCGTCGGGCTCATATGGCAAGGCATCGAAGCGCGCCAGCAAGGCTTGTGCGGCGCTCAGCCGCTGGCCCACGCGCAGGCCGGCTTCACGCGCGGCGGGGTTGACCGCCACGATGCTGCGCGCCTGCGCCGCACCGGCCACCAGCACCAGCGGGCCAGCCGTGGGCTGCCGACGGAGGACTCCATCCAGCGCCAGTTGCGGCAGCAATACACAGGCCCACAACATGTCCGCCGGCCATCAATGCAGGGCAGCGAGTGCGAGCGGTACCGGCTGCGCGGGCACGGCGCCACCGCGGCATTTGCGCACCCAGACCCGGGCCCGCGGCGCGGCTTCCAGTTCCAGCCGCAACGCCGCCGGCGAGGCATTCGCCAGATGCCGGCGATCGCGAAACGCAAACGCCAGCGCCCGGCCACTGTCAGCCGCCACCTGCAGGCGGCGCAGTGCACGGTCATCCGCCTGCTGCGGCCACGCCAGCACCGCCGCGCAACTGCCCGAGCGCAGGCATTGTTCGGTCGCCCACAGCACGTCGCGCTCCAGCGCCGTGACAATCTCGACCCGGCGCATGTCCACGCCATGCTGGCGCCAGCCGGCCACGCACGGCGCATAGGGCGGTGCCACCAGCACCAACGGGCGCGCGCCCCGGCTGAGCCGCGCCAGCGTGGGCAGTACCAGTTGCAGCTCGCCCACGCCATCCAGCGGCAGCAGGATTTCCGACAGCGAGGCCTCGGGCCAGCCGCCACTGGGCAGCAGCGCATCCAGCGCGGCCCAGCCGGTCGGCTGCTCGCCGGCCGGCACCGGCATGGCGCGACCGCGCCAGACCTGTTGCGCGTCGAGCAACGTGGACAAGGCCACCACCGCACTCATCAGCTGCCCCTCAGCAGGCCGGCAAACAGGCCTTCGATGGCGAAATCCTCGGTCGGATCCGGATCGATCGGCTGGTAGCCGGGGCTGTTCGGCAGCAGGCGGATCACCTCGCCCTGCCAGTGCAGCCGCTTGATCGTGAAGCGATCCCCGCCGACCCTTGCCGCCACCACCTGGCCATGCCGCGCCACCGGGGTGGCATGCACGCCGACCAGATCCTGATCGAGGATGCCTTCGTCACGCATCGAGTCGCCGACCACCCGTACCAGATAATCCGGCGGCAACCGGAACAGCCAGCGCGACACGCGCAGCGTGCGCTCGATTCGCGACTCCGAAAACAGCGGCTCGCCGGCGGCGATGCGGCCCACCAGCGGCAGCTCCATGGTGTCCGCATCCAGCGCATCGGCCGAGGTCACCAGGCGGATTCCGCGCGAACGGTTCGGCTCGATC
>JAJXYE010000112.1 GCA_021780735.1 Pseudomonadota bacterium | reverse complement strand
CAGGAACACCCCGTTTTCCAGCAACAGGATGCCCAGGATCGAGCTGATCGCCTCGCGCCGGATCGCCAGCATCAGGAACCCGATCAGCTTGATCGACAGCATCACCGTCAGCGCCAGGATCACCGTGCGCGTTTCGATATGCACGGCCTCGCCGATGCGGTAGGCCACCACCACGGCGAAGATCACCAGCGCCGCGCCCATGACCATGGCCGTCGACGGCCGCACGATCTCGTGCAACTCGCGATTGACGTGCAGGCGGTTGAGTATCCACAGCAGCATCAGCGGCAGCACCAGCCCGCGGAACAGGGCGGTCAGCAACGCCACGAAATACAGTTCGGTGTAACCGCCGGCATAACCCACCAGCGCCGAGAGGATGGCGATCAGCCAGGACTGCGCGGCGAACGCCAGCATGTAGTCTTTCAGCCAGCGCGAGCCCAACATCACGAAAGCCAGCACCAGCGCGCTGATGGCGATCAGGCTGAAGATCGAGGCAAGCACGGGGTTCAGATGCAGAGCCAGCATGGCGTCACCGGATGTTGTTGGCGATCAGGGCCAGCACGGCGAACACGAACGCGGCCGCCAGCGGCTCCTGGTAGCGGTAGAAGCGCAGTCGCGACTGCACGGTTTCCACGCCGATCACCGCACCGGCAATGATGGCGAACTTGATGGCGATGCCGATGAGCGTGCCGGCCACGCCCAGCACGCTGCCCTGCGCAGACAGGCCCCAGGGCAGGATGAACACGTTGGCGAAGATGGTGTACAGGATGAACTGCTTCATCATCCCCGCCCACTTCAGCAGCGCCAGCAGCGGGCCGGAGTACTCCAGAACCCGCGCCTCTTCGATCATGTACACCTCGATGTGCGTGCTGGAATGGATGGGCAGGCGGTCGGTCTCCACCAGCAGCAGCACGAAGAACGCGGCCACCAGAAACAGATGCGCGGGACTCCAGTAGACCTCGGGTTGCTGCACCAGTTCGTGGTTGACCACGAACGGCAGCATGGCCTGCGCCATCAGCGTGATGCCGACGAACACCAGGATCAGGATGGGCTCGGCGAGAATGCCGATCAGCACCGTGCGTGAGGAGCCGATGCCGCCATAGCTGCTGCCGGTATCCATGCCGGCGAGATTGATGAAGAACGAACCCAGGGTGAGGATCAGGCCGCCGCCGAGGATGTCGCCCATGTCCGACAGCGGCAGCGGATAGTTGGTCAGCACCGGGATGAGGATGGGTACCGTGAGCATCGCGGTGAAGGCCACGAACGGCGCCACCACGAACACCCAGCTCGCCGAATCCGGCAGCACCGTCTGCTTGCCGAAAAGCTTGACCAAGTCGCGCCAGGGCTGCAGCAGGCTGGGTCCGGTGGCGCGCTGCACGCGCTCCTCGTAGCGCAGGATGAACCCCTGCAGCAACGGCGCCAGCAGCAGCACGCTCAGCACCTGGCCGATCTGCAGCAGTGCGTCACGCATGCGCATGATCCCGGCGCAAGCCGCAGGCACCCTCAGTCGATACACGTGTGGAATTGCGCGAACTTCTGCGAGCCATGCCATCACTCCCGGTGGTGGGTCTCGTAGGAGTCATCAGCCCGTTGCGGGCATTCCAGGCGAACTCCATCGCCTGCGCTGGCTTTGTGATCCGATTACATGCCCGCCTCGCGTGTTTGTCAACCGCATTCGCGCCATGTATCGCATGGATGTTCCGGCGTATTTGCTCGTGGGCCGGCAGCGGGGCATCGCGTCCATGCCCGGGTATCCCCGGCGCGATTGACAGCGTCGCGCGAGTGTTGGAATCATCTGGTCGGGGATGGCATCCCCCGCTGTCCAGAATGCCCCGTGGCTGATGATGCCTGCCGACCGCGCGCCCGGCGCAGCGGACCGTCCGGGCTCTCCCGACCGGCACGCCAGGCAGCCAGCCCGTGCGTTCACTCATCCTGTGCGGAGAGCGACGATGGCATGCAGATCGATCTCGATGCGTAACGGTAGCCCCGGCTTCGGGAGGTCCGCATGAACCCGACGGCACTGCGCGAACGTGCCGAGCGCCTGCTGGCCTTGGCTGATATCCGCATCAATGGTCCCGATCCCACTGATCCGGTGATCCAGGACGAACGTACCTATGCCCGCGCCTTCGCGCACGGATCGCTGGGCTTCGGCGAGGCCTACATGGACGGCTGGTGGGACGTGCAGGATCTGGCCGGCATGCTGACGCGCATTCTCAAGGCGCAGTTGGACGAGCACTTGCACACGCTCGATGCCGTGGTCTCGCACCTGCGCGCGCGCTGGCTCAACCGGCAGCGCGGGCGTCGTGCATGGGAAATCGGCAAGCGCCACTACGACACCGGCAATGCGTTGTTCGAAGCCATGCTGGGCAAGCACATGGTGTACAGCTGCGGTTACTGGGCCAACGCCGACAACCTCGATGACGCCCAGGAGGCCAAGCTCGATCTGGTCTGCCGCAAGCTGCAACTCAAGCCCGGCATGCGCGTACTGGACATCGGCTGCGGCTGGGGCGAGGCACTGAAGTTTGCCGCCGAGCGCTACGGGGTCAGCGGCGTGGGCATCACGGTATCCATGGAGCAGGCGACGTGGGCCCGGAACCTGTGCAAGGGCCTGCCCGTCGAGATCCGCCTGCAGGACTACCGCGAGGTGCAGGACCGCTTCGACGCGGTGTTCTCAATCGGCATGTTCGAGCACGTCGGCGCACACAACTACCGTACTTACTTCGAGACCGTGCGCCGCGTACTCAAGCCCGAGGGCCTCAGCGTACTGCACAGCATTGGCAGCAACGAAGCGCCCAGCAAGCCCGATCCGTGGATCGAGAAATACATCTTTCCCAACTCGATGATCCCCGCCGCTAGCCAGGTGGCGACGGCATTGGAGGGCCTGTTCGTGGTCGAGGACTGGCACAACTTCGGTGCCGACTACGACCGCACGCTATGCGCATGGAAGGCCAATTTCGATGCCGCCTGGCACCGGCTGCGCGGCCAGTTCGACGAACGTTTCCGGCGCATGTGGCACTTCTACCTGTGCGCTTCGGCCGCGGTGTTCCGCGCGCGTCGCGACCAGCTCTGGCAGCTGACGCTCTCGCCACACGGCGTGCCCGGCGGCTACCGCGTACCGCGTTGATCGCCGCGGCACATGCCGCTCGGCAGGATGCAACGACCGTGCTCACCGATAACCAGCGCCGGCACATTGCGCAAAGTCTGGCGCACATCGAACAAACCTTGACAGATGCCTGCATGATGGCAACGCAAGCACGAGGTCAGGAAGTATTTCCACGCTACCGCATGCCGCTGCCCGAAGCCGATGCCGCGGCACTGGCTGCGGCGCTGGATCGGTTGCGTGTCGTGTTGCGCCGCTATGCACGCGCACAGCATTTGCCCACGCCGGCACACGGCGGACTGGATCCGGCCTGGGCACTGGACACCCAGATCACCCTGCTGCGCAACGTGGCGCTGGAACTGCGGCCAGCACACCTGGCCGGCTATGGCGCGTTGGACGAAGATGCCGCCCATGCCTGCCGTGCGCTGGCCGCCGAGGTGGGCGCGCTGCTGGAAGGCATGCAGGACACGCTGCGCACACCCGCCGGGCTGCCGGTACCGGCGGCTGTCGATGCGCTGACCGCGTTGCTGATGGAACTGGTGCCGCGTTATCGCCTGGGCGAGTATCACGCCCGCATCGCCGCGCTGGCTGAGACCAGCGATCATGTCGAGGTAGCGGTGCTGGGGCGAGTAAGCAGCGGCAAGTCCTCGCTGTTGAATGCGTTGATCCAGCGCGCGCTGCTGCCGGTCGGTATCGTGCCGGTCACCACAGTGACCACACGCCTGATCACCGGCGTTGAGCCGGGCCTGACGCTGCATTATCTGGATGGTCATGTCGAAACGCGGACGGCGGACGAACTGGCCGCCTGTGTCAGCGAACAGGGCAATCCGGGCAACCGCATGCGCCTGCGCGAGGTGCGCATGGGCCTGGGCGCGTTGGATTGGGCCGGCGCTGCCGTGTTCACCGA
>JAJXYE010000257.1 GCA_021780735.1 Pseudomonadota bacterium | reverse complement strand
TCATCGTGAAAAAGCAAGCAGTTGCGTGTATTCATCACCCATTGAGCTTGAAGCGGCGATTCTGTGTGTGTACCTCAACGCGAAACCATCGAGAGGGAGTACCGATCATGAAAAAGCGACTTGGCACGCTGGCGATATGTGGCGCCATGATGATCTTCAGCGCACCGTTGCTGGCGCAGCCCTATGGTGACGATCATGATCACGGCAGGCGTGACGATCATGGCCACCATGACCGTCGTCACGATGATCGTGACCGTGGTGACCGTGGTGACGGGTACGACCGGCACCATGAATATCGTGGCCATGATCGCGATCGCTATGCCGACTGGCACGATCGGGGTCGGCATGAGGGCTGGTACCGGCGCGGTGGCTACCTGCCGGTGGAATACCGTACGCGATACGTCGTGACCGACTGGCGGCGCGATCGTCTGCGCGCACCACCACGTGGCTACCATTGGGTGCGCAGTGACAATGGCGATTTCCTGCTGGTTGCGATTACCTCGGGCATCATTGCCGATCTGATTCTGCACCACTGATGCGGTAGCTCTGCGATTGACCGCGGCGCAAGGCCTCGCCATGTCGGCGGGGCCTTGCGCTTTTGACGGTGCGGCCGTGATCAGGTCAGCAGATCGATGAAGCGCGGGTCGCTCTGCAGGACAGCAAACGGAATGACCGATGGTGGCGGGTTCGACGGATCCTGCAAGGGCTTCTGCCATACACCCACGTCCCACCATTGTCCCAGCTTGTAACCGCACCGCTGCCACACGCCCGCTGGGGCAAAGCCCATGCTTTCATGCATCGCCACGCTGGTCGTGCCGGGCAGGGTAATCACGCCGACGGCCTGATTGATGCCTTGCAGACGCATCGCTTGCAGCAGCGTTGCATAGAGCTGGCGGGCGATGCCGCGACGTTGTGCATCCGTGCGCACGTAGATCGAGGTCTCGGCGATCCAGTCGTATGCAGCGCGCTCGCGGAAGCGCCCGGCATAGGCGTAGGCCAGCACCTCACCGGCTTCTTCCCAAACCAGCCATGGGTAATGCTGCAGGCGGGTACGCATGCGCTCGCGCATGGTTTCAACGCCGGGCAGCACGGTTTCGAACGTGGCGACGCCCTCGGTGATCGACGGGGCGTAGATGGCGTGGATGGCGGTAGCGTCATCTGCGTTGGCGATGCGGATCATGCGGATGCAACCTTCAGCATTTCTGATATTTCCAGCTTCGTTGCCTGCCCTCGGCCAGCCACTCCAGTGGGGTGGCGATGCGCTTCTGGCGGGTGGCGTCGGTCTTTGCCTCGACGATCCAGTCGACGTACTCGCGGCGAGCGCCGGGGCTGAAATTCTCCCAGGCCCTGCGTTCCGCATCGTGCCTCTTCAGCGCAAGCAGGGCAGCCGGATCGTCCGGCAGTATCGGCGCCGGCTCTGTCGCGGCGTTCGCGCGGATCCTCCTCACGCCTTTTTCGTTCAGTTCGACCGCCTCTTTCAACCAGGCCGCGAGTTGCCTGTGCGATGGCAGATCGTTCAGTGCGCTGAGCTTGCCAAGTTGGCCCATGCCGTCCTCGTCACTGCCGCCAGTGACTTCCCTGGACAGCCAGAAGCCGAAACCGCCGTGCCGCGCGAACGAGGCCCTCATGCCCATCGGCGCACCCCGGCAGCTGAAGAACGGCATGCTCCACTTGATGCCTTCCTCCACCTCGGGCCAGGCGCGCTGCACCGCGGCGCGCCGATGCTCCAGAATCGGCCGCGCGAAGTCGGCTGATTTCGCGATATAGGCGTCGACACGGGAGTCGTGAGTCGGCATGACGGGCTGCTACAGATCGCGAATGAAATAGCGGTCGCAACCGTGGTGGCCGGTACCTCCCATCGCGCTGCACAGCGCGGTGAAGCCACTGCGTCGATACAGCACCTGTGCCCCGTCCATGCCGGTCAGCGTTTCCAGATAGCAGCGTTTGAAACCGTGCTGGCGGGCTGCTTCGAGGCATCGTTGCATCATCGCTCTGCCGGCGCCGATGCCGCGGGCCTCGGGCAGAAAATACATCTTGCGCAGTTCGCACACGTCTGCCTCGCCACCTTGCAGCGGGGCAACGCCGGCGCCACCGATCACCGCGCCGTCGCGCTCGACCACGAAGTAGCTGCAACGCGGCTGTGCATAGGCCTCGAACATCGCGTCCACTTCGCTGTCATGGATCGCGAAGCCGGGGCCATCGGCACCGAATTCGGGCATGACGCGGCGGATGATGGCAGCCACGGCCGCATTGTCGGATGGCGCAATGGACCGGATATGGAACATGCTGGATACAGGCATCGACGAAGGCTCTCTAGGCTGCGGTGCGCGCGCGGGTGACGTGGCTGGCGCTTTCCTTGTGCAGCTGAGCGGCCAGCCACGCGCCGGTGGCGACCAGGAGGTCGAGATCCACGCCGGTGTGCATACCCATCCCATGCAGCATGTAGGCCACGTCTTCACTGGCCACGTTGCCGCTGGCACCCTTCGCGTAAGGGCAGCCACCGGTGCCGGAAACCGAGCTGTCGACCACGCGCACGCCTTCCTCCAGACAGGCCAGGATGTTGGCCAGTGCCTGGCCGTAGGTATCGTGGAAGTGCACCGCGAGCGCCGCCATGGGCACTTCCAGCGCCACAGCGCGCAGCATCGCGCGTGCCTTGGCCGGGGTGCCCACGCCGATCGTGTCGCCCAGCGAGACCTCGTAGCAGCCAAGCTGGTGCAAATGCCGGGCAACGCGCACCACGTCGCCTGTCGGCACCTCGCCCTGATAGGGGCAGCCAAGCACCGTCGAAACATAGCCTCGCACCTTGACGCCGTCGGCCTGTGCCTGCGCGATAACCGGCATGAAGCGCTCGATTGACTCGTCGATCGAGGCATTGATGTTCCGGCGGTTGAACGCCTCGGAGGCGGCGCTGAACACGGCGATTTCGTTGACGCCGACCGCGCGCGCGCGCTGGTAACCCTGCAGATTGGGTACCAGCACCGGATAGCCGACACCGGGTACTTTGCGGATGCGGCTGTACACCTCGGCCGCGTCGGCCAGCTGGGGAACCCATTTCGGGCTGACGAAGCTGGTTGCCTCGATCGTCTGCAGGCCGGTGGACGACAGCCGGTCGATCAGCGCGATCTTCACCTCGGCAGGCAGCAGGGTCTTCTCATTCTGCAGTCCGTCGCGGGCGCCTACCTCGACCATGCGAACGTGGTTGGACGGGTTCATCAGATGCTCCTGTATTGAGCGTGCAGGAGCGCACCCAGTGCGCGACGCCTGTGCCTTGAACGAAGAGCATCGCGCACAGGGTTCGCTCCTGCAATTCCAGTGACGGTACTCAGTCGGCGAAACGCACCAGGATGGCATCCGCCTCGACGAATTCACCCTGGATGGCGCTGACGCTATCGATGGTGCCGCCGCGCGGTGCCTTCAAGGCCAGCTCCATCTTCATCGCTTCCATCACCAGAAGTTCCTGGCCCTGCTCGACCACGTCGCCGGCGCCGGCCTTGACCAGCACGATCCGGCCGGGCATCGGCGAAATGATCTGGTTGTCGCCAGCCGCGCCTTTCGACTCCCAGGCGAACGCGGCCGCCCGGGTGAAGCTGTGGCGCTGACCATCGGCATCGTGCAGCAATACGCGGGTTGCATCGGTGCGCAGCGGCACGCGCAGCGATTCGCCGTCAAAGCGGGCGCTCAGGCTGTCGTCGAGGAGGCGGGCGCCGTGCACCTCGCATGTGGCATCGCCATGACGCAGTCGATAGTTGCCAGCGTGACCGTACGCCTCGATGTCATGGCGTTGCTCGCGCGTGGTCAATGCCACGATGCGCTTGCCGGCATGGCCGATCCGCCACGCGTCGGCCTGGGCCCAGGGCGAATGCGGATCGGCTGCGGAGCCGGTGACGCTCGACTCGTCGTGGAACAGGGCGGCGGTCGCGGCCGCAAACAGGAGATGGTCCGCAACGGCCACATCGCCGACCAGGAACTGCTCCAGATGCCGATCGAGGTAACCGGTGTCGATGCGCCCCTCGACCACGGCCGGATGACGCACCAGCCGCTCGAGAAAGCCGATGTTCGATTTCGGGCCGACGATCTCGCATTCCGCCAGCGCCCCGCGCAGGCGTTGCAGGGCCAGGCCGCGATCGGCGTCGAACACGATCAGCTTGGCGATCATCGGGTCGTAGAAAATCGTGACGGTGTCGCCTTCCACCATGCCGCCGTCGAGGCGCACATGTGCCGAAGGCGCGGGCAGGCGCAGCATCTGCAGCTTGCCGGAGGCGGGCAGGAAGTTCTGGTCCGGATCCTCCGCGTACAGGCGTACCTCGATCGCGTGGCCATGGGCACGCACCTGTTCCTGCCGCAGCGGCAACGGCTGTCCGGCCGCCACGCGCAGTTGCCATTCGACCAGATCCAGCCCGAGGGTGAGCTCGGTGACCGGGTGCTCGACCTGCAGGCGCGTGTTCATTTCCATGAAGAAGAATTCGCCGCTCTGCGCCACGATGAATTCCACCGTGCCCGCGCCGACATAGTCGACGGCCTTTGCAGCGGCGACCGCGGCTGCCCCCATGCTGGCGCGACGTGCCTCGTCGAGGAATGGCGAGGGGGTTTCCTCGAGGACTTTCTGGTAGCGGCGCTGGGCCGAGCATTCGCGCTCGTTCAGGTGAATCACCTGGCCGAGGCTGTCGCCGAACACCTGGAACTCGATATGCCTGGGATGTTCGACGTAGCGCTCCAGGATCACCCGGTCGTCGCCGAACGCGCTGGCCGCCTCGCGCTGAGCCGAGGCCAGCGCGTCGGCGAATTCGCCGGCGTCGCGCACGATCCGCATGCCCTTGCCGCCACCGCCGGCGGTTGCCTTGATCATCAGCGGAAAACCGGTCTTCCGCGCCTGTTCGTCAAGAAAGTCAGCCTGCTGGTTCTCACCGTGATAACCCGGCACCAGGGGCACCGCATGTTTTTCCATCAAGGCCTTGGCGGCGGCTTTTGAGCCCATTGCCTCGATGCTTTCCGGTTTCGGTCCGATGAAGGCGATGCCAGCGTCGGTGCAGGCGCGGGCGAAGCCGGTATTTTCCGAGAGGAAGCCGTAACCGGGATGAACGGCCTGTGCGCCGGATTTCTTCGCCACTTCGAGGATGACATCGCCGCGCAGGTACGAATCGGCCGGACGTGATCCTCCGATCGGCCACGCCTCGTCGGCCTGACGCACGTGTTGTGCGTCGCGATCGGCCTGCGAATACACCGCGATGGTGTGGATGCCCAGACGGCGGCAGGTGCGGATCACCCGGCAGGCGATCTCGCCGCGGTTGGCGATCAGTACGCGTTCGAACATGCAGGTTCCTTGAAGCCGTTCATGTCAATGCAAAGTCACTCAAGCTAGCAGATTGTCGCGCATCGCCGCCGAAGTGCCGACGGCGGGTCAGTCGGCACGCTGGCCGACCCAGGCCGGCGCACGCTTGTCGAGAAATGCCGCGAGGCCGTGCTGGCCTTCCGGCGAGACGCGCAGACGCGCGATCAATTCGGCATTCGCGCTGTCGATGCGTTCGGCCACCGTCCGATCCGCCCCGCCGATGCGCAGGGCCAGCTGCTTCGCCTGGCGCTGGGCCTGCGGGCCGGCCTTGGCCAGCAGGTAGAGTTGGCGCTCGATCGCCTCATCCAGCTCGCTGCCCGGTATGACCGCGTGCAGCAGGCCGATGCGCGCCGCTGTGGGCGCATCGAAAACCTCGCCGGTGATGAACAAGCGGCGCGCCTCGCGCAGGCCGATCGCGGCGATCACGTACGGCGAGATCACGGCAGGCACCAGGCCCAGCTTCACTTCCGACAGGGCGAACTTGGCGCTGTCCACGCCGATGGCGATGTCGCAGCAGGCGACCAGGCCGACGCCACCGCCGTAGGCGGCACCGTTGACCCGCGCAATGGTCGGCTTGGACAGGAATTGCAGGGTGCGCATCAGCCGCGCCAGACGCAGCGAATCGTCACGGTTCTCCTGCTCGCTGGCTCCGGCCATGCCGCGCATCCAGTTCAGGTCGGCGCCGGCGGAGAAGCAGCCGCCATTGCCGGTCAGCACCACGCTGCGTACCGCCGGGTCGGCGTCGGCCTGCTCGAGCGCGGCGGTGAGTGCGGCGATCAGGGCGTCGTCGAATGCATTGTGGATCTGCGGGCGGTTCAGGCTGAGCCAGAGGGCGGATTCGCGGCGCTCGCTGAGGATGGAGTCGGTCATCAGTCGTCCCTGCAAATAACCCCATGATAAACGCTGACCCGTCCGCGGGTTGCCGCTTGATGCAGGTTGGCGGGCAAAGGGCTACAATGCGAACCATTCTTATTTGAGTAGCGCCCGTGCGCCTGTCCGATTTGCCCAAGGGAACTCCCGCCGTGGTCGACGGCGTGCACGACGCGCATGTGGACGATCCCATCGCGCAGCGCCTGCGCGACCTGGGTTTCGTCGACGGCGAGCCGGTGCGTGTGGTGGCGGTAGGGCCGATGGGCGGCGATCCGGTGCTGATCCAGATCGGCTTCACTCGCTTCGCCCTGCGTCGCGCCGAGGCGGCCCGGGTCAGCGTGCGCAGCGAGATCGTGGCGTGAGCGCCTCGACCCTGCGCATTGCGCTGGTAGGCAATCCGAACTGTGGCAAGACCGCGCTGTTCAACCAGCTCACCGGTGGTCGGCAGAAGGTGGCGAACTATGCCGGCGTCACGGTGGAACGCAAGGAAGGCCGGTTCACCGCGCCGTCCGGCAGGGTGTTGCAGATCCTCGATCTGCCGGGTACCTACAGCCTCGAGGCGAACAGTCCGGACGAGCAGATTACCCGCGACGTCTGTGCCGGCCAGTTTCCCGGCGAGGCGGTGCCGGATCTGATCGTATGCGTGGCCGACGCCACCAATCTGCGCCTGCACCTGCGTTTCGTGCTCGAGGTGAAGCGCCTCGGTCGCCCGGTCGTGCTGGCGCTGAACATGATGGATACCGCACGTCACCGCGGCATCGTCATCGACGTGCCCGAATTGCAGCGCCGGCTGGGACTGCCGGTGGTGGAGACGGTGGCGGTGAAGCGCGGCGGCGCGCGTGCGCTGATCGAGCGCGTGGATGGCGAGGTTCCGCTGGCGGCACCGGTGCAAGCGGACGACGCGGCCAGCCGTTCCGATCTGCACGGACAGGTGCGCGAATTGCTGGCGGCCACGGTGACGATGCCACGCACCACGGCGGCGCTGGACGATGCGCTGGATCGCTGGGCGCTGCATCCGGTGTTCGGTCTGGCGATCCTGGCGGTGGTGATGTTCCTGGTGTTCCAGGCGGTGTATGCGGCCGGCAAGCCGATGAGCGACCTGATCGGCGGAGCGTTTGGCTGGATGGGAGAGCATGTGGCCGTGCTGATGCCGGCCGGGCCGCTGCAAAGCCTGGTCGTCAATGGCCTGTTCGGTGGCCTGGGTACGGTGATCGGCTTTCTGCCGGTGATCCTGGTGCTGTTCCTGTTCATCCTCACCCTGGAGGAGTCGGGCTATCTGCCGCGCGCGGCATTCCTGCTGGATCGGCTGATGCTGTCGGTGGGCCTGACCGGGCGCTCGTTCATTCCTTTGCTGTCGAGTTTTGCCTGTGCCATCCCCGGCATCATGGGTACGCGCAGCATCCAGGATCCGCGCGACCGCCTTGCGACCATCCTGATCGCGCCGTTGATGACCTGTTCGGCCCGGCTGCCGGTGTACGCGCTGCTGATCGGTGCCTTCATACCGATGCACAAGGTGTTCGGCATCTTCAATCTGCAGGGCGTCGTGCTGTTCGCGCTGTACCTGGCCGGTATCCTCGGCGCGATGGCCGTAGGCTGGGTGATGAAACACATCCGCCGCGACAAGAGCGAGCATGCACTGCTGATGGAACTGCCGTCATACCGGATGCCGAAGTTGCGTGATGTGGCGATCGGCCTGTACGAGCGCGGCGCGATTTTCATGAAGCGGCTGACCGGCGTGATTCTTGGTCTGACCGTGCTGATGTGGTTTCTCTCGACTTTCCCCGGGCCGCCAGCGGATGCCACCGGCCCGGCCATCAACTACAGCTTCGCCGGCTATCTCGGGCGGGGTCTGCAGTACATCTTTGCGCCGATAGGTTTCAACTGGCAGATCAGCCTGGCGCTGATCCCGGCGTTCGCCGCGCGCGAAACCGCGGTGGCTGCGCTGGCCACGGTCTACCTGGTCGGCGGTGATGCGGCGGGCGGGCTGGGGCACGCCTTGGCTGGCCAGTTTTCGCTGGCCAGCGCGCTGTCGCTGCTGGTGTGGTTCGCCTATGCGCCGCAATGCATGTCCACCCTGGCGATCATCCGCCGCGAGACCAATTCGTGGCGCAATGTGGTGATCTCGTTCGGCTACATGTTCGCGCTGGCTTACACGGCGTCGTTCATCGTCTATCAGGTCACCAGGATGCTGACATGACTGGGGGTCTGCTGGCGCAATATCTGCTGATCGGCCTGGCCGTGCTGGGCAGCGTGCTGATCGTTCTGCGCAAGCTGGCGCCGCAACTCACCAGCCGCTGGCTGGCCGCCGCGTCGATTCATTTCAGTCGTCCCGAGCGGGCTGGCTGGGTGCGCGCTTTCGGTCGACGCCTGCAGCCGAAGCAGGCCACCGGCAACTGCAGCGATGGTTGCAGCACCTGCGGTGCCTGCGGAACGAAACCGCCTGCAGCGGCGAAGGTCGAGGCGATGCCGCTGGAGTTCCGTTCGCGGGATTGAGGCCAGCGATGCTTCGTGGGGCGGGCACTGCCCGCGGGCCGATCGTTCCCGTCCCGTCACCCAGGGCGGCGGCCCCGCAGCAAAGGGCGGGCCCTGCCAAGCCGCCAACGAAAAAGGCCGGCTTGCGCCGGCCTTTTTCTTCAACTCGAATCGCTGAACGGGCTTACGCCAGTTCGCGGATCTTCGCGTTGAGGCGGCTCTTGTGGCGAGCGGCCTTGTTCTTGTGGATCAGGCCGCGGGCGGCGTAGCGATCCATCACCGGCTGGGCGACGGTGAATGCGGCGATGGCGCCCGCCTTGTCCTTGGCCTCGATGGCCTTGACGACCTTCTTCAGGGCGGTGCGGACCATGGAACGTGCGCTGATGTTGCGCAGGCGGCGCTGTTCGGACTGGCGCGCGCGCTTCTTCGCGGACTTGATGTTGGCCAAGGTAGAACTCCGGAATGCAGTGTTGGGGGTGGAAAAAGACGCCAATTATGCGGTCGATTCGCCGTTGCGTCAATCGTTTAGGCGGCATTGGAGGCCGCCTGGCCGGCTGATGCCACATCGCGGCGGTCAGGCTGTCAGCATTTTGCCTCTTCGCGGGCTGTCATCTTGCCCGTGACGACTGTCAAACTACGCCCCCTCATGCGATCGACGACAGCAAGGTAACGGCAAGCAGATGAAGTCTCCCAGCATGTTCCGCGGCCTGCTCTCGTTCAGCAGCATGACGATGGTTTCGCGGGTGCTGGGGCTGCTGCGCGACATATCCATGAGCCATGTTTTTGGCGCCAGCACCGCCACCGATGCGTTCGTGATTGCGTTCCGCATTCCCAACTTCATGCGCCGCCTGTTTGCCGAAGGCTCCTTTTCCACTGCGTTCGTGCCGGTTTTTACCGAGGTCAAGGAAACCGGGACGCACGCGGAGCTGAAGCAGTTGATGGCGCGGGTTTCCGGCACGCTCGGCGGGGTGTTGCTGGTGGTGGTTGCGCTCGGCTTGATCTTCGCGCCGCAGGTGGCTCTCGTGTTTGCGCCGGGCGCACTGGATCAGCCGCACAAGTACGACCTCACCACGCATCTGGTGCGGTTGACCTTTCCGTTCATCCTGTTTGTCTCGCTCACGGCGCTGGCCGGCGGTGCGCTGAACAGTTTTCACCGTTTCGCCTTGCCGGCGCTGGCGCCGGTGCTGCTCAATATGTGCATGATTGTTGCCGCGCTATGGGTGGCGCCGCATCTGCACACGCCGATCATCGCGATGGGCTGGGCAGTGCTTCTGGCCGGCGTATTGCAGCTTTTGTTCCTGTTGCCGGCGTTGCGAGACATCGACCTGCTGAGCCTGCCGCGCTGGGGCTGGCATCATCCCGCCGTGCGGCGGATCATGAAGCTGATGGTGCCAACCCTGTTCGGTTCTTCGGTGGCGCAATTGAACATGTTGCTGGATACCGCCGTGATCTCGCTGCTGATCACCGGCTCGCAAACCTGGTTGTGGCAGTCGTCCCGCTTCCTCGAACTGCCGCTGGGGGTATTCGGGGTGGCGCTGGGCACAGTGATCCTGCCGGCCTTGTCGCGGCACCATGTGGGTACCGATGCTCCAGGCTTTTCCAGGGCGCTGGACTGGGGCCTGCGCTTGACCTGGCTGATTGCGTTGCCGGCGATGCTGGCCTTGCTGCTGTTGGCCGGACCACTGATCGTGACCCTGTTCGAGAACGGCCATTACACCGCCTTCGACGCGCACATGACGACGTTGTCGACAGTCGCACTGAGCCTGGGTTTGCCGGCGTATGCACTGGTCAAGGTGCTGTTGCCAGCGTTTTATTCACGTCAGGATACGCGCACACCGGTCAAGGCCGGGGTGGTGGCGTTGATCGTCAACATGCTGTTCAACGCCGTCTTCATCGCATTGTTGTTTGAGTTGTGGGCTCCACCCGCCCTGCATTACGCGAGTTGGCTTGACGCGATTGCACAGGTGCCCGGTTTGCACGTGGGGCTGGCGATCGCCAGCAGCCTGTCCAGCTATGTCAATTTTCTGCTGTTGTGGCGCTGGCTGAAACGGGCTGGCGTGTATCAGCGCCAGCCCGGCTGGGCGCGGCACTGGATGCGGCTGGTGCTGGCCTGCGCCGTGATGGTGCTCGTGCTCGCTGCCGGGCGCTGGTGGTGGCCGCAGTGGACGGGTGTGCCGATCTTCACGCGGGTGTGGCATCTGGCCGTGCTGGTCATGGCCGGTGCTGGCAGCTATGTCGGCAGCTTGCTTGCCAGCGGCTTGCGGCTGCGTGATCTGCGTGGCGGCTGACGCGGGTACAAGCTGACTTGGACAGGACGCTCGCCCGTTATACTCACGCCATGATGAGACTTTCCAGGGATGTCGCGGGCCCGTGCCTGGCGCCGCGCGGCAGCGTGACAGCAGTCGGCGCGTTTGATGGGCTGCATCGCGGTCACCAGGCATTGCTGACCCAGGTGCGCGAGCGCGCCCGGATACTTGGCTGCAGTCCGGCGGTGGTGAGTTTCGAGCCGTTGCCGCGCGCGTATTTTTCCCCGGAACCCGTGCCGCGTCTGTCCAGCGTGCGCGAAAAGCTGCGTGGTTTTGCCGCCGCCGGGATGGAGCACAGCCTGCTGCTGCGCTTCAACCGGGCGCTGACCGCGATGTCTGCCGAGGATTTCGTGCGGCGCGTGCTGGTGGCGCGGCTGGCCGCCCGTGAAGTCTGGGTGGGCGGCGATTTCCGCTTTGGCCACAAGCGCGCCGGTGACGTGGCCCTGCTCGAACGCATGGGCGCCGAACTGGGCTTCAGCGCCTGCACCATGCCGCTGATCCAGCTCAACGGCACGCGGGTTTCGGCCAGCCGGGTGCGTGGCCTGCTGGCGGCCGGTGAGTTTTCCGGCGCCGAACCGCTGTTGGGGCGGCCATTCGTGATCGATGGCAAGGTGGAATACGGCAACCAGCTCGGTCGCACCCTGGGCTATCCCACGGCCAATATCCACCTGCGCCAGCGCATTGCTCCGGTGCAGGGCATCTTCGCGGTGCGGGTTGGCCTGGGCGAAAGCGAATGCAGCTGGCCGGGCGTGGCCAGCCTCGGCGTGCGACCGACGGTGAACCAGGTCAGTCAGCCACTGCTGGAGGTCCACCTGTTCGATTTCGAGGGTGACCTCTACGGCAAGCGCATGGCAGTGGAGTTCGTGGCCAAATTGCGCGACGAGCAGAAGTTCGACGGACTCGAACCGCTCAAGGCGCAGATGGCGCTGGACGCGCGCATGGCGCGCGAGCTGCTGGGCATGAATCCCCGCCTGGCCCGGAGCTGACCGTATTCCGGTGCGCCCGCGTATCGTTTAACGTTGCATTCTTTGCCTGCCGCTGCACGGTGGGCGCAACACCCTTCAAGTGACGGCATCTTCGCAATGACCCACGACTACAAGAGCACCATCAACCTGCCGCAGACGGACTTTCCGATGCGCGGCGACCTGCCCAGGCGCGAGCCGGCCTGGTTGGCCGAATGGGAGCGGGTCGACCGCTACGCGCAGATCCAGCAAAAGACCGCCGATCGCGACAGCGTGTTCGTGCTGCACGATGGCCCGCCGTATGCCAACGGCTCGATCCACATCGGCCACGCGGTCAACAAGATACTCAAGGACATGGTGGTCAAGTCGAAGCTGCTTGACGGTCACCGCGCGCCCTACGTGCCGGGCTGGGACTGCCATGGTCTGCCGATCGAGATCGCGGTGGAGAAGAAGTTCGGCAAGCCGGGCGACAAGCTCGACGCGGCCCAGTTCCGGCAGAAGTGCCGCGAGTATGCGGCCGAGCAGGTCGACACCCAGCGTACCGATTTCAAGCGCCTCGGCGTGCTGGGCGACTGGCAGAAGCCCTATCGGACAATGGATTTCAGCTACGAGGCGGACATGCTGCGCGCGCTGGCGCGGATCGTCTCCAACGGCCATGTCATGCGCGGCGCCAAGCCGGTGTACTGGTGCTTCGACTGCGCCTCGGCGCTGGCCGAGGCGGAAATCGAGTACGGCGACAAGCAGTCGCCTGCGGTCGATGTCGCCTATGACGCGATCGATTCCCAGGCGCTGGCGTCGAAATTCGATGTGGATGCGGGTGACGCCGTGGTCGCCGTGCCGATCTGGACCACCACGCCGTGGACCTTGCCGGAAAGTCAGGCGGTGTCGCTGGGGCCGGATCTGGAATATGCCTTGATCGAAGGCCCCTGGCGCGGTGGTCGTCGCGTATTGCTGGTGGTCGCCAGCGCGCTGGTGGAGAAGGTCGGCCAACGCTATGGCCTGGAGCAGGTCAGTGTGCTCGGCTACGCCACCGGCCAGGCGCTGGAGCATGTTCAGCTGCAGCATCCGTTCTACGAACGGGTGGTGCCGGTGATCGTGGGTGATCACGTCTCTGCCGAAGACGGCACCGGTGCCGTGCATACCTCGCCCGATCACGGCGTCGAGGATTTCCTGGTGGCGCGCAAGTACGGTATCGAACTGCTCAATTACGTCGGGCCGCGTGGCGCCTATCGCGCCGATACGCCGGGGGCCGACGGTGTCGATCTGGGCAACATGCATATCTGGAAGGCCAATGACGCGCTGGTTGACGTGCTGCGCCAGCGCGGCGTGCTGCTGGCTTTTGCGAAGATCGAACACAGCTACCCGAACTGCTGGCGGCACAAGACACCGGTGATCTACCGCACCACGCCGCAGTGGTTCATCTCGATGGATCAGGCGGATCTGCGCGAGACGGCGCTGACCGCGATCAAGAGCGTGCGCTGGGTGCCAGCCTGGGGCGAGGAGCGCATCGCCGGCATGGTGGCTGGAAGTCCCGATTGGTGCATCTCGCGTCAGCGTACATGGGGCGTGCCGATCGCGCTGTTCGTGCACAAGGCGACGCAGGAACCGCACCCCAATTCGGTGGAATTGCTTGAGCAGGTGGCGCAGAAGGTGGAGCAGGGCGGTGTCGATGCCTGGTTTTCGCTCGATCCCGCCGAACTGCTGGGCGAGGAGGCGGGCGATTACGAGAAAGTGACCGACGTGCTTGACGTCTGGTTCGATTCGGGCGTGTCGCACTACGCCGTGATCGGCGAGCGGCCCGAGCTGCGGCAGGGCCGAGCCAGCCATTACAAGGTGATGTACCTGGAAGGCTCCGATCAGCATCGTGGCTGGTTTCAGTCCTCGTTGAAAACGTCGGCGGCGATTTTCGGCCGGGCGCCGTATCGCGAAGTGCTGACGCACGGTTTCGCGGTGGACGCGAATGGCCGCAAGATGTCCAAGTCGCTGGGCAACGTGGTGGCGCCACAAAAGGTGATGGATACCCTCGGCGCCGACGTGCTGCGCTTGTGGGTGGCTTCGGCCGACTATCGCAACGAGATGACCGTCTCCGACGAGATCCTCAAGCGCGTGTCCGATACGTATCGGCGCATCCGCAACACGGCAAAGTTCCTGCTCGGCAATCTGGACGGCTTCGATCCGGCACAACACTTGTTGCCGGTGGAGGACAGCCTGTTGCTGGATCAGTGGGCGGTGCAGCAGGCCTGCGACGTGCAACAGGCGGTACTGGCCGCCTATGAGCGCTACGACTTCCCTGAAGTGGTGTCGCGGATCCAGAACTTCTGTACCAACGAACTCGGTTCCCTGTATCTGGATATCACCAAGGATCGGCTCTACACCATGCCGACCGACAGCCGCGGCCGGCGCAGTGCGCAGGGCGCGATGTACCGCATTGCCGAGGCGCTGGTGCGCTGGCTGGCGCCAGTGCTGAGCTTCACCGCCGAGGAAATCTGGCAGGCGTTGCCGGGTGAGCGCGGCGACAGTGTGTTGTTCGAGACCTGGTATGACGGCCTGGCCGCGACCCAGGGATCATCAACGCAGCGCAGCTACTGGGCAGGTCTGCTGGCCATTCGCGAGAGCGCCTCGCGCGTGCTCGAGGGCATGCGCAAGGCGGAGCGAATCGGCGCGGCGCTGGAAGCGAAGCTGGTGATCCACGCGGATCCGGCGTTGCAGGCGCGCTACGCTGACAGTGCCGACGAGCTGCGATTCTTCTTCATCACCTCCGAGCTTCATTTCGCACCGCTGGATCCGCGTCCCGACGAGGCCGCCAGGGTTGAACTGGAGGGTGCCGAGGCGTGGGTGTCGGCCGGCGTGAGTGAAGCGGGCAAGTGCGTGCGTTGCTGGCATCGCCGCGACGACGTCGGCAGTCATGCCGAACATCCCGAGCTCTGCGGTCGCTGCGTCGCCAACGTGGATGGTCCGGGCGAGGATCGCCGCTGGTTCTGATCGAAACCCCTGCAGGAGCGCCCCCAGTGCGCGATGGCTCTTCTTTCCATCGTTCCATGGCAAGGAGCCATCGCGCACTGGGGGCGCTCCTGCGGGGGGCTTGTTATCCCCTGCCGTTGAAGCAATCCATCGGGTAATCCACGCCTCATGACCAGCAAACCCAATGCACTCCCGTGGCTGTGGCTGTCCGCCGCGGTCATCGCACTCGACCAGCTCAGCAAGTGGTGGGCGGTGCACGCGCTGCAACCGATGGGCATGCCGCATGCGGTGATCCCCGGTTTTCTGAACTGGACGCTGGCCTTCAATCGCGGCGCCGCATTCAGCTTCCTCGCCGAAAGTGATGGCTGGCAGCGCTGGTTCTTCGTGTTGCTGGCGTTGATCATCAGCACGGTGCTGGTGGCGTGGATGGCACGCACGCCCCGGCGTGACTGGCGCACCGGCCTGCCGCTGGCGTTGATCGTGGGTGGCGCACTGGGCAACATGGTGGATCGGCTGCACGCGGCCGAAGTCACCGACTTCATCCAGGTGTACTTCCACCAATGGAGCTACCCGGTGTTCAACCTTGCCGATTGCGGCATTACCGTGGGGGCAGTGCTGTTGATCGCCTTCGGCCTGTTTACCGGCAAGGCCGCAGACAGCGTGCGATAATTGCGAGGATTTCCGGCTCCTCTTGCAGGAGCGCACCTTGTGTGCGTATTTTTGCCGGACGCAAGAACAGCATCGCGCACAAGGTGCGCTCCTACACAGGCTTGACGTACTCGAGACACCCATGGATATCCTGCTCGCCAATCCCCGTGGCTTCTGCGCCGGCGTCGACCGTGCGATCGCCATCGTCGAGCGCGCATTGGAGTCCTACGGTGCACCGATCTACGTGCGTCACGAGGTGGTGCACAACCGCTACGTGGTGGACAAGCTGCGTGCCGATGGCGCGGTATTCGTCGAGGAACTGCACGAAGTGCCCGATGGCGCCACGGTGATCTTCAGCGCGCACGGGGTGTCGCAGGCGGTGCGCGAGGAGGCGGAGCAGCGCGATCTGAAAGTGTTCGATGCCACCTGTCCGCTGGTCACCAAGGTGCACATGGAAGTGGCGCGGCTGGGCCGCATCGGCCGCAGCGTGGTGCTGATCGGTCACGCCGGACACCCGGAAGTCGAAGGCACGATGGGTCAGTGGAATCCGGCCAATACCGGCGAGATCCTCCTGATCGAATCGCTCGAATGC
>JAJXYE010000268.1 GCA_021780735.1 Pseudomonadota bacterium | reverse complement strand
AACCGCGTGGCGCAGGCGCTGCCGAAACTGCCGGAGGAAGTGCAGCGACTGGGCGTGACCACGCAGAAGAGTTCGCCCGACCTGACCATGGTGGTGCATCTGACGTCGCCGGATCGGCGCTACGACATGCTGTACCTGTCGAACTACGCGCGTCTGCATGTGAAGGACGTGCTGGGCCGGCTCGACGGGGTCGGCGACGTGCAGATCTTCGGTGCCGGCGAGTACTCGATGCGGGTGTGGCTGGATCCGCAGAAGCTGGCCGAGCGCGGCCTGACCGCCGGCGACGTGATCAACGCGATCCGCGAGCAGAACGTGCAGGTCGCCGCCGGCGCGCTGAACGCGCCACCGGGCCCGGGCCACGCGGCCTTCCAGCTCAACATCAACACCCGCGGCCGACTGGTCAGTGCCGACGATTTCCGCCACATCATCGTGCGCACCACCGCCAACGGCGGCGTCACCCATCTGGGCGATGTGGCCCGGGTCGAGCTGGGCTCGAACAACTACGCGCTGCGCAGCCTGCTCGACAACCAGCCGGCGGTGGCGTTGCCGATCTTCGCCCGGCCTGGCTCCAACGCGATCCAGATTTCCGACGAAGTGCGCAGCACCATGGCGCAGCTGAAGAAGGATTTCCCGCAAGGGGTGGACTACTCGATCGTGTACGACCCCACGGTCTTCGTGCGCGGCTCGATCGAGGCGGTGGTGCATACCCTGCTGGAGGCGATCCTGCTGGTGGTGCTGGTGGTGATCCTGTTCCTGCAGACCTGGCGCGCCTCGATCATTCCGCTGGTGGCGGTGCCGGTATCGCTGATCGGCACGTTCGCGATCATGTATCTGGCCGGTTTCTCGCTCAACGCGCTGAGTCTGTTCGGACTGGTGCTGGCGATCGGCATCGTGGTCGACGATGCGATCGTGGTGGTGGAGAACGTCGAGCGGCATATCGAGCTCGGCCAGTCGCCGCGCGAAGCAACCCGGCAGGCGATGCGCGAGGTCACCGGCCCGATCGTGGCAACGGCGCTGGTGCTGTGCGCGGTATTCATCCCGACCGCCTTCGTCAGCGGCCTCACCGGCCAGTTCTACCGCCAGTTCGCGCTGACCATCGCGATCTCCACGGTGATCTCCGCGTTCAACTCGCTGACCCTGAGCCCGGCGCTGGCCGCCGTGCTGCTGAAGGGCCACGATGCGCCGAAGGATCGGCTCACCCGTGGCATCGACCGCGCCTTCGGCTGGCTGTTCCGCCCGTTCAACCGCCTGTTCCATCGCGGCGCGGATCGCTACGTCGGCGGCGTCAAGCGCATCGTCGGCAAGGGCAAGCTGGCGCTGGTGCTGTACGCCGGCCTGATCGGCCTGACCTGGTTCGGCTTCGCGCACGTGCCGACCGGCTTCGTGCCGCAGCAGGACAAGCAATACCTGGTGGCGTTCGCGCAATTGCCAGACGCGGCCTCGCTGGATCGTTCCGAGGCCGTGATCCAGCGCATGAGCGCGATCGCGCTGAAGCAGCCGGGTGTCGAGCACGCGGTGGCCTTCCCCGGGCTGTCGATCAACGGTTTCACCAACAGCCCCAACTCCGGCATCGTGTTCGTGACGCTGAAGCCGTTCGAGGATCGCCGCAGCGCGGATCTGTCGGCCGGCGCGATCGCCGGCGCGCTGAACCAGAAATTCGCCGCGATCCAGGATGCGTACATCGCCGTATTCCCGCCGCCGCCGGTGATGGGCCTGGGCACGATCGGCGGCTTCCGCATGCAGATCGAGGATCGCAGCGACCGCGGTTTCGACGAACTGTACAAGCAGACCCAGGGCCTGATCGCGGCCAGCCGCAAGGACCCGGCGCTGGCCGGACTGTTCTCCAGCTTCCAGGTCAGCGTGCCGCAGGTCGATGCCGATGTGGACCGCGAGAAGGCGAAGAGCGAAGGCGTGAATCTGGGCGACGTCTACCAGACCATGCAGGCCTACATGGGCTCGCTCTACGTCAACGACTTCAACCGCTTCGGCCGCACCTACCAGGTGAACGTGTCGGCCGACCCGGCGTTCCGCCACACGCCGCAGGACATCCTGCAGCTGAAGACACGCAACGCGCAGGGCCAGATGGTGCCGCTGGGTTCGTTCGTCACCGTGAAGCAGGGTGCGGGCCCGGATCGGGTGCAGCACTACAACGGCTACCCGACGGCGGAGATCAACGGCGGCGCGGCGCCCGGCTACAGCTCCGGCCAGGCCCAGGCGGCGATGGAGAAACTGGCGAAGGATCACCTGCCGAACGGGATGAGCTTCGAGTGGACCGAGCTGACCTACCAGCAGATCCTCGCCGGCAATACCGCGATCCTGGTGTTCCCGTTGTGCGTGCTGCTGGTGTTCCTGGTGCTGTCCTCGCTGTACGAGAGCTGGTCGCTGCCGCTGGCGGTGATCCTGATCGTGCCGATGGTGCTGCTGTCCGCGATCGCCGGCGTGTGGCTCAGCGGTGGCGACAACAACATCTTCACCCAGATCGGCCTGATCGTGCTGGTCGGACTGGCGTGCAAGAACGCGATCCTGATCGTCGAGTTCGCCCGCGAACGCCAGCATGAAGGCATGAGCCGCCACGAGGCGGTGCTGGAGGCGGCGAAACTGCGACTGCGCCCGATCCTGATGACCTCGTTCGCCTTCATCATGGGCGTGGTGCCGCTGGTCACCTCGCACGGCGCCGGTGCCGAGATGCGTCATGCGATGGGCGTGGCGGTGTTCTCCGGCATGCTCGGCGTGACCATCTTCGGGCTGATCTATACGCCGCTGTTCTATGTCCTCATTCGCGCCCTGGTCGAGCGTCGCGAGGCACGCGCGGCCGAACGCGCCGCCGCGCACGCGCTGCCGGCGCTGGAGAGCCAGGGATGAAAACCGTGCGCAGGATCGCCGCCGTCGGTGTCGCCGTGGCCTCGGACATGCTCGGCGTGAGCCTGTCCGGGCTGGTCTACACGCCCCTGGTCTACGTCGTCATGCACGCCCTGGCGGAGCGCCGCGAGTCGCGCGCTCACGCTGTCGGGCTGGAGAATCCTTGAGATGAAATCGCTACTGAAGATCGCCGCGTTCGGCGCGGCCATGATCCTCGCCGGCTGCGCCAGCGTGGGTCCGGACTATCACGCGGTGAAGCCCGCCACGCCGCAACTGCAGGGACTGGACGCGGCGCAGGAAAGCACGGCGCCATTCCAGGCGGCGTGGTGGAAGCAATTCAACGACCCCACGCTGGACGCACTGATCCAGCGCGCCGCGGCGAGCAATCTGGATCTGCGCATCGCGGTCGCGCGGCTGCATGAATCGCGTGCCCTGCTCAGCGGCACGAAGTCCGAGCAGTGGCCGACCATCGACAGCGCCATCGACTACACCCGCAGCCGCGGCCAGCAGCCCGGCTTCAGCAGCCAGCGCCGCACGGTCACCAGCTACCAGGCCGGCTTCGACGCGTCGTGGGAGCTGGATCTGTTCGGCGGCGTGCGTCGTTCGGTGCAAGCGGCCGGCGCCGATCGGGGCGCCAGCGAGGCGAGCCTGCGCGATGCCCAGGTCAGCCTGCTGGCCGAGGTCGCGCGCAACTATTTCGAATTGCGCGGCAGCCAGCAACGGCTGGACATCGCCCGGCGCGACATCGACAACCAGCAGCAGACCGTGCACCTCACCGAAGTGCGCCAGCAGCTCGGCGCCGGTTCCGAACAGGACGTGGCCAGCGCCAGGGCCCGTCTCGCCGCGGTACAGGCGCAACTGCCGCTGCTGCAGACGGCGGTGAGCGCATCGAAATTCCGTCTCGCCGTGCTGCTGGGCCAGCGCCCGGGCGAACTGGACATCGACCTGTCGCCGAAGGACTTCAAGCCGATCGCGGTGAACCTGCCGCTCGGCGCGGCCGGCGACGTGCTGGCGCGCCGTCCGGACGTACAGATGGCCGAACGCGAATACGCCGCCGCCACCGCGCGCATCGGCGTGGCCAAGGCGGACTTCTTTCCGCATGTCGTACTCGGCGGCTTCCTCGGCTTCCTGTCCGGGCGCAGCAACGATTTCGGC
>JAJXYE010000211.1 GCA_021780735.1 Pseudomonadota bacterium | reverse complement strand
CTATCGGAGTTTGCGCATGGTTATTCCATGCAAGCCCGACGAGAGGCGTGGCCTATGGATGAGAGCACCATCGCAGCCCAAAGATTTCTGCCGCCCGCGCTCCCAGGCAGCCACCTTGATGCACGTCTGCGAACTCCCCTCCGGCACGAAGGAACCCGCCATGAGCGAAGCCATTGCAAACCTGCAAGCCGCCCAGGGAAGAGCGATCGCCAGCCGCCCACGCGTGGGTGGCTTTCCCTATCTCGCCGAAACGCTACGCAGCTCAGGCGTGACACGCAACGTGTGGCAGCTGCCCGCATGCCAGAGTCTGTACCTGACCGAACTGGGCGCCGTTATCCAGCAAGGCACCCCACTGGCATCCGGTAACTTCGATGTGCCGCGATTCGACCAGCACGCCCTGGCCACTGCACTGCGTACTGATCAGGCCGGGGAAAGCAGCTTTCCGCAATTCCTGTCAGCCATCTGGCATGCCGGCGTCATCCGCTACGACGTCGATCTGGTTGAACGCTTTGTGACGTATTACGGAGCCGAGGGCGAATCCTACGTCGAGCGCTATCCCGCGGTCACGCTCCAGGCGCCCCTCATGACCGGCTCGCAGGATCACCGCGAATCACGCACCCGCATCGTCAGCCCCTTCAGGAAATTGCGCAGCAGCTGATCGCCACAGAGACGGAAATTCTTGTGGTCGGGCTGGCGGAACAGGGCGCTGAGTTCGGGCTTGGTGGCCGGAAAGTCGGCTGCTTCCAGGATCTCGTGCATGTCGACGTCCTTCAGCTCGAACGCCACGCGCAGTTTCTTCAGCACCACGTTGTTGGTGACGCGCTTTTCCGGCGGCCGCGGCGGGCGACTCTCGTCCTTGCCGCGCCGCTGGAACACCAGGCCATCGAGGAACAGCGCCAGCACCTTGTTGCTGCATTCGAGGTAGCCGGGCTCGTCGTCTTTCTTCAGGAACGCCTGCACGTCTTCCTTGCTGATCGCGGCATTCGCATCGGCCAGCTGGATCAGCTCGACCACCTTGCCATCGCTGAGATCGAGCATGTAGCGGATGGAGCGAAGTACGTCGTTGTTGATCATGTCGTTCCGGTAAGAAAGGTGCGGGGGGGGCGCCATGCTACCGCGCTCCACCCGATTTGACCCCGTTTGCCGCGCAACGGCGTTTCATCTTCCACCACCCGGAGGAGAACCGCCCCATGAAGCTGAAAGCCCTGCTGCGCAGCCTGCTGCTGGCCCTGCTGGTGTTGATCACCGGCTGCAGCACGCCCAGACCCGAAGCCGATGCCGCCGTGAGCAAGGCCAGCGCTGCGAACACAGCAGCCGCCGGCGTCCGGCAAGCGGTGGTGGAGCCTGTGGCCGAGCCGCCTGCTGCAACGAACCACCTGCCTGGCGCCAAGAGCGATGCACTGGTCGATGCGCCCGCGCCACCACCTCCCCCGGTCAGCGAACTCGCCGCGACGTCGCCAGCGCCTCGCGGACGAGCGGCGTCCATGCGCGCCATGGGCGGTCTGAGCTACCTGCCGGCACCGATGCCGATGCAACCGATGCCAGGCAATGTCAATACCGAGAATTACACCCATCGCGACAGCAACCCGGTGCAACTGGTCAGCGAGCAGCCGGTGTCCACCTTCAGCATCGATGTCGACACCGGCTCCTACACCAACGTGCGGCACATGTTGAACGAGGGTCGGCTGCCACCGGCCGATGCGGTGCGTGCGGAGGAATTCATCAACTATTTCGACTACGGTTACACGCCACCGGCGGATCGTGAGCAACCCTTCAGCGTCACCACCGAATTGGCGCCGGCACCGTGGAATGCAAAGCGCCAGCTGCTGCTGGTCGGCATCCAGGGCTATCGCGTGCCGAAGGCGCAGATCCCCGCTTCGAACCTGGTGTTCCTGATCGACACCTCCGGCTCGATGAACGAACCGGACAAGCTGCCGTTGCTCCAGGCATCACTGAAACAGCTGGTACGCGAGCTGCGCCATCAGGATCGCGTGGCGATCGTTACCTACGCCGGTCATGCCGGGGTCGCCCTGCCCTCCACCGCCGGCGACCGGCACGCCAGCATCGATGCGGCGATCGACGGCCTCGGCGCCGGTGGCTCCACCCATGGCAGCGCCGGCATCGAACTGGCCTATGCGCAGGCCGAGCAGGGCTTCATCAAGGGTGGCGTGAACCGGGTGATCCTGGCCACTGACGGCGACTTCAACGTGGGCACGGTCAACCAGCAGGCGCTCAAGACCATCATCGAGGATCACCGCAAGAGCGGCGTGGCGCTGACCACGCTGGGCTTCGGCGAAGGCAACTACAACGACGCCATGGCGGTGATGCTGGCCGATGTCGGCAACGGCAGCCACCACTATATCGACAGCCTGCAGGAGGGCCGCCGCGTGCTGGTCGACGAAATGTCGGCCACCCTGCTGACGATTGCGAAGGACGTGAAGATCCAGATCGAATTCAATCCCGCACAGGTGCAGGAGTACCGCCTGATCGGCTACGAGAAGCGCATGCTGAAACGCGAGGACTTCAACAACGACAAGGTCGACGCCGGCGACATCGGCGCCGGCGCCAACGTCACCGCGATCTACGAGATCACCCCGACCGGTTCCGCCGGCGCGCGCATCGATCCGCTGCGCTATGCCAACTCGTCGGAGCCGGCGCGACGCGGCGACAAACTGGCCTTTCTGCGCCTGCGCTACAAGCTGCCGGCACAGTCGCGGAGCCGGTTGATCGAGCAGCCGATCGCGGCGCAGGCCGAGGCACGGCCCAGCCAGCGCCTGCGCTTTGCCGCCGCGGTGGGCGCCTTCGCCGACGCCTTGCGTGGTGGCAGGTATCTGGACGGCTACGGTTACACGCAGATCGCGAGGCTGGCCAACGATGCCCGCGGTGACGACGGCAACGGCTATCGCGCCGGCTTCGTGCAACTGGTGAAGCTGGCCGCGGGGCTGGCCACACCCGACCATGTGGAACGCAACACCGTGGCGCGGTGAGTCATCCGGCCCTGCCCGGTGCATCGCGGTGACGACAGCAGCCCGATCTTCCGCTGCCGTCTTCCCCCACTGCGGCCACCTGGCGGGGCCGGAACCGGCAGGCTGCCGCGCCACCCTGTCGCTCGATGACACACCGCCATCGCCATGCAATCTACCCGGCCAGCGACGATTTGGCTTAACCTCGCTCTCCATGGATGCTGCGGTCGATCCCGATGCCTTGCTGATGCTTGCCTACGCGCATGGCGACCTTGCTGCGTTCGAGACCCTGTACGCCAGACACCGCGGCATGCTGTACCGCTTTCTGCTACGCAGCGTGCGCGACCCGCATCGCACCGACGAGTTGTTCCAGGAAACCTGGAGCCGGGTGATCGGCGCCCGTTCGCGCTACCAGCCACAGGCGAAATTCAGCACCTGGCTGCTGCAGATAGCACACAACCTGATGATCGACGGCCTGCGTCGCCAACGACCACTGGCCGACGGCGACGAAGCCGAGGCGGCACTGGCCACTGTCGCCACACCGGAGCGCGAGCAGCCCGATCACACCTTGTCCGAGTTCGAACGCCGACGCAGCCTGCAACGCGCGATCGAGCAATTGCCCGACGAGCAGCGCATCGCCGTGCTGCTGCGGCTGGAACAGGAACTGAGCCTGGAGCAGATTGCCACGATCACCTGTACCGGCCGCGAAACGGTGAAGTCGCGCCTGCGCTATGCCATGAATCGACTACGCGAAATGCTGTCCGAATGACCACGCCCCTGCCACCGACGGATCCGTCCACTGCGGACGACAGGCTGCCCGGCGAAGCCGAGCTGGCCGCGCTGTACCGGCAATTGCCGCAGAGCGAGCCCGGCCCGGCGCTGGACGCCGCCGTGCTGCACGCCGCGGCGCAGGCGTTGAACGAGCGCAAGAATCCACTGGCCGTCGAGCGCCGCCGAAGCCCGCGTGAGCGCGGCGACTGGGTTCACCCTGCGCCCGTCGTGGTCGGCGACATCCGTACCATCGGTGTGGCAAACCGGGCGCGCCGCCGCAAGG
>JAJXYE010000019.1 GCA_021780735.1 Pseudomonadota bacterium | reverse complement strand
GGATCGGGTGCGTTCACCGTTGTGCGCTGTTGCGCGCGCCATGCCACCGCCTGCAGCCGTGGAATGGTCAGCCCGGCGAGTACCAGCTCGACCTGATCGCCGGGCCGGATGTCCAGCTGTTGCCAGCGCCGCAGCGAACCGACGCTGACCCGCTGCACACGATGGTCGTCCAGTTGCACCGGATCGAGCTCCAGCACCGGCGTGATGCGACCGGTCCGACCGATCGTGAAGTCCACCGCCCGCACCTCGGCCAGCGCCGAAGCAGCCGGATATTTCCATGCCACCGCCCACTCCGGCGGGGCCGCCTGCCAGCTGGACGCCGGCGGACGATGGCCTTGTCGCACCACGGTACCGTCGGCGGCGAACGGCAAGGCGTGGTGATACCACTGCTCGCGCCAGCGCTGCACGTCGTCCATGCTTCGCGCCCGCCGGGTATAGGTCACGCTGTCGGTCAAGCCCATCGCCGACATGCCGGCCAGGCGGGCCGGCATGTCGGCCGGGCCACTGGGCCAGTCCCAGACGAACAGGCCGATCCGTGCGGCGGTGACGACATCCAGCCGATCGCGCGCCAATGCCCCCGCCACCGCCGAACGCGCATTGGTGCCGCCATCGTTCGCCTGGACATGACCGGGCAGGCGCCAGTACAGCTCGCCCTGCAGCACCACGTAAGCCGGCGCGTGCGCAAGCCGCTTGGGAACCGCATTGATCAACTGCGCCTGCGTCGTCCAGTCCGAACCGTGCCGACCATCGCCGCGGCTGCTGGCCTGACGCAACCGGCCGTCGACATACAGCAGGGTCACTGCCACGCCGTCAGCCTTTGGCTGCACCCACAAATCCTGATCGCCGCGCTGGTGCATCCACTGCGCCAGTGCTGCGGCATCGGGCAGCTTGGCCAGCCCGGTCTGCGCCACCGGCGAATCGACTCTGCCAGTGGCGTCGGCGAGGTGGGCCGGCATGGCCGGGGCCTGCGCCGGAAAACACCCACACCATTGCTCGAATCGCTGCAGCGCCTGGTCGTACACCGCGTCATCCACCGGCGAGCTTCCGCTGACCCGGTAGGCATGGTTCCAGCGATCGAGTCGATCATGCAGCGCCGCCAATTCCTGCCGCGCCTGAGCCGCCGACCAGCGGGGGCATTCGACCGCGTACGCCGCCTGCACCAGTTGCATCAGGCTGCCCGCCAGCAGCCACCGCCATCCCTTGCGCATGTTTCGAGCTCCATCGCACTTGCCGGGCAGTCAGCGTAGCCAGCCGCGCCAGGCCGCAGCAGTCGCTCATGCCGACAGTCAGCGTAGGCATCGCGCCCGTCCCGACGGATCAGGTCAGCGGCGGATCGGCAAAACGCAACATGCTCTGGCCGACAAAGCGCCCGGATGGACCGAAGCGCCGCTCCACGATCACCCCGCCGCCGGCGTGACTGATGCCGACCACGGTGCTGGCGCGGGTGCCGTACTGCTCACCGCGGATGAAGGCGCTGGACAATCGGCGCTCGCGCTCCAGCCCCACACCGGTGTCCGGCAGCTGTTCGTCCGGCGCGACCTGTTCATCGGCGAGCGCCTCGAACAAGGGCGAGAAGTCGATCTCATCTCCGCTGTCGATCCATGCCTGCAGGCGCTGCATCAGGATCCGCGTCTTCGGCCAGGGCGTATTGAAGTCGGCATTCGAGAGTCCATGCACGCCGGCGGCTACCGGCTGGGCGCGCGGCTGTGGCCGATTGCCCAGGTAGAACGCTGCCTCCCGGTCGAAGGTGAGCAGGTTGAATGGACGATAGTCGCCCGCCACCGCGCTCAGATGCTGCGCGTGCCCGGCGGCATCGGCGCTGCCGGTGAGGTAGTCGGTGGCGAGCAGGCCGCGAGAGCTGCCGACCTGCGGATCGCGTGGGTCGCGGACATTGGTCACCACGCAGCAGCGCCCGGCGTCGGAAACACCCAGCCAGGTGCCACCGGCCTCGAGGTCGCGGCCGCCGACGATCGGTGCGTCGTCCCAGCGCGCCAGAGGGGCACTGGGACGAGCGTGGAACTCGTCGCGGTTACCGGCCAGCAGCAGGCGCCAGCGCGGATGGCAGTTCCAGGCAAAGGCGATCAGGCACATGCGGACTCTCCCTGCGGGCAGGGACGCAGGCTTGCGCGCCGACGCGCCGCATCGACCCAGCGCGCCGCCACGCGCGGCGAGGTGATGCAGACGGCCTCGTCGGTGCGCGTGGTCACCGCGCGCTCCAGCAGCTGGATGTCCGCCTCGTGCTGGCGTGCCACGTGCGGATCCTCGAAGAAGATCACGCGCTGGCAACGCCGCGCCAGCACCAGGTCGGCAATCTGCGCGTCGCCGCCCATCGGCCCGCTCTGATAGCGTTCGGCCCAGGCGCAACCGGCCGGCCAGCCGCGGCTCCAGGCCAGTTCGTTCAGGCGCTGGCCGGTGGTGCCGGTAGCGACGCGATGCGCATAGCGTGACAGCACATCGAAATGTTCCGCGGCGAATGCCAGCATCTGCGGCTTCATCGCATCGTGCGCGATCAGTGCCAGTGTGCGCGACTGCAGCGCGTGAAAAACGTCCGCAGCGGGATCGGGAACCAGCCCGGCATGGATGCGCTCCATTTCGATCCAGTCGCGCGCCGACGCCACGGTCGAGATGAATGGCTTGCCATGGATCACGCATTGACGCTTCAGCGCCGCTGCCTCGGGAAATACCGAGGACGGGTCGACCGGGTCGATCAGATAGATCGCGCCATCCAGCACGCGCCCCGGCTCCGGCATGCCGACCACTTCGGCCACCAGTTTCATCAGGCCGCCCTCGCGACCGTTCGGATACCGCACCAGGCCCGCGTAGTCGGCCAGCCGACCGACGCGCCCGATCGCATCATGGGTGCGCCCCACGGTGTGCAGGCCCAGCTGCAATTCCCGAATGCCGTGCTCGCATGCCTGCAACCAGCGGAACAGCGCGGCAGCGTCATGGCTGTGGTGAAGCTGATTGGCGGCAAGGCCAAGGCGCATGGTTGTTGCTCCGAAGTGGGTGATGGAGGGGATTCAACCCCGGGTTGGCGCGAAGTCCTGAGCGGTCGGTGTCGACACGCTCAAAGGCACGCGTCCCGCCGGATACGGCCAGACCGACTCACGGCGTGATGAGCACCAGCACCCTGCCCTGCATCCGGGTGACCGGCAGCAGGGTAGTCTGACGATAACCCGGGAAGACACCCGGCCAGTGCCGATCCATAGCCACGAGTCCTGGCGTTGCCATGGATACCAGTATAAACAGGCTGCTTGTCCCGCTGTCCGCAGCAGCGCACATTCGCATCGCGACCGATCACGGAGTTGCCTGATGTCCTCATCCGAACCGCATTTCGTTGCCACGCAGTACGCACCGCGGGCACAGGAATACCTGCACAGCACCACCCACAGCAGCGGAGCGGACCTGGATCAGGTCGAGGCGGCGCTGCGCGGCCTGGCCAGCGCACGGGTGCTCGACCTTGGCTGTGGCGGTGGCCACGTCACCTATCGTGTCGCACCGCATGTCGCCGCCGTGGTCGCCTGCGATGTCACGGCCAGCATGCTGGCCGTGGTCGCCGAGACCGCCGCGGCGCGAGGCCACGCCAACGTGACCACGCAGCATGCCGCTGCGGAACAGCTTCCGTTCCAGGGCGCCAGCTTCGATGTCGTGCTGGCCCGCTACACCAGTCATCACTGGGACGACCTGGACGCCGGACTGCGCGAAGCCAGGCGTGTGCTGAAGCCCGGGGGCCTGGCGATCTTCATCGACGTGGTGGCACCAGGCAAGGCCCTGCTCGACAGCCACCTGCAGACGCTGGAGCTGCTGCGCGACGGCTCGCATGTGCGCAATTACAGCACATCGGAATGGGTGGCCGCGCTTGCCCGCGCGGGATTTGCGGTGCAGTCGCTGACACCGCGCAAGTTGCACCTGGCGTTCGATGCGTGGGTGGCGCGCACCCATACCGGTGCCGAGCACATCGCTGCCATCCGCTCGTTGCAGATTGCCGCTCCGGCAAGCGTGCGCGCGCATTTTGCGACCGCCGCCGACGGCAGTTTCGACCTCGACACGCTGACTCTGACGGCCCGTGCCTGCAACGACACGACGACCTAACCGAAGAACCAGTAACACACGCCGATCGAAGCCAGCACGCCGGCCAGATCGGCAAGCAGGGCGCAGCCAACGGTATGCCGAACCCGCTTGATGCCAACCGCGCCGAAATATACCGCCACCACATAGAAGGTTGTTTCGGTGCTGCCCTGCACCGTGGCGGAAAGCAGGGCGGCGAAGCTGTCCACGCCCGAATGATGCATGGTTTCGATCAGCATCGCGCGCGCCGCGCTACCCGAGAATGGCTTGACCAGCGCGGTCGGCAATGCGTCCACGAAGCGCGCGTCCAGTCCCGCATGCAGCACCAGCCAGCGGATGCCGTCCAGCGCGAAGTCGAGTGCGCCGGAGGCGCGCAGCACGCCCACCGCGCAGAGCATCGCGACCAGGTACGGCAGCAGATCCCGGGCTACCTCGAAACCCTGCTTCGCGCCATCGACAAAGCTCTCGAACAACGGCACCTTGCGGTAGGCGCCGACACTGACAAAGCCGACGATCACGCCGAACAGCAACAGGTTGCCGAGCAGGCCGGACAGGCTGGCCAGGGCACTTGCCGTCAGCGAGGCCAGCAGCGCAACGAAGCCGGCCAGCAGCAGTGCCGCACCGCCCAGCCACGCGATCACGACCGGATCGCGCAGACGCAGCTTCTGCATGTAGGCCACACTCAGAAACCCGACCAGGGTCGAGGCGCTGGTGGCCAACAGGATCGGCAGGAAAACCAGGGTTGGATCGTGCGCGCCGGCCTGCGCGCGATACATGAACACGGTCACCGGCAGCAGGGTCAGCGAGGAGGCGTTGAGCACCAGAAACAGGATTTGCGCGTTGCTGGCGGTGTCAGCCGACGGGTTGAGTGTCTGCAACTCGCGCATCGCACGCAGGCCGATCGGCGTGGCCGCGTTGTCCAGTCCCAGCACATTGGCGGCGAAGTTGAGCGTGATCAGGCCGATCGCCGGGTGTCCGCGCGGCACCTCCGGCATCAATCGGGCAAACAATGGGCCGAGTAGACGTGCCACCTGCTCGACCAGGCCTGCCTGCTCGGCGATGCGCAGAAAACCCAACCACAGGGTGAGCGTACCGAACAGCAGCAGCATCACCTTGACCGACAGGTCGGCCATATCGAACAGGGCGCCGACGATTGCGGCAAACACGTCGGCGTTGCCGCCTACCAGCCATTGCGCCAGTGCCGCCACCGCGGCGGCGAGGAAAAATCCCAGCCAGAGTCTGTTGAGCACGCTGCACGCCGTCGGCCATCGTCAGTCTGGAGCTTAATCAACCTCGTGGCCGATTGGACAGCGCGCAAGCCACGCCGGCCGGCGGATGCTCGCCCGCGCCGGCTGGCTCGGTGATAATCGGGCGATGCCCAACCACACCCGCTTCATCCGCCTTGTCCGCCCGATTCTGTGCGCCACCGTCCTGGCATGCGCGGCAATGCCCCGACCCGCCCACGCACGACCGGACAGCCGGAGCAAGGCCGAGCAGGCCCAGGCGAAGCAGAGGCTTGCCGACCTGCGCAGCAAGATGGAGGCGCTGGCGAAAGAGCAGGCCGACACGGCGGCCAGGCGGGACAGCGTCAATGCGGTGTTGGCCAGGCAGGCCCAGCAGCTGGCGGCGGCGGCCCGTGCGGTACGGCAAACCGATGCCACCCTGGCCGCCAAGCAGGAGCAACTGGCCCAGCTGCAATTGCAACGCACCGATCTCAAGCACAAGCTGGACGGCCAGCGGGCGGCGATCGCCGAGCTGCTGCGCGCCACCTACGCGCTCGGGCACGGCTCGGATCTGCGCTTGCTGCTGGGCGACGAGGACGTGGCGCGGATTGCCCGCGCGCTGGAATATTCAAGGTATTTCCAGCGGGATCGCGTGCAACGGGTACAGCAGTTGATGACGGATCTGGGGAAGTTGCAGGATCTGGAAAACGCGATCGCCAGTGAGCAACAGGCGCTGCTGGCGAGCAAGGCCAGGCGCGAGCAGCAGGCCAGATTGCTGGCCAGCCAGCGCGCCGCGCAACAGAAGCTCGCCAGCGAGACCGACTCCCGCTACAAGGATCAGGCGCAACGGCTGGCCGCGCTCAAGCGGAACGCGCAGGCGCTGGACCACCTGGTTGCACAACTGCAGAAGGTGATCGACGAGGCGGCCCGCAGCGACGTCGCTACGAGGCACCCCGGACATTCGCCGCCGCCACTCGAGGTCGGTCATGCCGGCGCGAATATCCGCGGCAACCTGCCGTGGCCGGCCAGCGGCGTGGTCAACAGCTACGGCAATGGCGTTCTGATCAAGGCCGCCGGTGGCAGCGAGGTTCATGCCGTGGCGCGTGGCCGGGTGATTTACGCCGGCTTCCTGCGCGGCTACGGCATGCTGATCATCGTCAACCATGGCGATGGCTGGATGAGTATGTACGGCAACAACGAAAGCCTGCTGCACGGGGTCGGCGACGAGGTCGAGGCGGGCGAGGCCATCGGCACTGCCAGCGCACCCACCGGAGTCAATACCGGTGCGTATTTCGAGTTGCGCAAGGGTGGCAAGCCGGTCGATCCGCGCAGTTGGCTCAGTAAACACCGTTGACGCGCGCGACACGGCACCGCAGGCTAGAAGCCGGGACGGTGAATTGTCCCGGCGTTCGGTTGTCCCAGTCCCTGTCACTCTCTGCGTCGCGCTTGCCGCGCGATGTTCGCCCGCCGTACGGAGTCACCCCATGCGTCTTTCCAGCTCTCGCCAGCTTGCCGCGCTGCTGAGCCTGCCGTTTCTGCTGTGCGCGCCTGTGTTGCTTGCGCAAAGTTCGCCGGCAGCGGCAGCCAGCGTGCCGGCGTCACCGGTTCACCGGCCCGCCAGCGCCAGCAGCGCGCCCGCCCTGGCCAGCGCAAGCTCGAGTTCCGACCAGGTCGACCTCAAGGACATCCGCAATTTCAGTCGGGTGTATGAGGTGGTGCGCCAGGCCTACGTGGAAAAGGTCGACAACAAGACGCTGATGAAGGATGCCATCACCGGCATGCTGGCCGGGCTCGATCCGCACAGCGAATACCTGGACCGACAAGGCCTCTCCCAACTCAACGAGGACACCACCGGCCAGTACAGCGGGCTCGGCATCGAGGTGCTGCAGGTGGACGGTGGCCTGCGCATTGTCTCGCCGATTGACGACACCCCCGCGGCACGCGCCGGTATCAGGCCCGGCGATATGATCGTCAAGATCAACGGCATCCTGATCGATCCGCAGAACGTCGCCGATATGTTCAAGCAGCTGCGTGGCAAGCCCGGCAGCAAGATAACCCTGACCATTGCGCACCCAGGCAGTGACAAACTGGTCGACATGCATCTGGTGCGCGAGAACATCTCGATCAGCAGCGTCAAGGTGCGTGAACTGGAGCCCGGCTATGCCTATATCCGGATCAGCCAGTTCCAGCAGGACACGGCCAGCGACCTGGAGCGCAAGCTTGGCGAGCTGATCGCGAAGCACGGCCAGCCCAAGGGTGCCGTGCTGGATCTGCGCAACAATCCGGGCGGCCTGCTCACCGCAGCCATCGGCGTAAGCGACGACTTCCTCGACTCCGGCGTCATCGTCACCACCCGTGGCCGCCTGCAGGATGCCAACATGAGCTTCAGTGCGCATCCGGGCGACCAGCTCGACGGTGCACCGCTGGTCGTGCTCACCAACCACGGCACCGCGTCGGCGGCCGAGATCGTTTCAGGCGCACTGAAGGACAACCATCGCGCCCTGACCATGGGCCAGCGAACTTTCGGCAAGGGCGTGGTGCAGACCGTGCTGCCGCTGGACGCCGATCATGCGGTGAAAATCACCACCGCCCGCTATTACACGCCGAACGGCACCTCGATCCAGGCCGAAGGAATCAAGCCGGACATCGCCCTGGCCGACCTCACCGTGAACAAGGCCGACAGCGGCCCGGTGCTGATCAGCTCCGAGGCCGACCTGCCGAATCATCTGGCCAATGAGAATGCCAAGGCCGGCAGCAACATCAACAACGACGGCAGTGCTGCCGACGGCAAGCTGGCCGTCAGCGACTACGCCTTGTCGCAGGCGCTGAATGTGCTCAAGGGCATGGCTCTGCGCCAGCCCGCGGCAGCCACACGCGACTGACCTGACACCGACCCGGCAAGGCAAACGGCCCCTTGCGGGGCCGTCGATGCCAGTCCGGCTGATCCGCACGAGAAGGTGCGGAGTCCGATGAGCCGGCCGCATTACGCCGTGGCGAACAGCCCACGCATTTTCTTCATCGCATTCGCCTCGACCTGGCGGATGCGCTCGGCAGAAACGCCGTACTCGTCGGCCAGATCCTGCAGCGTTGCCTTGTTGTCGCCGTCAAGCCAGCGGCGCTGGATGATGTCGCGCGAGCGCTTGTCCAGATGGTTCAAGGCGTCGGTCAACGTTTGCATCTGGTTGTCGGCCTGATCCTCATCGGACACGTTGTCGTACGGATCGGCACCCTCATCAATAAGGAAAGCCGCCGGCGCGGGCTTGGCGTCTTCGTCGTCGCCAATCGGCTCGAAGCCGATATCACGACCGGACAACCGTGACTCCATCTCGCGCACGGTTGCCTCGGGAACACCCAGATCCTTCGCCACCGTGCTCACCTCTGCCGCATTCAGCCAGCCCAGGCGCTTCTTGCTCTTGCGCAGGTTGAAGAACAGCTTGCGCTGCGCCTTGGTGGTAGCGACTTTCACGATGCGCCAGTTCTTCAGGATGAACTCGTGCATCTCGGCACGAATCCAGTGCACGGCAAAGCTGACCAGGCGAACGCCCTGATCCGGGTCGAAACGCTTGACCGCCTTCATCAGGCCGATATTGCCTTCCTGGATCAGATCGGCCAGTTGCAAACCATAGCCGCTGTAACCGCGGGCGACATGCACCACGAAACGCAGATGCGACATCACCAGCTTTTTCGCCGAAGCCAGGTTGGCGTCTTCGAGATAGTCGCGCGACAGCGCCTGCTCCTCTTCGACGCTCAGTACCGGAATCCGGTGCACGGCAGAAATATAGGCATCCAGACTGCCCACAACGCTGGGCAGTGGGTAATTGGCAGTCACCAAGGCTTGAGACATGGATGAAACCTCCTGCATGACGTCAAAGTTTAGCACTCAGGGTATTGGAGTGCTAAAACCCCGATTGGTTCGATCCGGGCATACCCGGGCCTTAATGAACTGAATGGTACAGATATTTACCGGGCTTGTCGAGCCCCTGGCGCATCCCGACATGAGGCCGCCTCGACGCCGATCAAGCGGACTCACCCGGCCTGCTGCGGCAGCGACCAGTCCATGGCTGTTTCGCCGTGATCGTGCAGGTAGCGATTGGCTTGCGAGAAGTGTGCGCAGCCGAGAAAGCCACGATGGGCGGAAAGCGGCGAAGGGTGTACCGACCGCAGCACGCAATGGCGGGTACCGTCGATCAGCTGTCCCTTGCGTTGGGCGTAGGCACCCCACAACAGGAAAACCAGGCTCTTGCGCTCACGATTGAGTGCCTCGATGGCCGCATCGGTGAAACCTTCCCAACCCCGATTGGCGTGGGAGCCGGCACGCCCCTCCTCCACCGTCAACACGCTGTTGAGCAGCAGCACGCCCCGGTCGGCCCAGGCCGTGAGGCAGCCGTGGTCGGGCCGTGGCAGGCCGAGGTCGCGCTGGATCTCCTTGAAAATATTGTCCAGCGACGGCGGGATGCGCACGCCGGGGCGCACCGAAAAGCACAAGCCGTGGGCCTGACCGGGGCCGTGGTAGGGATCCTGACCGAGGATCACCACGCGCACCGCGTCAAACGGGGTGTGCTCAAAGGCAGCGAAGATTTCCCCACCCGGCGGATGGATCCTCTTTCCGGCCTGCTTCTCGGTACGCAGGAAGCTCGCCAGCGACTGCATCTCGGGGCGCAGCAGGTAATCGCCGAGGCGCGCCTTCCAGGAGTCCTCCAGCTTGATCGAATCGGGCGTCATGCCTCGTCGACACGGTCACGCAGGTGTCCGGCCACGCGCAACTGGAACAACAGCTTGGTCACCAGCAACTTTTCCTCGACCGGCTTCTCGACCAGATCGTTGGCGCCGGCTCGGATCAGGGCAGCCTGATTGGCCGGGTTCTCGTCGCCGGTCATCACCAGAACCGGCAGGCGGCCCTTGCCGTAGCCGAATTCATTGCGGATGTGTTCGAGCAGATCGCCGCCAGTCAGCTCGCCCTTCAGGCTGACGTCGGTCAGCACCAGGTCGGCACCCACCCACCCCAGCGCCCGATCCGCCTCCAGCAGCGAGATGGCTTCCTCGACGCTGAGCACATGCCGCACGGTGAGTCCGATCTTTTCCAGCATGCGCCGGGTCGCCAACGCCACCACACGGCTGTCCTCGACATACAGCACGGTGCCTTCGGCGCTGGTCTGCGGGCTCACATAGCCGCGGATGAAATCGGCCAGCGCGTTGAAGCCCAGCGCCTTGTCGAAATAGTCGGTGACATGCTCGCCCAGCGCGCGACGATGCAGCCGATCCTCGACATCGCCGGATACCACCACGATCGGCACATAGGTCTGCGGCGAGGATTCGCGCACGAACTTCGCCAGTTCAAGGCCGTCCATGTCGGGCAGGCGCAGCGCGATCGTGATGAAGTCGAACACGCCCTCACCCAGCACCTGCCGCGCTTCCTCGCCACTGCCGCAGCCCACCACCTCAACCTCGGGCAACTCGGCCTTGAGCACGCGGCTGATCAGCTGGCGCACCACGCGCGAACCATCGACCACGAGCACGCGGGGTGCCTCGGTCAGCAGACGACTGCTGATGTTTGTACTCATGCCTCAACTCGCCCAGCTGACTGGTGGCGATCCCTGCCCGGTGAATCGGTGCGCGCACCCCCTGCGCGCACTTCCGTTGATGATGATGCCTCAACCAAGCCAGGATGGCTGCGATTCACGTCACCGCATCGGACGCCCATCATGTCGCCTTGCGCAACTGCCATGCACTGACCAGCCGCGCACCAAGCCATCCCAGCGCCGCGGCCGCCACAGGCACCGCCAGCAGCAACCACGGTGGCAAGCCGCCGACCTGCAACTGGCCGTCGTAGGCGCGACTGAGCTGCGCTACCGGCGCGGCCAGCGCGAACTCGATCGCCAGCGCCAGCAGGGCGGCGAGGATGCCGCTGAACAGGCCATACCAGATCCCCGCATACAGGTACGGCCGGCGCACGAACGCACCGCTGGCACCGACCAGCAACAACACGCCGATCTCCTCGCTGCGACTGGAAATATCCACTCGCACGGTGTTGCCGACCACCAGCAGCGCCGCCAGCGCCAGCAGCGACGCCAGCACCAGCACCACGCGCTGGCCAACACCGAGCAAGGCTTCCAGACGCTGCCGCCAGCTGCCGCTGTCCTGCACCATGTCGACGCTGCGCATCGCGCGCGTATCGCTCACCAACTGCTCCAGCGACGCTGCGCTGGCGCCGGCGCGTGGCTGCAGTTGCAGCACCCAGGGCAACGGATTGTCGTCGAGCGCCTGCAACGCACCGGAGAATCCCTGCATTCGGCCCAGTTCATCCATGCCCTGTTGTGGGCTCTTCAGTTTCACCGTCGCCACTTCCGGGCGGTCGCCCAACTGTCTGGCCAGAAGCTGCGCCTGCTGCGCGGTCTGTCCGGGCTGCATGAACACGCTGATCGCCTGACTCTGTCCCAAGGCGTCACCGAGCCGCTGCACGTTGCCCAGCAGCAGATAGAACGCCAGCGGCAGGGCCAGCGCAAGACCCATCACGGCAATCGTCAGCAGGCTGCCAAGCGGACGCGAGGCCAGCCGACGCAGGCTGGCCACCGCGCTCCACGCATGATGTTCGCGCCAACTGGCAAATCGTCGGCCGTGACTGTGCGCGTTGCGCTGCGGTGTCTCGGAAGTGCCGCTCAGGCTCGTCTCGGGCGCCATCAAAGCACCTCCTGCGCGGCCAGATCGGCCACCAGCCGGCCATGGTCGAGCACGATCACGCGTTTCTTCATGCGCTTGATCAGCGGCAGGTCGTGGCTGGCGATGAGGACGGTGGTGCCGAGCTGCTGGAACTCATCGAACAGCCCCATGATCTCCACCGCGAGTTGTGGATCGAGGTTGCCGGTGGGCTCGTCGGCGATCAGCAGACCGGGGCGCGCCACGATCGCGCGGGCGATGCCGACGCGCTGTTGCTCGCCCGCCGAAAGCGTGTCCGGCAACTGCCGCTCGTAGGCCAGCAGGCCGACCTTCTCCAGGGCAGCGCGCACGCGCCGGGCGCGTTCGGCGCGGGCGATGCCGCCGATCACCAGCGGCAATTCGACGTTGGCGAACACCGTGCGATCCATCAGCAGACGGTGATCCTGGAACACCATGCCGACCTGCCGGCGCCACTTGGGAATACCGCTGCGGCGAATCTTCGACAGCTTCTTGCCGTCCATGCTGATCACGCCGTGCGAAGGCCGTTCGATCAGTCCGAGCAACTTGAGCAAGGTGCTCTTGCCGGCGCCGGAGTGGCCGGTAATGAAGGCCATCTCTCCGCTCGGAACCTCGAACGAAAGCTGCGACAGCGCCTCGTGGCCGCTGTCATAGCGCTTGCTGACTTGATCAAACTGGATCACCGGTTACCCCGAGCCTGTCGACGCTTCGACGCCAAGGATAAGGGAAGCCGGCCGCCAACGTGCGGACTTCGGGCACCGCCGGACGCCGCGGCTGCAAGCCACGGCGATCAAGCCTCTCAACGGCCGGTGAACAGCCGGGTCAGCCGGCGGAACAGGCCCGGCTTGTTCGGATGCGCATGGTGGTGTTCGCCGGCCTTGCCGGAGGTCACCTCGACCTGTCGCGACGGCCGTTGATGGCTGCTGCCGCTGGCTTCGGCGACATTGCGTTCGCGCGGCGGACGCCGTTCGCCACGCGGCGGACGGCTACCTTCGGTCGCCACCACATTCTGCGTCTGGCCCTGACCCGTGTCGGTGGGAGCACCCTCGCGACGACGATTGCGCCCGCCACGACGACGGCGCGGCTTGCGTGCGGCATCGCTTCCGCTTGAGGCTTCGACAACCTGCTGCGCGGCAACTACCGGCGGCACGGATGTCGCATCGACGCTCTCGACAGTCACCGCAACGGCCGGTTTGCGCTCACGCGGCGGACGCGCCGCGCCGCGACCGCCGGCGCTGCGCTCGCCACTGCGGCCGGAAGCACCGCTGCGGCGCGGCTTCTCGCCCGGCCGCGGCGGCACCACGTCGCCGAACGCCGCACTGTCGGCCGCCGCATGGGCGGCGAACTCGGCGTCGATCGCGCGCGGCTTCGGCATCACCAGCAGGGCCGGATCCATCGATGCCACCGGGATGCTCTGCCCGATATAGGCCTCGATGTCCGGCAGCGACATCGCGTACAGGTCACAGGCGAAGCTGATCGCGTCGCCTTCGGCGCCCAGACGCGCGGTGCGGCCGATGCGGTGCACGTAATCCTCGGCCTCATGCGGCAGGTCGTAATTGAACACATGGCTGACTGCCGGGATGTGCAGGCCACGCGCGGCCACGTCGGTGGCCACCAGGATGTCCAGTTGGCCCTCCTGGAACCGCTGCAGCAGCTTCTGCCGTTTCAGCTGCGGCACGTCGCCGGAGATCGCACCGACGCGGCAACCATGGCGCTTGACCCGTTCGGTGATCCGCTCGGCGGCGGCCTTGGTGTTGACGAAGATGATGCTGCGCGACGGCTTGTGCTGATCAATCAGATTGAGCAGCAGCGGCATCTTTTCTTCCTTGGCCGGGAAGTAGACCAGCTGACGCACGTGATCCGCGGTGACGTTGTCGCTCTCCACCACCAGCTTCTCGGCCTCGTGCATGTGCTCGTAGGCCAGCTCCAGCACGCGATGGCTGAGCGTGGCCGAGAACAGCAGCACCTGGCGCTGTTCGCGTGGCGGTAGCCGGCGGAAAATGAAGCGCACGTCCTTGATGAAGCCCAGATCGAACATCCGATCGGCCTCGTCGATCACCATCACTTCGACGCTGTTGAGGCTGAACACGCCCTGCTTGTGGTAGTCGAGCATACGGCCCGGCGTGGCAATGATGATGTCGCAGCCGTCCTTCAGCTGCTGGCGCTGCTTGTCGTAATCGACGCCGCCGTAGATCAGCGCGGTTTTCAGACCGGTGTGGCGGCCGATCGCCTGCGCGTCCTTGTCGATCTGGATCGCCAGCTCGCGGGTCGGGGCGATGATCAGCGCGCGCGGGTCGCTGTCCTTGCGGCCGGCTACCGCCGGCGTGGTCAGCAGCCGATTCATCAGCGCGACCAGGAAGGCACAGGTCTTGCCGGTGCCGGTCTGTGCCTGCCCGGCGACGTCGCGCCCGGCCAGCGCCAGTGGCAGCGTCATTTCCTGGATCGGCGTGCAGCGGGTGAAGCCGCTGTCGTCCAGGCCCTGCTGCAGCAGCGGATGCAAATCGAAGTTGGCGAAGAAAGTGTCGGTGAGTACGGTTTGTGACATATGGGAATCTGGGAACCTTGCCTGACGGCGACGTGGTGCGCTGCACCCGCTTCAGTCGCCGGAACTCGGCGCGGGAACGGTGCAGGACGGGTGCGCGATGCGCAGCGAAGCGGCTCAATGTCAGGGTCAACAAGGTCGCGCCGCGGCAGGCGACGCCGTGTTTGCCGGCGGTCTGACAGGCGGCTTGGAAGACCGCCCTTGAATCGTGCCCGGAGTTGCGCTGGAATGAGAACCCACCGCAGCGGCGAGCCCCGAATCCTGCACAACCCATGCTTCATGGGCGCCTGAGTGTAGCTGATGACAGCTTCGCGGTCGCTATCTCCTTGTTTTCCCGCGTTTGCCACCCCATTGTCTTGCATCCGCACGTTATTGTGCCCCCAGCCACGGAGATCCCCGGTGAGCGACCTGATTACCCATGTGAACGACGACGCCTTCGAGCAGCAGGTGCTCAAGTCAGAAACCCCCGTCCTGCTCGATTTCTGGGCCGAATGGTGCGGCCCGTGCAAAGCCATCGCGCCGATGCTGGACGAGCTGGCGAAGCAGTACGAGGGCAAGCTGCGCGTGGTCAAGGTGAACATCGACCAGAACCAGCAAACCCCGCGCGCCTATGGCGTGCGCGGCATTCCGACCCTGATGGTGTTCAAGAACGGCAAGGTCGAAGCGACCCAGATCGGTGCGGTCAGCAAGGGTCAGCTGACCCAGATGATCGACAAGGCGATCTGATCCGGCTCCATCCCACCCGCTGCCGGCAACCCGCTCCGCGTCACAGGGCCGGTTGCCGAGGCTTTACGCCGATACGCGGCGGGTGCTAGATTCCTCGCGTCCGTCGGGACAGTCCTGTCCCCCAGCGCCTTCAGCGCGACGCACACCCTCCCTCCTGTAACTCAACGGCGCCCTGCGAGGATTGCCCGTGTCCGATACCGATAACCAGATTCCGAACGACGCCAAAGGCGCCGATACCAAGCCTGCTGCCGAAGGCAAGCCCGAGCCGCGTCCGCGCGCACCAAGGCGCAGCGCCGCAGCCGTGGCGGCGGCGAAGGCTGAAAGCAGCGCCGCTGCGGACAAGCCCGCCGCTCCCGCTCCCGCTCCCGCGCCGACGCCGGCGCCAGCAGCCGCCGAGCCTCCAGCACCCGCGCCAGCGCCCGCCGCGTCAAGCGGATCGGCTCCGGCGCAAGCCAGCAGCGAGACCCGCCCGCAGCAACCCAGTCAGGCCACCAGCGAATCCGGCGCCTCCGCGAACCAGGCTCAACCGCCCGCTGCAACCACAGCCCAGAACCCGAATCAGGGCAACAACAATACCCCGCGCGAGGGGCGCGAAGGTCGCGGCCGCCGTCGTCGCAACGAGCGCGGTGGCAGTGGCGGCAACCCGCAGCAGCCACGCCCGCAGGGCGAACGCCATCCGCGACCGAATCCGAACGGCCTGCCGGTGGATGACGACAACGCCGATCCGGGCAGCAACGACCGGGTCATCAACCTCACCGAGCTCAAGCGCAAGAACGCGATCCAGCTGCTCGAGTTCGCCGAATCGCTTGGGGTCTATGAAGGCGTCGCCCGTGCCCGCAAGCAGGACGTGATCTTCAACGTGCTCAAGGCGCACGCCCGCTCCGGCGGCGGCATCTGGGCCGAGGGCGTGCTGGAGATCCTGCAGGACGGCTTCGGCTTCATG